>JBLHZD010000070.1:0-15077 GCA_047631095.1 Alphaproteobacteria bacterium
GGCGCTGAAAAAGGATTATGGCTGGGAATCGATGCCCGAAACGTCCGACAACGTCGCCAAGGATTTTCAGATCTCCCGAGAAGAAGCGGACATTTTCGCGCTTGGGTCTCAAATGAAATATCAGGAAGGCAAAAAGGCCGGGTTTTTTGAGGGTGAAATTACACCCGTGATTATCCCCGCCGGACGCCGGACGCCGGAAATCATCATCGACGAAGATGAGCACCCGCGCGCGAATACTAACATGGAAAGCCTCGCCAAATTGCGCCCCCTGTTTGAAGGCGGCGTGACCACCGCGGGCAACGCCTCTGGCATTAATGACGGCGCCGTCGCGACCATCGTTGGCAGCAAGGCCGCTGGGGATAAGGCGGGCGTAAAGCCGATGGCGCGTATTCTGGCGAGCGCCTCAACGGGCGTTTCCCCGCGCATCATGGGCATTGGTCCGGTGACAGCCTCTCAAAAAGCGCTGGAGCGCGCTGGGCTGACCCTGGCGGATATGGACGTCATTGAAATCAATGAAGCTTTCGCTGCCCAGGTGCTGGGTTGCCTCAAGGGCCTGAGCCTCAGCAATGATGATAGCCGCATCAACATGCATGGCGGCGCCATCACGATGGGACACCCGTTGGGCGCCTCCGGGCCTCGTATCGCGCTGACGGCCGCGCGGCATTTGGAGCGTGTGGGCGGACGTTACGCGCTGGCGACCTTGTGCGTTGGCATCGGCCAAGGCACGGCCATTGTGATCGAGCGCTGCGCCTGATGAGCGATAGTGTTCCATCCTTTGTTTGGGAAGATCCGCTCCTGTTGGAAGACCAACTGAGCGAGGAAGAGCGGCTGATACGCGATGCGGCGAAGAGTTTCGCCCAGTCGGAATTGAAGCCGCTCATCCTCGAGTGGAACCGGAACGAGACCTTCGATCCCGAAATCATGAAGGAATTCGGGAAACTTGGTTTTTTAGGCGCAACCCTGCCGGACTATGATTGCGCCGGCATCGGGTTTGTATCCTACGGTCTGATTTGTCGGGAGCTGGAATATGTCGACACCAGCTTTCGCTCCTCGGTTGGCGTCCAGACAGGGTTGGTTATGGTGCCAATCCATCGCTACGGCTCGGAGGAACAGAAGCAGCGGTTTCTGCCGGGCCTGCGCGAAGGCGAACTCATTGGCGCCATGGGATTGACCGAACCCAATCATGGGTCGGACGCGGGCGCTATGCAAAGCCGCGCGAAAAAGGTCGATGGCGGTTACAAGGTCAGCGGCACAAAGCAATGGATCACGCATTCGCCCTATGCGCATGTGATCTTGGTCTGGGCCAAAGACGAAGACGATATTGTGCGCGGCTTTATTCTGGAACGCGGCATGGCGGGCCTGGAGACGCCAAAGATCGAAGGCAAGATGGCGGTGCGCGCATCCCCCACCGGATTTGTCATGATGGACGAGGTCTTTGTCCCGGACGAAAACGTGTTGCCGAAAGCCCGCGGTCTGGCCGCCCCACTATCGGCGTTGACCAATGCGCGGTTTGGCATTTGCTGGGGGGCGATGGGCGCCGCCGAGTTTTGCTGGCAGGCGGCGCGGGACTACACAATTGACCGCAAACAGTTCGGTCGACCCTTGGCGGCGACCCAGCTTGTTCAGAAAAAACTGGTAGAAATGCAAACCGAAATCGCACTCGGCCTGCAGGGCTGCCTGCGTATCAGTCGCCTGCGTGATGAAGGTAAGGTGACGCCGGAAATGATATCGCTGGTCAAGCGGAACTGCACTGGCAAGGCGCTGGACATCACCCGCGTCGCGCGCGACATGCACGGCGCCAATGGGATTTCAGACGAATATCACGTCATCCGGCACATGGTGAATATGGAAGTCATCAATACGCTTGAGGGCACCCATGATATTCATACGTTGATCCTGGGGCGCGCCATGACCGGGATGCAGGCGTTTACCGCCTAAACAAAATACGACGTCGTCCGCGCTTCATTCGGGGCGCCGGGCGACGCGTTTTTCTAAAACGGTGCGAAGACCGTTAAGAGCGCCGACCTTGCGCTGGAATTTTGGGCTCTTTCTTCGGTTTTTCCGATCCCCAAACCTTACTGTAATAACTATCGGCCAGTTGCAACGCCCCGATTGGGTTGTGCGCCAACACGCGGTCTTTCGCGACCAGGGTGGTGGATAAGCCGTCGGCGTGCTTGAAAAACAGGCTGTCATGGCCGACGCAAAGCCCCAGCACGACATTCAGTTCGCAACCCGCGCGGTTTAACAATTCCGCCAGCGATACCGGGTTGCTCATGGATTCGTGGCCGCCGGGATGAATTTTCTCAGGGTCGGGAATGTCGATTTCCTCTTTCGCAACGCCGCCATGTTTACACGCAAATGAGGCGACGGTGAATCCGTGGCTCTCCAGAATGCCGCTTAGGGTTTTGGCCAGATCTACGAAACTGATGCAGGTCGCAATGCCAATTTTGGTGTAGCCGAGTTTTTTGGCGAATTCACAAATTTCCTCAACGCGGGTCCACCGACAGTATCCTTCTGATTCAACGCGCGCGGACGCCTGGGCGACTTCGCGAACAAAGGGATCGGCGTACATATCATAGGCGTGATCGATACCGTCCTGATCGACTTTGGTCGGGCAAAAACCGGGACCACGGGCCTCTGACTCGCCTTGCCGGCAGGCCCGAACACTGGACGGGCAATAGGCGCAACCCGGATCGGTGTATTGGTTTTCTGATGCTGAGTTCGTCGCCATTTTATTCTCCAGAAATCGTGAATAAGGAATGCGAACCTCCAGACTGGCGATGGTTTTGGCGCAAGGCGTTGATTTGAATCAATCGGCGCGACGAAATTTGTCCCCTATTGTATTTTTCAAGCTAGGCCGCACACTGACGTTCGTGGGACGATTGTGCTGAGTTGTAAATTGAACGGGTGGAGGATGGCATGGGCGCGGTTCGCAATATTTTATTCATCATGACGGATCAGCACCGGGCGGACTATTTGTCCTGCATGGGGCATCCCAGTCTGGAAACGCCGCATCTCGATGCGATGGCGTCCCGGGGTGTTCTGTTCTCGCGCGCGTATTGTCAGGCGCCAATTTGCGGTCCATCGCGCATGTCGTTTTACACAGGGCGGTATATGTTCAGCCATGGCAGTCACTGGAACGCCGTGCCGCTGAATTTGGGCGAGTGAACGATGGGCGAATATCTACGCCCTCTGGGATTGCGTACGGTATTAGTGGGGAAAACCCATTTCCAGGCGGATGCGGAAGGTATGCGCCGGGTCGGGTTGGATCCGGAGTCCCGCGACGGCGTGTTGTTTGGCGAAGGGGGGGTTGAGCCGTATGAACGCGATGACGGATTGCATCCACAACAAGTTCTGAATCCAAACCTCGCCTATAACGACTATCTGCGCTCCCATGGGTTTGGGGGCGAAAACCCGTGGCATGATTGGGCGAATTCCGGTGAGGGACCGAATGGCGAAATTCTGTCCGGCTGGAGCCTGCGCAATTCCAATTTACCCGCCCGGGTGCCAGAGGAACATTCCGAAACCGCCTATATGACGAACCGCGCCATGGCGTTCACCGACGAGGCGGGCGAGGATCCGTGGTGCCTGCACCTTAGTTATATTAAACCGCATTGGCCCTATGTCGCGCCTGCGCCGTATCACAATCTGTATGGATCAAACAACGTATTGCCTGCTGTGCGCAGCGACGCCGAACGGGTCAACCCGCATCCTGTGCACGCTGCATTCATGGATCATGTCGAAGGCAAGAGCTTCAGCCGCGAAGAAGTGCGCCAGACCGTGATCCCGGCCTATATGGGATTGATCAAACAGATCGACGATCATATGGGGCGTCTCATGGCGTTTCTCGATGCGCGCGGGCGCCTCGACGACACCATGATCGTGTTCACCAGCGACCATGGCGACTATCTGGGGGATCACTGGTTGGGCGACAAAGAACTGTTCCACGAAGCCAGTGTCCGTATTCCCATGATCGTCGTTGATCCGGACAAGGCGGCGGACCGCACGCGCGGTTCAGTAAGCGACAGGCTGGTCGAGGCGATTGATTTGCTGCCGACTTTTATTGATGCGTTGGGCGGAGAAGCGCAGCCGCATCGGCTGGAGGGCCGTTCCCTCGCGCCACTATTGCGACAAACGGGCGCGGCGTCTGTTGCGTGGCGCGACGCGGCGATTTCGGAGGCGGATTACGCGTGGCGGTCGGCGCGCTGGGCGCTTGACCGGGGGCCCGCTGATTCCCGCGCCTTTATGCTCCGAACGGATCAATGGAAATATATCCATTATGAAGGATTCCGCCCGCAGCTCTTCGACCTGGATCGTGATCCGGATGAGCTCAATGATTTGGGAGTATCGCCCGCCCATTCGGAAATTCGGACGGAATTGCACGAAAAGCTGTTCGTCTGGTTACGCCAACGACGATTGCGCACGACGCTGAGCGACGAGGCCGTCGCTCAAGGCACGGATACGTCTGCAAAACGCGGATTTTTGATCGGCGTCTGGTAGCAGTCTCACTTCCTACAGGTCGTTCGCCCGGCCTTCTCACGCAAGCTTCACAATACAGTGACGACAGTTGATGCCCGTACAGGGAATGTTGCGCCCTATAGTTGGAGTAGCTTCTAGATAAAGGGGCAGGGTGGTTTCAACGTATGAACCGGGAGAAATTAATGTATTCGTTAAAATCTAAAATGTTGTCGACGACGGTTATTCCGATCGCGATTGTTATCGGGTTTAGTTTCGCCAGTGCAATCACGTCATCGGGAACGCTCATGCGTCCGGCGATGGCGGCCAATCCCTGTGCGGCTAAAAACCCCTGCGCAGCCAAGAACCCTTGCGCCGCGAAAAACGCCTGTAACCCCTGTTCCGCGAAGAACCCCTGCAATCCGTGTGGCGCGAGCAATCCCTGTAACCCATGTGGCGCCGGCAACCCTTGCGCGGCGAGTGGTGCGGTAAGCCAATGTGTTGTGCCAAGGCTCCAAACCGCTGCGAAGAACCCCTGCAATCCCTGCGCGGCGAAGAATGCCTGTAACCCTTGCGCGGCGAAGAACGCCTGTAACCCGTGCGCCGCGAAGAACGCCTGCAATCCCTGCGCGGCGAAGAATGCCTGTAACCCTTGCACGGCGAAGAACGCCAGTAACCCGTGCGCCGCGAAGAACCCCTGCAATCCGTGCGGCGCGAGCAATCCCTGTAACCCTTGTGGCGCAGGTTCGTCTGCTGAACTGACCGATTCCGAAGCGGCGGCGGCCTATGATTGCGTGATCAACGAGATGAAGGCGGCTTACGGAAAATCAGGACTGAGCGCCGCTAAAAATTACACCAATTGGCGTCGGTACAGCCGAGTGGCGTATGTGTCCGGGACCCATGGCAACCGGTTCGTTCAGAACTACGCCAACGATAAGGGGCGGTCCTATGGCGCGTTTGAAAAGTCTGGCGTCATGCCTGTCGGGGCGGTGCTCGCGAAGGATAGTTTTTCGGTAACTGGCGCGGGGAAAATTGGCATTGGGCCCTTCTTCCTGATGGAGAAAATGTCCGCCGGCTTCAACAAGGATGCAGGCGACTGGAAATATACGCTGGTAACGCCGAACGGCGCCGTTATGGGCGTGACCAATGGTAAGAATTCTAAGGCCATGGATTTCTGCTTTGAATGCCACATGGCGGTTGCTGAAGAGCAGGATTCGATGATGTTCATGCCGGAAGAATACCGGACGAAATAACTGCCGGTCGAAAATTTAAACGCGGCCTTGGCGATGGACGCCAGGGCCGCGTTTTTTTGTGCGTGAAACAGTTACGCCGTTTCGTCTTCGGCTCTTTGCTGCGCTTGAGTAACCAATTCCGCGATCGCTTCATATGGCTGCGCGCCCACGACCCCGTGACCGCCCGCGACAAAGGTCGGCACGCCAGTCACGCCATAGCGTCGTGATTTTTCCCAATCCGCATCGATAACGGATTCGAACTTGCGTTCGGTAAGAACCGCGCGGGCCTCGTCGCCCGACAATCCGGCCGATTCCGCGATCTCGACCAAAACATCGACATCGCCAACATTTCGGGCATCGACAAAATAGGCTCGATACATCGCGTCATGGATGGCGTCGCCGCCGTCCTGGGTATCCGCCCAGGCGCCCAGCTCCTGCGACAGGCGACTGTTATAGGTGTGCGTCCGCTCACCATAAGGAAGACCTTCCGCGGCCATGCGGGTTTTCATTTCCTCATAGCTCGCCTTGATCATCTCGTCTGTTCGACCGGGAAAGAGGTCCTTTAAGGTTCGGCCTTCCATTGGCGTGTCGGGGTGAAGCGGGAAGTGCACCCACTTGATCTTGACGCCAAAATTTTCCTTCAGTTTTTCAATACGCACGGTACTGAGATAACACCACGGTCAAACGTAGTCGGTGAACACTTCCAGTGTAATCGGTTCAGCCATATTTCGGCCTCCTGTTGGTTTTAAATTGTTAGCTGCGGCCTTTGCGGGCGATGAAGTCGGGGAACGCGTCTTCAGCGTTTGCACCCCGCAAGGTATGCCGGGTGAAGTCTTGTTCATTGTGCCATTGCGTCGCCTGGCTTTCGCCTTTGCCCCGCATCAATAGCTGTTTAAGGCCGATGACGGAGGCGCGGTCGTTGTTGGCGATCATGGTCGCCAGCTCCATCGTCTTCGCGCGCAATTCGGAACTGGGGACAAGATGGTTGAGCAGCCCGATGCGGTAGGCCTCCTCGGCTTCGACGATCCGGGCGGTGAACAGTAATTCCTTGGCCATCGGCCAGCCGACCTGATTGGGCAGGGTCCAGCTACTGTTGATCCGGCCATAGGCGGCGGCGAGAAAACGGAATTTCGTATTTTCACACCCGATGCGCATGTCGAAGGATGATGTCAGCTGCGCCGCGCCGCCATACGCCAGGCCGTTCATCATGCCGATGACGGGTTTAACGCAGGCCGCGATTTCATAACCACCGCGACTGCTGACCGTATTGAAGTCGTCCAGCTCTTTTTCGGTCATGTTCTTGTCGTTGGCGCGTTGTTCATGAATGTCGCCGCCAGCGGAGAACGCCTTTTCGCCCGTCCCGGTGATGACAATGCATCCAACATCATCATTAGTGGACATCGACTGCACCGCCGCGCGTAATTCGCGGCCAAGCTTCTGGTTCATGGCGTTCAGGACTTCGGGGCGGTTCAAGGTTACGATACCGACGCCGTTCTCAATGTCGGTCAGGATATGTTCGTATGCGGTCATTGTGAATTTGTCTCCATAGTATGGGCGACGCTCAAACGATTGCGGGCGTAGTTCCGGTTTCCGGTGGCGGGAATTATTTTACTGGCGGCGCCAAGCCCGAACGGCGGCATGCCACTATACACAGTCTCATATTGACACGCTGAGACTACATAGGTTTCGTGCCAAATGCCAACATCCCCGCGACTGGCACCCAGGCGCTTGTTGAAGTCTACCCAGGCGGGCCAATGCGCCAAACTCTTGTTCCGAGCATAGGTCTCCAGATGATCGAAGGAACGCCAGTACTGCACAATGATTTTTGACAGTCCCGTATGTCCCAGAAAACCAGACTCTGGCGCCGCCTCCAGTTCCTTGAGCATTTTGGGCATCGCTCTTAACACGGGCAGCCATTTGTGAACTTTCCACGGCTTGTTAATCCGCATGCCAATCAGAAATACAACGAAGTCGCCGTCGATATGCGCCGTCACCCTTTCATCCAGAATTCTAGTCATGTGCGGTACTCCAGATCAGGTGGATTCCAGGATCCATTCATTACTTTCCGCCACCGGCGTCTCACCCGCAACCGTAGTGCGCACCATGGTGCGCGCTTGTCCGTCAGGCCAGGAATGACCGCGATGCAGAACGCAACGGTTGTCCCAGATGACGATGTCTCCGGGGCTCCAGGCATGTTTGTAACTGCGCGGCGCTTGTGCCGTCAAATCAGCCAGTAGCCGCCGACTTGTCGCCAAGTCCTCGCCAAGGATATGACTGGCGTGGCGTCCAACGAACAGGTTTTTACGACCGGTTTCCGGGTGCGTACGAATGACCGGGTGCTCAACGGGCGCCAGATGGTCGAGTTCTTCCTGGCCCAACACTTCCATGCCACCAAAGGGCGCATGGCTGAATTCGTAATCATGCACGGCGATTTTGTCGTCCAGCCAGGTTTTCCGATCATCGTCCAGAATGTCATACGCCGCGCGCATATCCGCCCATTCGGTTTCCCCGCCCTGATCGGGAACGATATGAGCCGCCAGAATTGACGCCTTGGCGCCGACTCGTTTGTAGGAGCTGTCGCTATGCCAGTATGTATTTCCATCCAGCATTCGCGCTTGCAGGCTATCGCGCGGTGCGACGGAACCATCCTTGCGCACATTCGACAAGGTTCCCAGCGGCGATGGGCGAGATCGGTAAATGCTGATTTCAAAGTCACCGAACAGCCGGGTAAACGCCAGATGAGCCTCGCCGCTCAGATGTTGTTCGGGAAAAATGAGGACGGCGTGTTCATGCCATGCGGACACGATGGCCTTCGCCACACCAGCGTCGACGGGGTTGTTCAGGTCGACGCCGCGACCAACCGCGCCTAGGGTCGCATCACAGGGCGTAAACTCCAGCGTCATATCGGCTCCTTTCGTAAACGGCCGAAGGGCCTAGAATTTTTGCAGGAACCGAACGATAGGCTTTATGCGCTCGCTGAACAATTTCGGCGTAAAATAGCTACCCGCCGCGCGCTTGGAGACTTCACTCAGGGTTGGATAGGGAAAGATCAACCCGGCCATGGTTCCAATCTTTTGGCCCTGGTCGACAGCCATGATCCACGGAGCCAGCAATTCTCCTGCATGGGACCCCGCCAAAGTGGCGCCCAGTACGCGGCCCTTGCGGTCCACGATGACCTTGATCATGCCGTCCACCGCCCGTTCCGTCTGGGCGCGGTCGTTTTCGTGAAACGGCCAGCGCAGGATATTAAATCCCGCAACGCCAGCTTTTCGCGCGGCGTCTTCGGTCATGCCCACATGCGCCAATTCCGGATCCGTATAGGTCACCCAGGGGGCGGCTTTGTATTTAACCTTCGCCGGTAGTTTTAACAGCGCGTTACGAATGACGATTCCGGCGTGATACCCCGCGATATGGGTGAATTGCAGTCCGCTGATGACGTCGCCAATGGCGAAGATACGCCGGTTGCTGGTGCGCAACCGATTGTCGACCTTGATTCCTTTGGGCGAGTATTCGATTCCGGCGACGTCGAGGTCGAGGTTCTCGATATTGGGGCGTCGCCCGGCGGCGATTAGAAGATGGGACCCGCGCATTGTTTGTTCTGCGCCCGCCTCTTCAATCGTGACTTCGATTCCATCGGATGTTTTCATCGTTTTGACGATTTTAACGCCGGTGCGGATATCGATGTCTTCGGCCTCGAACTGGCGTCTGACTACGGCGGTCAGCTCCGCATCGTCCTTGCCTAGGAAATCGAACATTTCCAGCATTGTCACCTGGGCGCCCAGTCGGCGATGGGCCTGGGCGAGTTCGGCGCCGATGGGGCCACCACCGATGACGATCAGATGTTCGGGGCCTTTGTCGAGGTCGAAGATCGTCTCGTTGGTCAAATAGGGCGTATCGGATAGTCCGGGAATGGGCGGTACCATCGCAGAGGATCCGGTCGCGACCACAAATTTTTTCGCCTCGATTCGGATATCGCCTGCTTGCAAGACAGAAGGGCTGAGAAACCTGCCTTCGGATTCCACGACGCGAACGCCCATACTAGTAAACCGCTCAACGGAATCATTGGGTTCAATAGCGGCGATAACGCCGCGCACATGCGCGCGCACGGCGGCGAAATCGACCTCGGGTTCCCCGTTTATGACGCCGAATTTGGCGCTGGTTCGCGCCGTGTGTGCGGCATGCGCGGCGGCGATAAGCGCCTTTGAGGGCACGCAACCATAGTTGAGGCAATCGCCACCCATTTTTCCGCGTTCCACCAACACGACATTGGCGCCCATTTGCGACGCGCCCGCTGCGACCGAGAGCCCGCCCGACCCGGCGCCGATAACGCATATATCCGCTTTGATAGTCTCTGAAACCTGGTCCGTCATGGAAGCGCCTTTGCTGTTTAGCGCATCTTATCGGTTTGGTCGTAAAAGCGCGCTAAAAGGTTCGTGATCGCGCCGTTATCGCCGAAAAATGCGTTAGGCGAGGCTTTTGGATGCAATTTCGAACACATCGGGCGATAGCGTGCGTTCTGAGGCCAGAATCCGCTGCAATTGGCCCTTCATTTTTTCCTGACGGCCGGGATCGAATTTTCGCCACGGTCCCAGGGGGCCCAACAGGCGGGCGGCGACTTGGGGGTTCAAAGGATCGAGTTCCAGCACCCGATCCGCCAAAAAGGCGTACCCGTCGCCATCCGCCGCATGGAATCGCACCTGGTTCGCGTTGCAAAATGCGCCGACGAGCGCGCGAACTTTGTTGGGATTGCGAATGGAAAAGGCTTCATGGTCGAGCAGCGCGATAACATTCTCCAGCGCGCCGGGCAGGGAGGCGGCGGCCTGTAATCCCAGCCATTTATCAACAACGATATTGTCGTCCTTCCAGCGCGCATAAAAAGCGTCGAACGCTTCATTTCGCGCGGGGGCGTCAATATGAGATAGAATTTCCAGTGCGGCCATCGCATCGGTCATATTGTCCGCACGTTTGAATTGTGTGCTGCAAAGCTCAATTCCCTCTCCTGATTCCCCACAGGCGAGGTAGCCAAGCGCGGTGTTGCGCAGCCGCCGCCGTCCGGCGGATGTGGCGTCTGGCGCATAGGATTGGTTGCTGGCGTTGTCCTGATAAAGACGCGCCATCCGATCGCCCAGTTGCATCGCGATATCGTTACGGAAGGCCTCCCGGGCACTATGGATTGCATCGACGTCAACTTCATTCATCCGCGCGGCGATATATTGCTCGCCGGGCAACACCAGCATTTGCGCCAGAAAGGCCTTGTCTAACGATGTATCGTCGATGGTGCGCGCGAGGGCGTTTATATATGCCTTTGCGGGACCGGCGGCGGGATTATCTTGGGACCCCGCGTCGTCGGCGCCGCTTTGAAGGGCGTCGATCCGGGCCAGTAAAATATCGGTGGCGAATTGTTGTCCTGCTTCCCAACGATTGAAGGGGTCGCTGTCGTGAGACATCAGAAACGCCCGTTCTGAATCGCTCAAATTCATCGTCAAGCGCACGGGCGCGGAGAAGGCGCGCAGCAGCGACGGAGTCGGACGTTCATGAATATCAACAAATCGAAGCGTCTGGGTTTTCTCGGCGACCTGAAACACTCGCTCAGTAGCCCTTGCGTCGGCTTCACCGTCCAGACGTAGGGGTAAGTCCGCGCCATCTTCGCCGACCAGACCTAAGGCGAGCGGGATGAGAACCGGTTGTTTTTCTGTCTGTCCCGGAGTGGTGGGCGTGGATTGCGACAGGGTTAACGCATAGCTCCCGGATTCCGCATCATAGTGGCCCTCGGCGTTCAGCACTGGCGTGCCCGCCTGATCGTACCAATTGCGAAACTGGGAAAAGTCGGCGCCGCTGGAATCCGCCATGGCGGCGGCGAAGTCTTCGACCGTTGCGGCCTGGCCGTCGTGACGTTCAAAATATAAATCCATGCCTTTCCGAAAGGCGTCGGCGCCGATCAGGGTATGGATCATCCGCACAACTTCCGCGCCTTTTTCATAGACCGTAGCGGTGTAGAAATTGTTGATCTCGATATAGGATTTTGGCTGCACGGGATGGGCGAGGGGGCCGGAATCCTCGGCGAATTGCCGCGCTCGCAGGGTGCGGACATCGCCGATGCGCTGTACCGGACGGGACCGTTGGTCAGCGGAAAATTCCTGATCCCGGAAAACTGTCAGGCCTTCTTTCAGGCTGAGCTGAAACCAGTCGCGGCACGTCACCCGGTTGCCGGTCCAGTTGTGAAAATATTCATGGGCGATGATGGCTTCGATATTGGCGTAATCCGCATCGGTGGCGGTATCGGGGCGCGCCAGCACGTATTTATCATTGAAGACGTTGAGGCCCTTATTCTCCATCGCGCCCATATTGAAATCGCTGACCGCCACGATCATGAAAATATCCAGATCGTATTCCAGCCCATAGACGTCTTCGTCCCAGCGCATCGCGGTCTTCAGCGATTCCATCGCGAAGTCGCAGCGGTCTTCCTTGCCGTGCTCCACAAAGATTCGCAATGTGACGTCGCGTCCGGATTTTGTCGTGAATTGGTCTTCGACGCTGGCCAGATCGCCCGCGACCAGCGCAAACAGATAGGACGGCTTCGGATGCGGATCAGACCATTTTACCCGATGTAGGTTGCCGGGCAGGTCTTCGGAGTCCAGCAGGTTCCCGTTCGACAGCAAGACAGGGTAAAGGGATTTGTCTGCGGTTATCTCGGTGCTGTAAACCGCCAGCACATCGGGACGGTCGAGGGCGTAGGTGATTTTTCGAAAACCCTCCGCCTCGCATTGGGTGACGAAGTTGCCGCTGGATTTGTAGAGCCCTTCCAGCGCCGTGTTGTTTTGCGGTTGGATCAGCGTCTCGGTCGCCAATGTGAAATTGGCGGGCGGATTCCCGATGACGAGTGAATCGGGGGTCACCGCATAGGCGTGCGATTCAAGGGCGACGCCGTCGATGCTTACCGAAATCAAGGTCATGCCCTGACCATCGAGAACAAGCGGCGCCCCGGTCGCCGCGCCGGGTTGGCGGCGCACGGTCAGACACGCCGCCACGCGGGTCTCGTCCTCGCCCAATTCGAAGGAAAGGTCGATGGCGTCGATGGTATAGGGCGGCGGCGCATAATCCGCCAAATGTATCGTGCTGGGTTCGCTATCCGTCATGTTCGCTACCGCCGTATTAACGTTAACCGGGCAGCGAATAGACGGAGTCCGGTCCCGCTTCGCCATCACATAAAACCTTATCCTCCGCCTGCATCTGTATCAGATGCGACAGCATTGACCGGGCAGCGGCGCGGTGTAGTTGGGGGCGCGCGTTGATATAGATGATCGGCACCATGTCGGTGATGATTGTCTGCCCATCCGCAATGCATTCGAGGATCTGGTCTTCGCGACGCCGCCGATGCTGAATGAAGGATTCGACAAAGGGCTTGGTGTCGTGGATCGGCGGGCCATGGGTCGGCCAGAAGACGGAATCATCCCGGTCCAGTAACTTGTTCAGCGACGCCATATATTGCGCCATATCGCCGTCCGGCGGCGATACGATAGAGGTGGACCACCCCATAACGTGATCGCCGGAAAACAGTGCGTTTTCTTCCTTTAACGCAAAACACAAATGGTTCGACGTATGGCCGGGGGTGTGCACAGCTTCAAACGTCCAGCCATCGCCCTCAATAATGCCGCCATCCTTGATTTCGTGGTCAGGAACGAAGGAAAAATCGCCGCCTTCCTCAACCTTGGGTCCGCCCCGGTCGCCCCCATGAGGGCCGTAGGCGTAGGTCGGCGCGCCGGTGCGTTCCTTCATTGGCGCCGCGGCTGGTGAGTGGTCGTTATGAGTGTGGGTCACCAATATGTGCGTGACTGTTTCACCCTCCACCGCTTTCAGCGTGGCGTCGATATGGGCGTCATCCAGGGGGCCGGGGTCTATGATGGCGACATTCCCGTGGCCGATGATATAGGTGCCGGTGCCCTTGTAGGTGAAGGGGCCAGGATTGTGTGCGATTACCCTGCGAATTAAAGGGGATACTTGATCCACCTTACCGTATTCGAACTCGATTTCTTTGACGAAAGGGACTGGCATTGGCATGGGCACCTCAAAAATGAACAGTGGTTAAGAAGATGTGACGACAGTGGTGCAGGGTCAACCCAGAGGAGAATTGTTAACGGCATTTTCAAAGAGTAAAGTCCGGTAAACGGTAATCACCGAAAAGTTCCCCAGGGAGAAAGTAATGTTTACGACACGTCCGGAGATCCTCGGCACCTATGGTGTGGTTTCATCGACACATTGGCTGGCGTCCAGCGTCGCAATGAAAATGCTGGAAGCAGGCGGAAACGCGTTTGACGCCGCCGTCGCCGCTGGCATGACTTTACAGGTCTGCGAACCGCATCTCAATGGTCCAGGCGGTGATATGCCCGGACTAATTTATCGCGCGGATCAACGCAAAGCCCAGGTCATCTGTGGACAGGGCGTCGCGCCCGCGGGCGCGACAATCGCCCATTATAAGGGCCTGGGGCTGGATATGGTGCCGGGCAGCGGGTTGCTGGCGACGGTGGTGCCGGGCGCGTTCGACGCCTGGATGCTGATGTTGCGCGATCATGGCACCATGACGCTGGAGGAAATTTTCGAGCCCGCCATCGCTTACGCCATCAACGGCGTGCCGGTCGTGCCGCGCATCACCGATACCGTCAACACGGTCCGCGAATTGTTTGAAACCGAATGGCGGACCTCCGCGGCGCTGTTTTTGCCAAATGGCCGCCCGCCCGTGCCAGGCACGTTGTTTTACAATCCGACGATGGCCGCGACCTGGCAGCGCCTGATCGCCGAAGGCAAGGCGGCGGGCGGGGATCGCGTCGCCCAGATCGATGCAGCGCGCAATGCCTGGTATGAAGGGTTTGTCGCCGAGGCGATGGATAAGTTCTGCCGTGAAAACGAAGTGATGGATGTTAGTGGACGACGTCATTCCGGCGTGTTGACCGGGGAAGACATGGCCAAGTGGCGGGCGTCGTATGACGAGCCGCAAACCTATGACTTTCATGGCTATACGGCGATGAAAACCGGGCCCTGGGGACAAGGCCCGGTGCTGTTGCAGCAATTGGCGTTGCTTAAGGAATATGGCTTGAAGGATATGGATCCGAACGGTCCCGACTTCGTGCATGTGGCGGTGGAAGCGGCCAAGCTCGCCTTTGCGGATCGCGAAGCATTTTATGGCGATCCTAATTTCGTTGAGACGCCGATGGATACGCTGTTATCCGATGAATATAACAACGCGCGCCGGGGTTTGATCGATATGGACCAGGCGTCGATGGAATTCCGCCCGGGCAAGATAGAGGGCTATGGCGGTGCGGTCGATTACGCGGCCCATGTCGCGGCCGCAGGAGATGATAAATACGCAAAATTTGGCATTGGTGAGCCCACAGT
>JBLHZD010000071.1:0-15033 GCA_047631095.1 Alphaproteobacteria bacterium
GAAGCCGCGACCGCTTTGGTGATATCGGCTGCGACAGCCTCACCAGCGGCGACGTTGCGGTCGGTGAGTACGACCGCCGCGCCTTCATCCGCGAACCGGCGTGACATCGCCTCGCCCAGCCCTGAACCACCGCCCGTAATGACGGCGACCTTACCACTCAATCGATCCATCGATAACCGCCTTTGTCTAGCCGCCGTAAAAAACGTTGTCGCCAAGCTCGCGCATTTCCAGAATGGCGTCGTCAGCGCGCCCTTCTGGTTGCACAGCGACATTGGCGTTCACGACTTCACCAACAACGATGTGGTGATCGCCCTGCTCAACGATTTCAACGACCTTGCATTCCACGCTCGCAGGCGCGTTTTGTAAAATCGGCGCGCCGGTTTCGGCGCCGGGCTTGAAGGGTTCGCCGCTGATCTTGTCACCATCCACTTCAGACGGTTTAAAGAAGCCAAACGCCAGGCCTTGTTGGCCTTTGCCAAGCATATTAAGGGCGAAACCACCTGATTCCTCCACCATGCCATAGATTGATGAATCCGTTTTGACGCCAATCGCCAGAAGCGGTGGACTAAACGCCGTTTGCGTCACCCAGTTCACCGTCGCCGCCCTTGGCCGTCATCACATAGATGCCATACGGGATCATCCGTAGCGCTGTTTTCTTCGCATCACCGTCCATTGGAATAGTCTCCCCTCTTTGCTGAAATTATTCGGGACCAACCCTAAAACGACACGGTCCCGACAACAAGGTTGTGCTGACCGTCAGGCGGATAAGGCCGCGATATCAGGCGTAGGGCGCGCGGTTCGCGGATCGCCGGCAAAGACGCGCTCCAGCGATTTCGCAACGCCCAGAATGAACCGGTCATCGTGATGGCGCCCGCAAATCTGTAACCCGAACGGCGTTCCCGTCGGCTCCAGCCCACACGGCACATTGGTGACCGGGTTGCCGGGGATCGTCAGCCCCCAGGTCAGCGACATCCATTCCACATAATCGTCTAGCTTCTGGCCATCGATTTCGTCGCAATAAAGTTGCTCCACCGGGAAGGGCGGCACGGCGACGGTCGGGCAAATCAAAATGTCAACATCTTCAAAGAAGCACTGCATTTCACGGTACAGGTTGGTTTGTTCAGCCGTCGCCCAGGCGATATCCGCCGCGCTCAGCTTCTGACCCGCTTCGTAATTGTTTTTGACGTTGTCGCCAAGCTCATCGCCGCGCGTTTCATAAAGTTCCTTGTACCGCGCCAGATATTGCAACGCGCGCAGAACCCAGTTGGTTTTCCGCACGGTCGATAAATCCGGTTCCCGCCAGACGCATTCTCGAAACGCCGATTTGAATAGACCAACCCGGTCTTCAAAGGTCGCGCGGATACGTTTATCAACGATGGCGAAGCCGAGATCGGAAGACACCGCCACTTTCAATTTCGATAAATCAACTTCCGGCACGCCCTTGAACAGGTTCTGGCGCATAGGCGACGACAGGGGATCAGCCCGGTCAAACCGCGCCATGGTGGACAACATCAACGCCGCGTCATCCACATTGCGCGCCATGGGCCCCTGCACGCCAAAGGTGCTGTAGCCAAACTTGCGTTTCTCCACCGGCACCAGCCCCGGCGTGCTGCGATGGGCGACGACGCCACAAATCGCGGCGGGAATGCGCAGACTGCCACCCGTATCAGACCCCGTGGCGATGGGCGTCATATTGGTCGCCAACGCCACCGCCGAGCCGCCGGACGAGCCGCCGCATATGCGGGCGGGATCGAAGGGATTGCCGGTTGAGCCCCAAACCTTGTTGGTGGTGTTCGCGCCGGCGCCAAATTCCGGCGTGTTGGTTTTGCAGAAGACAATAGCGCCGGATTTGCGCAAATTCGCGATCAGGTTCTCGTCCTTGTCCGGCACATGATCCTTGAACAACAGCGAGCCATAGGTCGTCAAAAGGCCTTCGGTGTCATTCAAATCCTTCACCGCGAGCGGTAATCCGTGCAGCACGCCCAGATCGTCGCCGCGCATCACGGCGTCTTCCGCCGCCTTGGCCTCAACCCGCGCGCGCTCATAACCTTTCGCCACCACCGCATTAACGGTGGGGTTCACCGCTTCAATCCGCGCGATGCAGGATTCCAGCAAATCCACCGGCGACAGACTTTTGTCGCCAATACGACGGCGCGCTTCGGTGGCGCTTAATTCACATGCTTCGCTCATTCCTGTTCCTCTACCTCTATTCCACCACCGCCAGCGCCCGGATATCAGGGACCGGTCTTTTTGTTGCATCATTCCGAGACAAAAGCTCTTCCAACGCATGGGCGACGCCAAGGGTGAACCGGTCGCCATGGCGCGGTCCCACAATCTGAATACCGAACGGCGTGCCGGTTTCGTCATATCCACAAGGCAGCGCCACAACCGGGTGGCCGGTCAACGTTAACCAGGACGTAATCGCCGATGCGCTGATATAGTGTTCCATCTTGACGCCGTTGATTTCCTCTGGCGCCCGTTGGTCATAGGGAAAGGGCGGGATCGGCGCGCCGGGGCAAATCAGGATATCGAAGTCTTCGAAATAGGACTGGAACGACCGATACAGCCGCGTTTGTTCCGCATTCGCCCAGGCGATCTCCTCAACCGTCATCTTCAACCCGGCCTCGGTGTTGAACAATACATTGGGGCCCAGCTGGTCGCGATGATTGTCGTAGCGTTCCTTGTGGTTAGCGACGAAATAGACGCCGCGCAAAATCCAGAACACATCATTCGCAGTTTTGAAATCCGGGTCGCGATCCTCGCAGCTTCCAAACACGGAGCCATAATACGCCAACGTCTCGCGGAACACCTTGCGCACGCCATTGTCGACAGGCGCGCCGCCCAAATCTTCCGACACCGCCACGCGAAGCCGCCCCAAATCGATATTGTCGATCCGGCGCAACGCATCCACGTCATGAGGGTAGGACATCGGATCGATCATATCCTCACCCGCCATGCCGGACAGCAACAAGGCCGCATCGGCGACCGTGCGCGCCATCGGCCCTAACGTCCCAAAAGTGGACAAGCCCAGCGACCGCCGGTCAGACGGCACAAGACCCGCCGTGGGCCGCAACGCAACGACGCCGTTATAAGTCGCGGGACGGCGCAAACTGCCGCCCGTATCCGATCCCGTGCAGAGCGTCAGCATCCCGGTCGCCAGCGCCGCCGCCGAGCCGCCGGACGACCCGCCCGCCGTACGCGCGGTATCAAACGGATTCACCGTCGCCCCATAGACCGCATTGTTGGTGTTGCCACCCGCGCCGAATTCCGGCGTGTTGGTTTTCGCCAGGACTATCGCGCCCGCCTGGCGCAGCGCCGCAACCATGCGCTCGTCCTTTTCCGGCACATGATCGGCGTAGAGCGGCGAGCCGTAGGTCGTGCGCAGCCCTTCGGTATCGTTCAAATCCTTCACCCCGATGGGCAAGCCGTGCAAGGGCGCCAATTCATCGCCGCGCAACAGCGCGTCCGTTGCAGCGCGCGCCTCAATGCGGGCGCGGTCATAGCACGTCGCCACCACCGCGTTGATCGTGGGATTCACCATCTCGATACGCGCGATGCAGGATTCCAGCAACTCGATCGGCGACAAACGTTTGCGCCCGATCAATCGCCGGGCCTCGACAGCGCTTAAATCGCAAGGTTCATTCATCACAGGCTCTCCCCCTAAATCGCTGTTTAATAGGCTGGCGGGTTAATAGGCTGGCGGGCTTTCACCCAGATCCCAGAACAACCCGGTCATCAGACGCAACGCCTCGCGCGCAACCGGGGCCAGCATATGTTCATTGGGCGCGTGCTGGGAACACGCCGCATAGGAATGGGGAACCCAGACGGTCGGCAAACCCAGCACGTCGGCAAAAACATCATTCGGCAAAGATCCGCCCAGACTTGGCAGGACGGCGGGTTCCTTACCGGTGGTTTTTTGTAGCGACGCGACCGCCCATTCCACCCAGGGGTCGTCCGGACTCAACCGCGTCGCGCGCATATAACTGTCTCGGCTCATCGACAATTCGACCATCGGAAACCCGCGCGCATCCAAAAAGCGCCGAAGCGCCGGCATGAATTCTTCCGGGTCGACGCCGACGGTGAAGCGGATCTGACAATGGGCGAAGGCCGAAGGCGGGATCGCGTTGACCGGGTGTTCGGGATTACCGGTCTTGAACGCCAGAACCTCGAAACAGTTCCAGGCGAATACTTTCTCCGGGCCCGTGAGGCCGGGCTCGCCCCAGTCGGGGTCGATTTCCGGCGCGTCTTCGCCGCCATCGATCACCAGATTATGAACCGCGTTGCGCACGGAATCCGGGATGCCTTCGGGGCGCCATTCCGGCACATACATTTCCCCGGTCGCCGACGTCAGGCTGGCGATAGCATGGGCGAGGATGACGCCGGGATTGGACAGCAGCCCGCCCCAATTGCCGGAATGATGGCCGCCATCGCGCAAATCCACCGTCATGGTGAAATTGTAATTGCCGCGCGCGCCTAAAAAGATCGTCGGGCGCACCGGGCTGAGGCGCGGCCCATCGGACGCGATCAGAACATCAGCGGCGAACAGCTCGCGATTTTCCTCGCACACCTGCCGCAGGCCGGGCGACCCGGTCTCTTCGCCCGTTTCGATCAGGATTTTGGAGTTAAAGCCCATGGCGCCACGAGTTTTCAGCACCGTCGCCAACGCGGCCAGATTAATGCTGTGCTGACCCTTATTATCCGCCGTGCCGCGCCCGTATAATCGATCACCCTCCTGCGTCAAAACCCAGGGAGACAAGCCCTCGCGCCATTGATCGTCATATCCGTTGACGACATCGCCATGACCATACATCAGCATCGTCGGCAAATCGTCGGCCTCATGACGTTGCGCCAGCAAAAAGGGACCTCGTCCCGCAACTGGATTGTCCAGAATTTGGCATTCATAGCCCATGCCATCAAGCAGGGGCCCCATTTCTTCGTTAAGATAGTCATGGAGCACAGCGTGGCGCTCCGGGTTCTGACTCTCCGTCTTGATCGCCACGCGGCGCGTCAAATCTTCGACAAATCCACCTTCGTCAAAATAGGCTTCGATTCGTTCAACCGCCTGGGCTCGCGACATACTTTATTCTCCCCGTTACACTGTTCAGCTAAGGTGACCGCGCCCACCATGCGGGGTCAAGCTGGATTATTGCGGACGCCGCCGCATTTTGGCAAAATCACACCATGTATGATCTTCGCATTCTTATCTTTCTGGGCGTCGTCGCATTTGCGTCGCCTGCTTCCAGCGCGTCCATGAACGTTGAAAACGGCGTCACTGCGCTGAAAACCGGCGATTACACCGCCGCAATCACATCCTTTAAAGCAGCCGCGCAATCCGACGCGGACAAAACGACGGCGTTGATGGGCTGGGGCGATGCGTTGGCGGGACGGGGCGATATGGCAGGCGCGCAACGCTTGTACCGGGAGGCGCTGGCGCTTTCACCGGAATCGCGCCCGCTTCTGATCCGCCTTCGAAACCTTGGCATCGGCCCCTGATTCCAATCGTTTCAAAAATAGATTCGATATTTTCATGTTTTTTTGATTGCCGTGACGGTCATCACAGACGCAATCGCCCCCGCGGACTAAGTTGCGTTCATGGACATTCGCTGGAAGGCGTTCTGTCCTGTCCCTACGAAACGGCAAACCATCGGAAACGATGGGACGCAAAGCAACCGGCCGAAAAACCTCACATTGAGGATCTGGCAGCGGAGCTACCGAACAGGAGATTAGACGATGTCTATCGCAACCCAATCCCTTCTTTTTAACACGACCCCGAAGAATCCCTGCAGTGCGGCCAGCGCCGAACAGCCGATGCGAACGATTGTGTTTTCGTCGCAAAAAGGCGGGTCCGGAAAAACCACGTTATGCGGCCAATTGGCCATTCAGGCCGAGTTGGCGGGCAAAGGTCCGGTCGCCCTGATCGACACGGACCCCCAGGGCAGCCTCGCTGACTGGTGGAATGCGCGCACCGAAGATTCACCGATGTTCGTCCAGACCGATGTGGAATGCCTGGCCGACACATTGGCCGAATTGCGCGCCAGCGGCGTCAAGCTGGTGTTCATCGACACGCAACCTACGGTCACCGACGTGATCCGCGACATCGTAAAATGCGCTGACCTTGTGGTTATCCCCACCCGGCCCAGCCCCATGATTTACGCGCTGTCGGCCCGACCCTGGATTTGGTCGAACGCTGCGGCAAACCATTGGTCTTCGCGGTAAACTTAGCCACGCGGCGCGCCCGCATCACCGGCGACGCCGCCGTTGCGTTGAGCCAGCACGGCACTGTCGCGCCGGTCACCGTACATAATCGCACCGATTTTGCGACCGGCATGGTTGATGGTCGCTCGGTCATGGAAACCAAACCCGATGGCCCGTCGGCGAAAGAGATCATCGCCCTTTGGGATTATCTGGAAGGCCGCCTGGCGCGGATCGAGCCGCCGCGCGCCGAAACCCTGTTCGGCCCCGCCGCAGTCGCCCCCGCCATTTTTAAGGACATCGCCGCCGCCGCCCAAAACGACGCAGACGAAGACATCCCGGTGATTGTCTCCGAACGTCGCGCCCCCGCGTGCTTTGGCCGTCGCACCATCACGACCCATGCGGGAGTTTGAACATGAACGCTTTAAGTAATCTCATCCCGTTTCGGGTTGCGCAAAAAGGCGCGGCAGCGCCATCCCCGGTCACTTTGGAGACGATGATGTCCACCAGCGCATCAGCGGCGCATGCGAAGCCAGCGCAATCCGAGCCAGACGTCCCTCAGGTATCGCCGGACACACCCAGTCTTACGGGGCTGATTCGTCGACGGGAAGTCAAACGTCCGAATTTGTTCCGGGAACAGGCCGATCACGCCGCAGCGGTGGCGTTGATGGCCAAGCGCGCCGCACTGACAGTAGCGCTGAAGGTGGCGCCGATGGTAACGCCGGTTCTCGACATGAAAAATACCGGGTTCGCCAAAAAACAGCGCCGCCAATTAACGGTTCGGCTCGACATGGATACTTTCGAGAAGTTGGATCGGCTGGCCAAACAAACCGGACGGACCTACCAGGACATCCAGGCCGACGCCATTCGCGCCTACCTGGCGCGCTAAGACCACCAAAACCCAAAAGGCGCCTCGGCGGGGCATATTCCATAAGATGGCATAATGCCGGTGGATCGCATAAAGGCGAATTGCGAAACACCCGCGCCGGCACTACAACAAACAGCCAAACCAACAGGCTGTGCGATGGACCCGGATATTCAACAAACCCTGCAACCGTTCGTCCGTTCCGACGAGCGGTTGATTTGGTGTGGGCGCCCCGATGCCGCCGCCGCCGGCGCCGCGAACTGGGCGCAATCGCTCGTCGGTCTGAGTTTCCTCGCGGTCACCGCAATTCTGGCGCTTGCACCCGGCGACCCGTCTGAACCAACGCCCTACTTTTTAATCGCGCTCACCGTCCCCTTTGTGGCGATGGGCGTGTGGATGACGACGCGTACGTTCCGAGACTTTGTGCTGGCGGGCCATACATTTTACGGCGTCACCGGTCAACGAATCCTGATCCTACGGCTTTGGCCTTCAGCGGCGATGAAATCATATACGCCAGAAGACATCGGCGACATCTCAACAAAGGAAAACCCCGACGGGTCCGGCGATATTCTCTTTCGCAAAGAATATTTTGGCGCGGTGCGAAACGCCAACACGCTTCCCGAACGGGTCGGGTTCTGGGGAGTGCCGGACGCCCATGACGTTTCGATGAAAATTCATGCGCTGAAAATCACGGCGCCCGCCATATCCTCCAAAAGCTTTGAGGACTTTTGATTTGTTTGTTTTCTTTTAACCTCGTTGCGCTACGTTTACGCCGCCCCTTAAATCCATTGAGAAGTTCGAATTCGTGCCCAATTCAAAAGACATCGCCGCGATCTTGAACGCGCGGTTAACCGACGCTGAATTTCCGCAACTGCCCAATTTTCAACGCGGCAAGGTTCGCGACGCTTATGACTTGCCAGATGGGCGGCGGATCATGATCGCGACCGACCGTCAGTCGGCCTTCGACAAAGCGCTGACCCCGGTGCCGTATAAAGGTCAGGTGCTCAACCAAACAGCGCAATTCTGGTTCGAGCAAACGAAAGATTTATGCCCCAATCACGTCATCGACTACCCCGATCCCAATGTGATTGTGGGACGCCGCCTTTCGATGTTGCCGGTGGAGATGGTCGTACGGCGTTATTTGACTGGTTCAACGAACACCAGCATCTGGCCCATGTATGAAAGCGGCGAACGGATCGTGTACGGTCACAAATTGCCCGACGGGTTGACCAAGAACATGGAATTGCCGGAAACGATCATCACCCCGACGACAAAAACCGCAATCCATGATGCGCCGATCACCGCAAAAGAGCTGGTGTCGCAAGGGTTGGTGACTGCGGCGCAATGGGAAGAACTGGCGGCGCACAGTTTGGCGTTGTTTGAGCGGGGGCAAACCATCGCCGCGCGCAACGGCCTGATTCTGGTCGACACCAAATACGAATTCGGCGTTGACGAAGACGGCGTCATTACGCTAGCGGACGAAGTCCACACGCCGGATTCCAGCCGATACTGGCAAGCGCACAATCTGGAAGACCGCCTCTCGAAAGGCCAGGAGCCGGAAAGCCTGGACAAGGAATTCCTGCGATTATGGGTCAATGAACGTTGCGACCCCTACAAGGACCCTATTCCGGAAATCCCTCCGGAGATCCTAATGACGTTCAGCGGGAAATATATGCACCTGTATGAGCAGGTCACCGGCCGGCCGTTCCAGAAACCGACGCCAGGCGAGCCGATCCGGGATCGACTGGAGGCGAATTTACGCCGCGCCTTCCCCGAATATTTCTAACCTCCCCGCATCGCGATGGAAATTTCCGGGCCGCAACGCTCGCCATTGGAGGGAATTCAACGCCCCGCAACGAACCATGTCGTGCAAATACTTTTCAAACGACGTCGACATGGGCTGGAAACAGGCCGCTGCCTCGTAACCCAGGCCCCGCACCCTGATACCGAACCCATATCCCGAACCCCGGATTATTTTGGACTTTTTGCCGACCTTTTGGTATTTGTTGGGCGCAGTGGACAAGATCAAATTGAAACGAAAACATTAATCGGGGAGCATGTCATGCGAGCAACACAATTATTGAAATCGACCGTATTCGCAATGGGGGCGTTGAGCGCCTTCGCGATGACCGTACCGCAAGCGGCCGCAGAAGTTCAAAAGCACCATTTTGAAGTTGTCGGCACATGGGGATTTTTGGAAAACTGGAAACAGTTCGAGAAAAAGTTCTGGACCGAGCAATTGCCAAAAGCGTCTGGCGGCAAACTTACAGCCAACGCCAAGCCCTACACGGAACTGGGCCTCAAAGGCTATGAAGTTATGGCGGGTCTGAAAAAAGGCGCCTATGACGGCGTACACGCCCTGACGTCTTATAGCGCAAAAGCCAGCCCCGCGCTGGAAGGCATCGATTTGGCCGGCGTTATTCAGGATTTCGGCGTTTATCACAAGGCGGTGGATGCCTATCGGCCCGTCATTGCTCGCGAAATCGCCGATAAGTACAACGCTCATCTGATCAACATCTACCCCTTCCCGAGTCAACAACTGTGGTGCAATCTAAAAGACAAGAGCATCAAAAACGTGTCGCTTAAAGATCTGGCTGGCATGAAAATCCGGACCTACAGCCGTACCCTGGGCGACTTCATCGAAGGCCTGAACGCCAGCGCCGTCACGATCGCATTCGCTGAGGTCGTACCGGCCTTGCAAAAAGGCGTCGCCGATTGCGGCATCACGGGCACCATGCCTGCTTATAACGCCAAATGGTGGCAAGTCGTGACCCATAACATCCGCGTCCGCGTTGGTTATGCAGCGACCTTCACCGCCATGAACATGGACACCTGGAAGGATTTAAATTCCGACACCAAGGACCTGATCATGTCCGAAGGCAAGAAGATGGAAGCCGGACTCTGGAAGTTCGAGCAAACGCTCGATCAAGCCGGTATGGATTGTAACGCCAGCGGCCCTTGCGCCAAAGGCGAGCCCGGCGGCATGATTCCGATCATCCCCAGCGCCGAAGATAACGCTATGCTCAAAGACATCGCCAAGAACGTTGTTCTGAAGCGTTGGGCCAGCCGTTGTGGCGAGGCCTGCGTCGCTGAGTGGAACGCGACAATCGGCAAGGTTATCGGCGTAACGGCGTCGAAATAAGCCACGCCTGAGACAAAAATCGCCGTGCGGGGGCTTGCCCCTGCACGGCGATCCTATATCGCGCCTGTTTCAGGCCAACCAGGGTCGGCTTTATCGTGTTCAACACCATTCATGCCAAATTGTTCAGGATTTCCAACGTCGCGGTGTGGGTTGGCGGAGGCGCGCTGATGCTCTCCGCCCTCATGGTCACGCTGGATGTCATTTCCCGAAAATTGTTCGGTTACACCATCAGCGGATCAGACGAGATTTCCGGCTACGTTTTTGCGGCCAGCACCACGTGGGCGTATTCTTATTGTCTGTTTTCGCGATCCAACATTCGAATTGACGCCTTTTATAATATTCTCAAGCAACGCCCCAGAGCCTTTTTGGATATTCTCGGCCTGCTGTTGCTGCTTTATTACATTTACCTCCTGACAGTGAGCGCCATCTCAGTCTTTATCGATAACGTCGAGTATAACTCGACAGCTCAGACCACATTGGCGACGCCGCTCTGGATCCCGCAAATCTTCTGGGTCTCAGGCCTCTGCTTCTTCCTGCTATGCCTTACCTTCCTGGCCGTGTACGGATTGACGGCTCTATTCAAGGGAGATTGGCGGACAGTCGGTAAAATCGCTGGCGTACGCTCGGTGGAAGAAGACATCCAAGAGGAAACTCACGTTTAATCATGCCTATTTTAATTCTCGGAATTTTGCTGACATTGATCGTAGCTGCGGTGCCTGTCGCCGCCGTCCTCGGGATCCTAAGCCTGTCGCTCGACGAGCTCTTCATGCGCGGTCGCCGCTCCCTTATGCTCGGCGACTTTGTTTGGGAACAAAGCGTCGAGTACATTCTGGTCGCCATCCCCATGTTCATCCTGCTGGGTGAAATCATGCTGCGCGCCGGCATCGCGCAACGCATGTATAACGCCGTCATACAATGGGTGTCCTGGATGCCCGGCGGCCTGATGCATGCGAATGTCGCATCATCCGCAATCTTCGCAGCCACCTCCGGATCCAGCGTCGCCACGGCGGCGACGGTCGGGACGGTCGCCTATCCTGAAATTGAAAAACACGGCTATAACGAAAGCCTTTTCCTCGGTTCGTTAGCCGCCGGGGGCACGCTCGGCATTTTGATCCCGCCCTCCATTAATCTGATCATTTACGGTTTATTGACCGACACCTCCGTACCGGAACTCTACCTGGCTGGTATTTTCCCAGGGCTGCTTCTTGCGTCGTTGTTCATGGCCGTCATCGCCATCGCCTGCATGATCTGGCGCAAATGGGATGGCGACAAGGTCGAGACGAACTGGCCTGAGCGCATTCGCTTGCTGCCTGATTTATTGCCACCGCTTTTACTGTTTATCGCAGTCGTTGGCTCCATCTACGCGGGCGTCGCCACGCCAACTGAAGCCGCCTCCATCGGCGTCATCTTCTCCTTGATAATCGCCGCCTGGAACAAGGCCCTTAACGTAAAAATGCTTTTGAGCGCGTTTGAAGGCACCATGCGGACCAGTGCGATGATCATGTTAATCATCCTGGCTGCGGTCTTCCTGAACTTTGTCCTCGGTTTCATGGGCGTCACTCAGGCGATGCTGGAGGGCATCAAGGAATTGGGTTGGACACCCATGGAAACAATGGTCGCGATCATTTGTTTCTACCTGTTGCTCGGCATGTTCATGGAAACGCTGTCAATGATGCTGACAACCATTCCCGTGGTGTTTCCAATTGTTATGCATATGGGATTTGATCCCGTCTGGTTCGGCATCATGATCACCGTGCTCATGGAAGCCGCCCTTATCACGCCGCCCATTGGCATCAATCTTTATGTGGTTCATGGCATCCGCGCACGCGGTGGTAATTTCAACGATGTCAGCTTAGGCGCCATTCCTTTCCTGCTCGCAATGTTCGTTTTGATCGCCTTGTTACTCTTCGTCCCGGACATCGCCGTTTGGCTCCCTAATCAGTACTATTGATACGGTGAAACAACGGTCCCCCCCCAAAAGGGAACCGTTCACGGTGGGGGTCCTTTATATCCTTGGGAGACAGGTCGGCGTTTGCTTCCGATAAACATTGTGATCGCCCCGAAATAACTATTAAATCTTCCCTTTGAAATCGACCTAGGGGACATTCAATGCCGCATCAGCCCGCATCGACCGCGCTTTCTGACCTTGTCGTTCTGGATTTGACAAGAGCGCGGTCCGGTCCCACGGCGGTCCGCCAGTTGGCGGATTGGGGCGCCGATGTCATCAAGGTTGAAATCCCCGCCGCTGTCGAAGGTAGCGATGTCATGGGCGGTGCGCGGGATGGATCGGATTTTCAGAACCTGCAACGCAACAAACGCAGTATTTCACTCAACCTGAAAGAAGCCGAAGGCGTCGCCGTCTTAAAGCGGTTGGTCGAAAAGGCCGATATCATCGTCGAGAATTATCGACCCGGCGTAAAAGACCGGCTGGGAATAGACTACGAAACGCTCAAGGCGATTAACCCCCGGCTGATCTACGGCAGCATTTCCGGATTTGGTCAGCAGGGTCCCTATCGCGACCGGCCCGGCTTTGATCAAATCGCCCAAGGCATGGGCGGGTTGATGTCCATTACCGGGGCGGCCGGCGACGGCCCCATGCGCGTCGGGATTCCCATCGACGACCTCTGCGCCGGTATTTTCCTCGCCTCCGGCATTCTCGTCGCCTTGCATGAGCGCGACAAATCAGGCGAAGGTCAGTGGGTTCAGACATCCTTGCTGCAAGCGCAGATGTTCATGCTTGATTTTCAGGCGGCGCGGTGGCTGGTTGACGGCGAAGTCGCGCCGCAAGCAGGAAACAATCACCCCACCACAATCCCACAAGGCGTCTTCGAGACAAGCGACGGGCACATCAACATCGCAGCCGCTGGACAGGTCATCTGGAAACGGTTCTGCAAGGCTATGGGCGCAGAACATTTGAACGATAATCCGGACTTCTCCGAACCAAAGGCGCGATCCGACAATCGAGACGCGCTGGGCGTTGAAATTGAAAAATACACCCGAACCAAAACCAGCGCCGAGTGGATTGAATTACTGGCCGACGCCAGCGTGCCCTGCGGCCCGATCAATTCCATCGACCAGGTTTTCACCGACGAACATGTTCAGCAGTTGGGCGCGACGCAAATAATCAACTCCCCCCATGTCGGCGCCGTTGAAATTTTGACCCAGCCCTTTCAATTGAACCGGACACCCAGCAAAATCACCACCGCCGCGCCTAAAAATGGCGAACATACGGACGAGGTCCTGAGCAGCTTCGGCTATTCCGAAGCGGAAATCTCAATCTTACGAAACAAAAACATCGTTTAAAACCCGACCGGGAACCCCACTGGGCGCTAACGCCCGTGCAGCCCGGTACAGAAAGGACCCCGCGCGTGACAACCGACAAGATGATTTCCGAACGCGATGGCGCGATTGGCCGAATGATTTTCAACAACCCCGCGCGTCACAATGCGGTTTCCGCCGATATGTGGAAATCGGTGGGCGATATCATGATCGACTTCAATAAAGATGACGCTATTCGCGTCGTCATCCTGACCGGAGCCGGCGAAAAAGCGTTTATCTCTGGTGCCGATATCTCCAAATTTGAAGACGAACGCGCAAATGCGGACGCCGAAGCCCAATATCATGCGAATGAAGAACACGCCTCCCACAATCTGGTGAATTCGCCAAAACCAACAATCGCAATGATCCGCGGCTACTGCATTGGCGGCGGCGTCGGAACGGCGATTTCCTGCGACATCCGAATTTGCTCAGAGAATGCGCGTTTCGCCATTCCCGCCGCGCGGCTGGGGCTAGGCTATGAATATGGCGGCGTAAAGCGCCTGGTGGATTTAATCGGGCCGTCCTTTACAAAAGAAATATTCTTCACCGCCCGCCAGTTCAGCGCTGCAGAAGCACAGACCATGGGCCTTGTGGATCGCGTCGTGCCCGACGACCAACTGGAAACTTATGTGCGTGAATACGCCGACACAATCGCGGGCAACGCCCCCATGACGGTTCAGGCGGTAAAACAATCGGTTCTTGAAGGCGCCAAAGACCCGAACGACCGCAATATCGCCCTGTGCGACCAAATGGTCGAGACCTGCAACGCTAGCGAAGATTATAGTGAAGGTCGGCAAGCCTTTATGGAGAAGCGCAAACCCGTCTTTGTCGGGCGGTAGGTCGCGATAGGGAGACGACGCCTACAGTTTAGGCGCTGGTCATTATTCAATCATAAATGGTAATTATAGTTATGCGTGTGACATGATTTCACTGCCCTGAAGGCGTTATTTTTCAAACAGGGCTAATTACGCGGGTAGCGTTTGTTGATGCGAGGCGTTGGTGCCAACCAAATCAAATTAATCTGTGCAAACGCGTCTATCTGGCTGCACCGATTTTCCACCTTGTCTGTTCAAGCGATAAATATGTCGTTCGGCGCCGTTCGCGAAATGGTGCATTTAACCCGAATTTCATTAAACCGACGTCTACACATTGGTGCGCTGGGATGTTTACTGGCGCTGGCGGGGTGTGATTGGTTTTCCGAACCTTATGCGTACTTTCTGTTTGACTTTAAGGCCAAAGTGGACGGCCAAGCCTTTTCTTTTAAGTCCAAGGTCGTGTGCAGGAAGGTACGCAGTTATTATCGTTTGATTCCAAAATCCTTTGGCGGAGAACTCTCCGGCGATAGAGGGTTTTATGTTTCCGCGCCGGATTTATGTCGCACCCATTTGTATAATCAGGCCTCCGGCAACCCGGTCTGGAATCGATTTGAAAAAGACTGGACTTGTCCCGAAAAAGTGCCGGATACTTATATCATTTACGCGGCCATCCTTTCAAACGCGAGAGGGCTTTTGCCAGC
>JBLHZD010000072.1:0-14968 GCA_047631095.1 Alphaproteobacteria bacterium
TTTTCTGATGTCCACATTAGCCTTGCCCTCCATTCGGCGGTAAGACCCTTGAATCACATCCGACTCATATGATTCAAGAACTTTTCGGACGGACACTTAGGGCGCCCTTCGATGGCGTTATTTCAAACAGGGAGATTGAACCCTTCGCTGAAGTCGCGATCGGAAAAACCGCCTTCCAACTCGATTCCAAAGGGGCTTACAAAGTCGAACTCGAAGTCCCCGACACCGTCGTCGGTCAGATATCCGTTGGCGCCCCGGTCACGGTTGAAATCCGTAGCGTCAAAGGGTGTGGATGCAAAGCGCGCGTCACGGAAATTGCCGCCGTTTCGGGCGCTGCGAACGCCGTCACCGTCACCGCGACCATTCTGGAAAGCCCGGATGGGTTGCTCCCGGGCGCGGCGGTTGAAGCCAGCATCGCCTTTGCACGGCGGGACGGCGATAATCGCGGGTTTCTGGTGCCGCTGGTCGCGATTGCGCCGGGCGACGGAGAGGCGCGCGGTTACGTCTTCAAATACGACGCTGAAACCGGAATGGTTAAAAAAACCGAAGTTAGCGGTAAGTACGCAAGCGGTAACATGATCGGCGTGTCGAAAGGCGTCGCCGCTGGCGACATCATCGCCGCCGCCGGCGTGAGTTTCCTTCGGGACGGCCAACGCGTGAAACTGATGGGCCAATAACCCCGCCGTCGCCCGCACGCTTTTTCGCCTCGGAGGCTATCGTTATGAATCTCGCAAAACTCGCGCTCGACAACGCCCGCATCACCATTTGCGCCACCTTGCTGATCGTCCTTATTGGCGTCGCCGCCTATTTGTCCTATCCCAGTTCGGAGGACCCGACGATCCAGATTCGCAGCGCCAGCGTGACGGCGAATTATCCCGGCATGTCGCCGGAACGGGTTGAGGAGCTGATTACCAAACCAATCGAATCTGCGATGCGCGAAATCGCCGAAATCAAGGACATCGTATCCACGTCCAAAACCGGCGGCGTAAAAGTAAAACTGCATCTTTACGACCGCATCACAGATCTGGCGCCGATTTTTCAGAGAATCAGAAACAAGGCGAACGATCTGAAACCCGATTTACCCGAAGGGACAAGCGGACCCTTTGTGCATGATGAAGAAGGACTGACCGCCATCGCCACCATCGCGTTATGGGCGGACGGGTTCTCGATGACGGAAATGCGCGATGTGGCGCGCGATACGCGCGACCTGCTGTACACACTCGACGGCGTTCGGAAAATTGAAATCATGGGCGCGCAGGAAGAACGCGTTTATCTGGAAGTGGCGCCCAACCGGCTCGCCCAGCTTGGCGTTTCCCTGAAAGATGTCTTCGGCGCGCTGGCGCAGCAAAACATTATCAAGCCCGGCGGCGCAATCAATGCGGACGGTCGCATCGTATTACTGGAGCCGTCGGGAAACATCACATCCATTGACGCCATCCGCGATGTCGTTTTCAAATTCCCGACACCGATCAGGTCTTGCGATTGGGGGAAATCCTCTCGGTCCGCCGGGAACTTGTCGATCCTCCGGAATCGCCAGCGTTCTTCAACAACAAACCGGCGATTATCCTGTCCGTGTCAACGGTCGAGGGCACCAACAATGTTGAGTTCGGCGATCGGCTGACCGCGCTTCTCGACGACATTCAGCAAGACTTGCCAATCGGTTATGTCCTGGAGCCCGCAACCTTCCAGCCCAAACTCATCGCAGCCGCGGTCAATAGCGCTGTTTCCAACGTATATCAGACGTTGATTATCGTTCTTGTCGTCGTCATGGTTTTTCTGGGACTCCGAACCGGGTTGATCGTCGGGTTCTTTGTGCCGCTGACGATGCTGTTCGGTATTATCATCATGAGCCTCGTCGGCGTCGAACTGCAACGGATGTCCATAGCCGCGACAATCATCTCGCTCGGCATGCTGGTCGATAACGGCATTGTCGTGGCCGAGGATATCCGCGTACGCCTGGCGCGCGGCGCCGCGCGCCGGGACGCTGCAACGGAATCTGGTCGCGCGCTCGCCATCCCCCTGCTGACGTCATCGCTCACAACCATTTTTGCATTCATGCCGATGATGTTTATCGACGGCGGCGCGGGTGAATATGTGCGATCGCTGGCGCAAGTTGTGACGATCCTGCTGCTCGGTTCCTGGCTTCTATCCATGACCGTTACACCAGCAATGTGCGCCTGGTTTATGCGTGTCCCTGAAAATTCAACGCCGAGGGAAGCGCAACCCGAAGCGGCCTATGACGGATTCGTCTATTTGCTCTATCGCCGGGCGCTGGGGGCGATCCTGAAATGGCGCCTTATCGCAATCGCCGGACTTGTCGGCTTGTTGATCCTGTCCGTTTCGCTATTGGGAACGATCCGGAATGAATTTTTCCCGCTGGGCGACCGAAGCCAGTTTCTTGTCTATCTGGACTTTGAAGCGGGCACGGATATTCGCGAAACCCAAACGCAATTGCGCACGCTGACCAGCTGGCTTGCGGATAAAGACGCGAACCCGGAGATCACAAACCATGTCGCCTATGTCGGTTATGGCGGCCCGCGTTTCTTTTTGTCCCTGTCGCCGGTCGACCGGGATCCGCAACGGGCCTTTGTCCTGATCAACACACAGACCTTTGACGATGTCGGGCCTGTTCTGGATCGCGTAAACACTTTCCTTGATTCAAAAATTCCCGGCGCGCGGGCGGACGCCAAACGCATGTGGTTTGGCGGCACGGAACCCGGCGTTCTGCAAATCAGGCTAATAGGCCCGGATGGCGATACCCTGGTGGATCGCGCAGAGCGTGTGATCGCCGCGCTCCACGACGTTCCCGGCGCCGTTGGCGTAAAACAGGATTGGGAAAACAAGATCCTGACGCTGGTTGTCGATGTTGACCAGGTCCGCGCGCGCCGCACAGGCGTGACGTCAACCGACGTCGCGGAATCGTTAAACACCGTGTTCGCCGGATACGCCATCAGCGACTATCGCGAAGGTGACAAATCAATCCCGATTGTCGTGCGCGGCGACGAATTGATGCGTCTTTCATTGTCCAGCTTGCAACGCATTCAGGTCTATTCGCCAACCATCAATAAATTTATCGCCCTTGAACAAGTCGCAACCGTGCGCCCCGAATGGCGGTTCAGTCGCGTGAAGCGCCGCAACCAGCAACGCACCCTGACCGTGGAAGCGCGCAATGTCGATATCTCGACCACCGAACTTCTGGCCGCCGTCACGCCCACATTGGACGCGCTCGACCTACCGACCGGGTATCGCATGGAGATTGGCGGGGAAATCAAGGATCAGAGTGAAGCCAATGAAAAACTCTTCGGTTTCCTGCCCGTCGCGATCGCCGCAATCATCATCTTGTTGATTGGTCAGTTCAATTCCTTTCGCAAGGGCGGCGTTATCCTGGCGACCGTCCCGCTGATCCTGATTGGTGGAACGCTGGGGCTTCTGGTAATGGATGCCGCCAATGGCTTCATGGTCCTGCTTGGGTTTTTCAGCCTCGCGGGCATTCTGATCAACAATGGCATCGTCCTTGTGGATCGCATCAGCGCGTAAGAGAAATCCGGGCGCGCGCCGCTGGAAGCCGTCATCGTCGCCTGTCTGACGCGATTCCGGCCCATCCTGATGACCACGTTGACGACGGTCCTGGGCCTCGTACCGCTGATCCTGTTTGGCGGCGCGCTTTTCTATGGCATGGCCAGCGTGATCGCGTTCGGCCTGATTGTGGCGACATTGATTACACTGGGCTTCGTACCCGCGCTTTATACATTGCTGTTTGGTATTTCGACCCGCGATGCGCCCACCGCCGCCCGCTCTACACTTCAGGAATAGCGTAGGCTATAATCGCCGAATTGGTTTTACAGAAGCCTGTTGGCCCAAGCCTGAAGGCGGGCGCATACGAGAGATAATTGAGTATGGAATTTCCGCCGTTACCCGATACCCACGCCCTGTCCGTCCTGGTTCTGATTGTCGTAGCGTTATATCTGTTCACCCGCGAAAACATCACACTGGAAACGTCCAGTCTGGCGGTGCTGGTGTTGCTGGTCACCGGGTTTGAACTCTTTCCCTACGCCAATAACGGCGGCGCCGTACACGCGGTGGATTTCTTTCAGGGCTTCGGCCATGAAGCGTTGATCGCCGTCTGCGCGCTCATGATCGCAGGACAAGGGTTGGTGCGCACCGGCGCACTGGAACCGGTTGGACTCTCGCTGGCCAAATTATGGTCCGTCAGTCCAGCGTTCTCGTTGCTATTGACGCTGATTGTCGGCGGGGCGCTCAGCGCCTTTGTTAATAACGTTCCCATCGTTGTTCTGCTGCTCCCGATCCTCACCAGCATTTCAGCGCGCGCGAATAAGCCCGCCTCGCATATTCTGATGCCCATGGGCTTCGCCACCCTTGTCGGCGGCATGACGACCACCATCGGCACCTCAACCAACCTTCTGGTGATCTCCATTGCGGCGGATCTGGGGTTGCCACGCATGTCCATGTTCGACTTTATCGTCCCGGCCGGGATCACGGCGGGTATCGCTATTCTCTACCTATGGCTTTTGGCGCCACGCATGTTGCCAGCCCGGGAATCGCCGCTGGGGGATATGTCGCCGCGCGTTTTCGCCGGACGTTTGCAAATTGAAGACGACAGTTTCGCCAACGGAAAATCCCTGGAGGAGGTCTTCAAGGAAGCCGGCGGCCCGTTCCGGATTATCGACATTCGGCGCGGAATCGGCATGACCTTGATGCCGCGCCCTGATGTCGTCCTGCAGGCTGGCGACCGCATCGGCGTTCGCGACACGCCGCAACGATTGAAAGAACTGGAGACCGTGCTGGGCGGTCGTCTCTATACCGGCGACACGCTCGTTGATGACGAACATCCGCTGCGCGCAGAAGATCAGCAAATCGCTGAAATCGTTATAACCCAGGGGTCTCCGCTGGAAGGCGCAACCCTGGCGCGGGCGCGCTTTGCGGAAACCTATCAGTTGGTGACCCTGGCGCTGCACCGCGCGGGCGCGCAAATCCACAAATTTCGCGACAAGGTGAGCGACGTCCGCCTGCGCGTTGGCGACGTGTTGATGGTGCAAGGCAGTCTGGAGCAAATTTCATCGATCAAGCGCGGCGGCGAACTCCTGGTGCTGGATGCAACGGTGGAGCTGCCCCACACCCAACGCGCGCCGCTGGCGTTGGCGATTATGGCGGGCATCGTCCTGGCCGCAGCGTTTGGAATCCTACCCATCGCCATCAGCGCCGTATGCGGCGTGTTCCTGATGCTGGTCACAAAATGCCTGCGGTGGCGCGACGCGGCGCAAGCGCTCAGCGCACAGGTCATCATGATCGTCGTGGCCAGTCTGGCGCTGGGCGCCGCCTTGCTAAAAACCGGCGGTGCAGAATATCTGGCGAGCGTCTTTCTATCGCTGGCCGGGGACGCCTCCCCCGCGATGCTGCTCAGCGGCCTGATGCTGGTGATGGCGATCCTGACGAATATCGTCTCCAACAACGCGTCTGCGGTGATCGGCGCGCCCATCGCTATCGGCATCGCCCAACAATTATCCCTGCCCGCCGAGCCCTTCGTGCTGGCCGTTCTTTTCGGCGCCAATATGAGCTACGCCACGCCCATGGCCTACAAAACCAATCTGCTGGTGATGAATGCGGGGGGGTACCGGTTCTCCGACTTCCTTCGCGTCGGGATTCCGCTCACCCTGATCACCTGGCTCAGCCTGTCCTGGTTGCTGCCAACGCTTTACGGGCTTTAAAAGCGTCTCTCCGGGAAACCGGCGCTAACAGTGCAGGGAGCAATCATGCAGGGCGCAATGGCCCGCTTAAGAACAGTTGCCGCGGTTAAAGCCAGGATTCGGGCGTCATCCGCCGCCGCTTCCTTTGCAAGGGAGATGATTGCGCGCCCCAATTCCGATTGGGTGTGCCTATATTCCTGCACTTCAGAATCCGCCAAGACTAGGCGCAACCATCAGCACTTATTTTGCTGGGCCATCCAGCCGGGGCCGGCCAAATATTTTCAACAACGCAAGCGTATATAAATATCATCACATGTTCCTTTCGGAAGCCCCGCCGCCATTGTTTTCACATTAGGCCGGTAGCTTTGCGTCACACCGTTTCCGGGTGCTTTGCCGTTTCGAGGAATTTTGAGGGTCTCTTCTTGAACCTCCCCTTATATGTGCGCCAAAACTTGCGTGACATCAGTGATCAAAGTCACAGTGAAACAATGATTTTAAAAAAACGTTATGCCACTGCGCGGCGTTTCGCATTCCACCGTCTCCGCTACGCCCTTTCCCTGCCCGTGTCGGTTGTGGCAAGCTCGGCGCCGCACTGAATTGTTTCGCCTCATCACAGATAGGGGACCTATCATGCCTGACACGACAAGCAATCCCGCCGCCAATAGCGCCAATATCGCCGATTTCAGCTTTCTGGAGGGCGTGAAAACCGTCGATTTCACCCAGTTCGAAGCGGGCCCGTCCTGCACCGAATCTCTGGCCTGGCTCGGCGCGGATGTCGTAAAGGTCGAGAACCCGAACCGGGGCGACCCCGGCCGACGGCTGCGGCCCGGCTTTCCCGATGACGACCCCTATTACTTCCACATGTTCAACGCCAACAAGAAGTCCGTCGGAATTAATCTGAAATCCGAGAAGGGTCTCGAAATCGCGAAGGATTTGATTCGCCAAGCCGATGTGATGGTGGAGAATTTCGCCCCCGGCGCCATCGAGCGCCTCGGCCTGTCCTATGAGGTCGTCAAAGCGATCAACCCCGGAATTATTTACGCCCAGATCAAGGGCTTCGGCGAGGGCAGCCCCTATGAGAAAAACCTGTCCTTCGACATGATCGCCCAGGCCGCCGGCGGCACCTTCAGCGTCACCGGCGAGGCGGATGGCCCGCCGACCCGCCCAGGCATGACGCTCGGCGATACAGGCACCGGCATGGTTATGGCGCTGACGATCGCCTCCGCCCTGTTCAAGCGCGCGCAGACTGGAGAAGGCCATCATTTACAGGTCGCGATGCAGGACGCGATCCTGCACTATATGCGCACCAACTTCGCCAGCACCGGCCGTACCGGCGAAGCCGCCGGGCGCGCAGGCAGCAAGATCGCAGGGTCCCTCTCTGCGCCGAAGGGGCTTTTTCCCTGCGCCCCCGGAGGCCCCAACGACTACGTCTACATCTCCACCAGCGCCGCGAACCCGGAGCACTGGAACCGGTTGTTGAAAGTGGTTGGGCGGGAGGATCTGATTGGCGACGAACGCTATGATACGCCGCGCGACCGCGCCCATAATGAGCCCGAAGTGGACGAAATCGTCTCCACCTGGACCCGCACCAAAACCAAGTTCGACGCGATGACCGAAATTGGCGGCGCGGGCATTCCCGTCGGCCCGGTGCTCGACACGCTGGAGCTGCAGAACGACGTAACCTTCGAGCAGCGCGGCATCATGCAAATTATGGATCACGCCGTGCACGAGCCGTTCAAAATGCCAACCTGGCCTGTGCGGGTAGACGGCCAACCAACGCGCATCAAACCCTCACCGATGCTGGCCGAACACACCGACGACGTGCTGCGCGACTGGCTGGATCTGGACGACGAGACAGTGGCGGCGCTTAAAACAGACAACGCCGTAAAATAGCCTAACGCCGCCACTTGATGAGCCTGTATTTTTGGACCTGTGCGTCATGGGGGTCGCGAGGACCGTTCAACGAACAGCTTGCAGCGCCAAACTCCAAATCTCTGCGCGGCGACAAGGAGCCCCTAAAATATGAGGGCCTACCCGGATTACGGACACTAACTGAAGCGACGAAATGCAGTCTGCCGATCTTCAATAAAGAAGAGACAGGACATGCAAACCGAAAAAACCATGACGTCGTATTCAAGGTCCGCGGGAAATATCTTAAACAACTTCCTAATTTTGATTTGGAGACGCCATTGACCCGATGAGAGGATGAACTCGGCGTCCCACGCGCCGACAATTACAAACCCTAGAAAACGAGCGGTCTCTGTGCCACGATGAGGCGCATTTTAAATGGAGGCGCGCTATGGGTCAGGTTAAAGAATTCCAGAATAACGATACGGTCGATACGGAAATTACTCCAACAACCTATTTTCCCGCCCTCCAAACCACCCAAGGGCAGGCTTCTCCTATCGCGGCGAATGGTGGTTTATCCTATATGTCGTTTGATCGGGGCGGTGACGCCGGAACGAGCGCAGCCACACAAGCTGCGCTCGAGCAGATTTCCAAGGGGACCGGGCAGGCTGTCACCGACATGCTCGACACGGCGCCGCCCGGTCCAATTGAGACCGAATGGGGCGTCGGGTTTCGCGACTATGATGAATGCATGGACTATATCCGGGCGAACAACATCAGCGCCCCTGATGGCGGCCTGGCGTTACCGCTGCGCTACTCCGTCAATGAACACCCAACCTATTCCATCGTTCCATCCAATGCGCTGTGGCATGACCCGACGCGCAAGGCTGATGCGCAGGCGTTGAAAAAAGACGAGCTGAACAACAAACAACGTTGCCTCTATTTCCCACATGTCCTGCGCGATGCGCGTCGACTTGAGGAATACCATCCGGGCCTTTCGCCGCATACACCGGAATGTATGGATAAACTTGGTCTCTCGTTGGCGCATTGCGATTCAAAATGCGAGGATTTTTACGATCCGGCGGAAGTGGAGAGCGTTTTCTATCCGGAAATTGAGGAACTTCTTCTGTCGTTTTTCCCGGAGGCGACAGACGCGCTCGTGTACAATCATGACGTCTTTGACAAAGACTATAAAGGCGACCGCACGGAAGATCAGGACGCTAAAAACCCCGGTGTAAACGCCAATTACGTCAACCTCGTGCACAACGATCTCAACGACAATAGCGGGCGCGTCCGTTGTCGTGAATTGTTAACGAAAAATCTGCGGAACTTTGGACGGGAGCAACACTACACGGCGGAAGAAGCGGACGCGAAAATGGCGCGGCGGTTCGTGTCCATCAATCTTGCAAAACCGATGGAGACCATAGAACAGTTTCCCTTTGTGCTCTGCGCCTGGCCCTCTTTCGCCAAACAATCCTACATCACCAACTATCGAATCTATGATGACCGTGTTGGGGAGACGACACGTTTCACAAACCGCGCCGAGCATGAGTGGTACTGGGTTCCCCAACAAAAATCGACCGAAGTCTCAATGCTGAAATGCTATGATTCAGTCACCGATGGCTCTGTTTCACGCTGGTCCTTCCATACGGCCAGTATCGATCCTACCGCACCTGACGATGCGCGTTGTCGTAAAAACGTTGTGGTCCGAGCCTACCTCTTTTTCTAGGAAGACAGGGATCCGTTTAAAAGTCTGCGGGAACGCTAAATACGATGCGCGGATCAATCAGTCGTCATGCTGTACTGCTTGAGCTTCTCGGCATCGAGATCAATTCCGAGCCCCGGACCCGATGGCAGGGAGATACGGCCCCGGCTGATATCAAGCCGGGTCGTCGCTACGGTATCGACCACTTTGAGCGGTCCCACGCATTCCAGCCCCGGCACGATATTTCGACACGTCGCGCCGAGCATAATTTCCCCCATGGTGCTAAAATCCAGGCCAAAACCGTGACCCAGCACAACCGGGAGACCGGCGGCTTCCGCCGTCGCCAACATACGCGCGGATTGCAATAGCCCGCCCGCTTGCTTGACGCCAAACTTCACAAAATCCGCGCATTCCGCCTTGATAACCCGGATCAGGCTTTGATGATCACTGATGGATTCATCGGCCATGATGGGGATACCGCCTTCTCTGCGGATTTGCGCCAAACCTTCAAGGTCGTCTTTTGGCGTTGGCTGCTCAAACAATTGCAGGTCACAGGATTTAACCGCATGGCACAATTCCAACGCTCGGCGCACATCGTATTGCTGATTGGCGTCAATGCGCAGTTTGATGTTTGAGCCCACGGCGTCACGCACAGCCGCGACTCGCTCGCTATCCTCGGCGACGCCGGTTCCAACTTTGATTTTCATGGATTGGAAACCCGCGTCCCGCCACCGCGTCGCCTCTTTCGCCGCGACGTCTGCGGGCAACTCGCCGACCCAACCATTAAACAACAACTCGTCGATGACCGCGCCGCCCAGATAATCATAAAGCGCAATGCCCTGCCGCCGACACACTAGTTCGATACAAGCCAGTTCCACACCCGCGGCAGCGCCCGGTTGCGCCGGCGCAATCTTGGCGGCGATTTCAACGATCCGGTTTACGTTAACGGGGTCTTCGCCGATGAGCGCCGGGCCAACCTTGTCTCGTATCGCCTGCGCCAGTTCTGGCGCCGTATTTGGCGAGACGGCCCGCGCGGATGGGTCAATGCTACTAACGCCAATCATGCCGTCGGTATCCGTAACACGCACCACAACACATTTAGTAGCGTCCTTTGATACGCCGCCGCTTGTAAACGTTTCCACCAGCGGCATGCTTATGGAGAACACATCGACTCGATTGATTGTCACCGTCATTTTGAATTTCTCATTTCTGGTCGATTGCCTCTAGATTGAATGGCGGCAGGTTTGTCTAAAAAATAACATCGGGCGGCCCCAAGCTTGTTTGGCGGCGGTCTCACCTGAAATAGAGCGCCAGATCCCCGACAAGCTACAAGCTTCCAAAATGCGGACAAGGTGAATCCGATAAATTATTCGGATTCGATTTCAGCTTGCCAGGTGGAGGGGCGCCCGCCGAAATCTGCTTGTGACCGTTTCTCCAGGTAAAAGCCGTATAGAGGCGGAACCATGGAATAAGGGTCGTCGATTTGAAGTTTCGTCGCCGCGTCCATAGGCCAATTGGGGTTGTTGAGCATTTCACGGCCAATCGCGACCAGGTCGGCGTTGCCGGATTGCAGAATTTCCTCTGCTTGGTCCGCGTGAATGATAAGGCCGACGGCCATGGTTTTTATATCCGCGTGCTTGCGAATACTTTCGGCGAAGGGGGTTTGGTATCCGTACTGTGCCGAGGTGTCGGCGTTAACCGTGGAAAGCCCTGACATGCCACCGCTGCTACAATCGATGACATCGACGCCGTGGGCTTTCAGGGCGCGCGCGACCGCAGCGCTGTCTTCAAGGCTCCAAATCCTTTGGCATGCTCGCCCCACGAGGGTCGGTCTTCGTCGATTTGACGATTATCAGACCCGCGCCGCCATGGGCCAGTTTTCCATAGTGAAGGTTGTGCAGTTCCTGTGTGAATCCGTTTTCTGCGGCATAGGTCAGCATGGAGGAAACGACAATCCGATTGCAGATTCGGACACCGCGTAGATCCATGGGTGAAAACAGAAGACTTTCCATACCGGTTCCAGACGTATGGGATGTCAGGCGGTATGCAGGCTTTGAAAGGTTAAGCCAACTTGGGCTATCAACGGCTATCAAAATGCAGAATGGGCGCAAATTTGCAAGATTCCAGTGTTTGGACAATCAGGTTCCATTTAAAAAATATCGTTCTTTCATCTGACAAACGCGCGGGTTCATTATTGAAATTGGATCGGCGAAATCCGCATAGACTTGACCCCTTCGATTCCGAAGCGAATAATTTCCCTCTCAAATTGAAATGGGTTTGGAGTTAATCTATGGCGAGGAATGGGGCAAATACGATATTCGCTGGCGCCGTTCGCGGCGCTGTCAAGAAGGCGGGGCCTTCCAAAGGCGGACTCTTCCGCTTGCGGCCCGGCGCCGACGAATGGGAGGCGGTGGCTAGCGGTCTGCCAAATGACGGCGACGTCCAAACCATCACGCAGCATTTAAATGATCCCAAGACACTTTTTGTTGGCACGAATGATGGCCCCTATCGCAGCACCGATGGCGGCGAGCATTGGGAAAAGCCAGACTTTCCCGATCGGGACGTGGCGATCTGGGCGATAACAATGCACCCGGGCAATCCTGACATAATTTACGCCGGCGCATCGCCCGTCGCGCTTTATCGCAGCGAGGATTGTGGCCGGTCATGGCGGCGATTACCGCAGGTGATATCACCCGCCCATTGTGAGCGCGAAGGGTTCGACACGCGCGTCATTTGCATAACGATTAATCCGATAAAGACCGATGAAATTTACGTGGGGCTTGAGGTTGGCGGCGTTATCCACAGCATTGATGGTGGCGATTCCTGGACCGACGTATCCGCCCGGCTTATGGAACTGGCGCAGCAGCCGCATCTGCAAAATAATGTCGGCGGCCGCCAATGCGGGCACTGCGAAGGTATGTTGGACACCCATGCGGTCGCCATCAGTAAGGCGGCGTCCAGCACCGCCTTGCTCGGCGTGCGCATGGGTATTTTTCGCACGGATGACGGCGGCGCAAATTGGCGCGACATGGAAATCGGGCGCTTCTCGCCGCTCACCTATTGCCGCGCCTTAATCGTCTCGCCCCACGATCCCGAAACCCTCTACACCGCCCTGTCCGAAGCCGCCGTCAGCACCGACGGATCGGTGTACCGCAGCAGCGATGGGGCCAGGACATGGATTCGTATCGACCATGGCGTTGCGGCGAAAAGCACCATCGTCGGTTTGGCGGCGCACCCGAGCGATCTGGACAGTCTGTATTGCATCACCCGCGCCGGGCAAGTGATCGGTACGGTGGACAATGGCGCCTCATGGCGGGAATATCCGCTGCCAGACGGCGTGAACGATGTTTACGCGGTCGCCTGCTACTGACGGCTCATCATCTATCCAACAAGCGCGACGTGGGCGTAACGCCGCGATTTCATCGTAACCATCGACGTGGTCATAAATGTGAACGGCGACCCATGACGGTTATTGAGTGTTTCCCGAATCAACGAAAGTACTAGAGATATGAAAAATTCGGCTTTGCAATCACTGCTGCCCATCGCGGGTTGGTCGGAAGACCGCGTCCGTGACGTCGACTTCAACGGCGATTTCAACCCGCTATTGCCAACGTCGTTCAAAATTACGGAAACGGCGTCGGCGACGCTGGCGGCGATGGGGCTCGCGGTTTCGGATCTTTGGGAATTGCGCACCGGCGAACGCCAGACATTCTCCATCGACACCGGTCACGCCACGGCGTCGCTGCGCAGCACCAAATATCTTCGACTGGACGGCGCCAAGGTCAATACCGAGCGAAACCCGGTGATGGGGATGTACCCCACCCAAGACGGTCGATGGAGTTATCTGCATTGCAACTTCCCCAATCACCGCGCTGCAGCGATGAAGGTTCTCAATGTACCAGAGGCGCGACGCGCAGTTACCGAGGCGGTCGCCAAATGGAAGGCGCTAGAGCTTGAAGAAGCGATAATTGCGGCTGGCGGCGCCGGCGGCATGGTGCGCAGCGCCGATGAGTGGGCGCAACACCCCCAAGGGCGCGCGGTTGCGGCCTTGCCGTTAATGGAAATTGTAAAAATTGGCGAAAGTGCGCCGGAACCTTTACCGGAGGGCGATCGCCCCCTATCCAACATTCGGGTGCTGGATTTAACGCGGGTCCTAGCCGGGCCGACATGTGCGCGCACTTTAGCGGAACAGGGCGCCGACGTCATGAAGGTCAGCGCCGCTCATATACCCTTTATACAGTATCAGGAATACGACACGGGTCATGGGAAGCTCTCGACCCATCTCGACCTGCGGGATCCGAAGAAACTTGAGACATTGATGGAACTGGCGCGCGGATGTGACGTCTTTTCGCAAGGGTACCGACCCGGCAGCCTTGCAAGCCGTGGCCTCTCCCCCACCGAGCTCGCTGAACTTCGCCCCGGCATGGTGTGCGTGTCATTGAGCGCCTTCGGCCATACCGGTCCCTGGGCGTCGCGCCGCGGATTCGACACCGCGGTGCAGGTGGTCAGCGGCATCGCGGAGCGCCAAGGAGATTTGTTTCCCGAACAAGGCGTTGGACCGCAATTCTATCCTGTCTCTGCAATTGACTATCTGGCCGGTTATTTAATGGCGTTCGGCGCGATGGTCGCACTTCGAAAACGCGCCACCGAAGGCGGTTCCTGGCTGGTTCGAATCTCACTCGCCCAGGTGGGACGATGGTTACAGCAGCAAGGGGAATTTACGCCGGCGGAGTTCGCTTCCGCGACGACGGAATTTAGTCAGAACGACCTTGAAAAATGGATGACATCGAGTGAGACGCCCATGGGCCGCTTAACGCATCTGGCGCCGGTTGTTCAGTTCTCCAAGACGCCCGCGCACTGGACGCGCCCCTCCGTGCCTCTGGGGCATAACGACCCTGTGTGGCCAGAGATTTAGAGTAGACATATAGTTCGACGCCAGATCCGACGTCGAACGAGCGCCAGGTTCGGTTTGACTCGGGTTTTGGTGAAGCTGGACGACTTCAAGAAACTTTTACGGGAGGTGTGATTTGTTGGAAACTAGAGAAGGCGGTTGTCATTGCGGGCGCGTCCGGTTCCGGGCTCGCATTGATCTGGATATATTATCCCAGTGCAGCTGCAGCATCTGCACCAAGAAAGGGATCCTCCACCTCCCGATCTTTCCCGCCGATTTTGAACTGCTGAGCGGGAAGGACGCGCTGACCCTCTACACCTTCGAGACCGGCGTGGCGCAACATCCGTTTTGCGCACATTGCGGCATCGCCGCCTTTTACGTGCCCCGCTCGCAGCCTGATAAGATCACCGTGAACGCACGATGTCTGGATAATATCGACGGACCAGGCCTGACACCGCCCCGCTTCTTCGATGGCCAGGATTGGGAGGCGGCGCAGCGCAAAAGAATCGCCGACGGCGGCCATCTCTCTGCGGAGGGCGCGCAAGGGGCGACGACGCTACAAGCCATTCTGGACCGCGCCCCTGGATAGGAAGCGCGGATTTCAGTTTCACCAGTGACACGATTTTTCGACTGGAATGGTTCCAAACAGGATTGAAAGTGAGCCTGCCAAACAAGTTTTCGACCCTCAGCGCGGGCCAAGCCTGAGAACGTATTGCTGGGTACAATAATTGGTAAACCGATATCAAATATCGATAAAGCATTATTGGCGGAGGGAGTGTCTTCATAACTATAATCTCAAAACCCCAGAAAACCTTCAGT
>JBLHZD010000073.1:0-14525 GCA_047631095.1 Alphaproteobacteria bacterium
GAGTTCCGGCATACCCATGGCGTTGGTTAAGCGTTGAAAGACCTTGTCGCCGCCCGCTGCAATTTGCACATAGCGCCCGTCTTTGGTCTCAAACGTTCCCGCCGGCGCAAATGTCGGATTTCGGTTGCCGATCCGCTCGCGAATTTCCCCGGTCTCGTTGTAATTGGCCAGCAGATTGGACGTGATGCGGAACGTCGGTTCGTACAGCGCCAGGTCGATCATCTGGCCTTCGCCGCCGCGCGCGTCGCGTTGGAATAGCGCCAGCATGGCCGCGTAGGCGCCAAAGGTCCCCGTATTATAGTCGGCGGTGGGGAAGGCGGGCCGGACGGGAAACCGGTCTGGAAACCCGGTGGGGTACATATAGCCGGAAAACCCGAGCGCAATTCGGTCATAGCCCGCGCGTTTGGAATAAGGACCAGTTTGTCCGTAACCGGAGACGCGCACCATGATAAGCTGCGGGTTAATCTTGTGAAGCTCTTCCCACCCCAAATTCCACCGCTCCAGCGTGCCGGGGGTAAAATTTTCAATCAACACATCGGATTTCCGCACAAGCGCGCGCAGGATGTTTTGACCCTCCTTGACGCGCAAATTCAGGGTTACGGACTTTTTATTGCGCGCATCGACCCGCCAGCCCGATGGCCGACTGGCTTCGCCATCGGTGGGCGTGCCACGCAACGCGTCACCTGATCCCGGTTGCTCCACCTTAATGATTTCTGCACCGAAATCGCCCAGCAAGGTGGCGCCGAACGGACCCGCGATCAGAGTGCCGATGTCGAGAACCCGTATTCCATCCAGTGGCGGCTTGGCGTTCATAAAGACTGTCTCCGTCAGGTTAAAGTGGCGTTCGAAGGGAACATGTGTCGGTTCGACTCAGCGTCCATTTCGGTTTTGAACGTATGCCGATCTTTCAGCGCCGCCGCGCGTTGCGCCGCAGGACGCGCGTTGATTTCATCCGTCAGCCGCTTGAGATGCGGTAAATCCGCCCAAGCGTTTTCGTCCAGCACCATGGGTAGCAACCGCGCCCATCCCCAAATCGCCATGTCCACAATGGTATAGTCATCGCCCAGAATGTAGGGGCTATCAGCCAGCTTGTCGTTCAGGATTGCGAAATGCCGCTGGGCCTCGAACCGGTATCGGTTAACAGCGTAGGCGTTTTCCCCAGGGGCATAACGTTGAAAATGCACCGCCTGGCCGGAATAGGGGCCAAGTCCAGATGCGACAAACATAAGCCAGGACAAGAGTTGCCCCCGATTGGCGTCGCTGTCGCCGGGCAGGAACTTGCCGGTCTTTTCCGCCAGATACAAAAGGATCGCGTTGCTGTCGAAAATTGTGGCGTCGCCATCGACGAGGCTGGGCGCCTTCGCGTTTGGATTGATATCGAGGTATTCGGGCGTGAATTGTTCGCCCTTGCGCGTGTCCACAGGAATGGCGTCATAGTCCAGCCCCGCCTCCTCCAGGAATAGCGCGACCTTGGCCGGGTTTGGGCCCAGATTATAGTAAAATTTCAGCATCGGCTTTCCTCCGTTAACCTTGATGGATCAACCTAGGCGCATCGCGTAATCGGAGGCCAGTAAATTTCATCTTTCTGGCAATTGAGAGATCGCCTCCTATACTTCCTCCAAATTCAGGGAGCCTATATTCTGGGCTGGCGAATATTCAAAGGGAGAGACGAAATTCATGGCGAATGAACGGGTGGCGATAATTACTGGCGGTGCGGGCGGTATTGGACAGGCGATGGCGCGCCGGATGATTGTTGACGGCCATCGACTGGCCTTGATGGATATCGATGCGGACGCCGCCGCTCGCGTCGCGGAGACGATTAACAAGGAAGCGGGCACTAATGGCGTTCTCGCCATCGGCGGCGATGTCGCGGACCCTGCGGATTGTGAAAGAGCGGTCAACAAGGTCTGCGATGTCTTCGGGCAGGTTGATGTTCTGGTTAACAATGCGGGCTTTGGCGCGAGTCGCATTCGTCCCGACGCTGAGAAAAATCTCCTGACGATTGAGGAGCTGACGCCGGAAGTCTGGGGTCAGTTTTTCTCGGTCAATATCGACGGTCCGTTGCAGATGATGCGCGCCGCGCTGCCGGGTATGCGCGAGCGGGGTTGGGGGCGCGTCATCAATGTTACGACCAGTTTCTTTACGATGTTGCGCAACATGCCCTATGGCGCCAGTAAGGCGGCGCTGGAAGCGGCGTCGTCCGCCTGGGCGAAGGAGTTGGATGGTACGGGCGTCACCGTCAATGTCGTGGTGCCGGGCGGGCCGACGGACACGCCGTTCATCGCGCCGGAAGCGGAAATGGACACGTCGAAGATGTTGCGAGCGGATGTCATGGGACCGCCCGTCGCCTGGCTTTGCTCCCCCGAGGGCGACAGAGTGACAGGACAGCGATTTATCGGCGGCAAATGGGACCCGGCTTTACCCGATGCAGAGGCCGCCGCGGTTGCGGGCTCGCCCGCCGGTTGGCCGGAATTGGCCGCCGCGACGGTCATCTGGCCGGACGACTGATCGCCCGGCCCTTTCGGGTGTTCTACGCCCGGTCCTTTAGGGCGGTTTACTCTATGATGACCAGCGTGCGGACTTCGATACTTTCGCGTGGCGGGGCGCCTTCCGAGTTGGCCAGTGCGAAAGCGCCATGGGGTGTAAATTTCGCCCTGCCGTCGTCGATACTGTCCCACCCCTTGATCAGGAACACCTCGTCGCGTTCCATCTCCGGCGCGTAATACCAACGCTGACTGGCGGCGTGAGCGACGTTGTAAATTTCCCCAACCCGGTCCGGGAACACCTGATCGGTCGCGATCAATTCATCGGGCTTAACGCTGGACGCGTCGGCCAACGCCAGGGGAGAGCGTTTTACGGGACCGTTGATCGGGCGCCAGACATTGACCTGTATGATGTGGGCGCCTGCCTTGAAAAGCCGTTCCGCCTCTTCGTCGCCAACCACATCGCGGGTCCGTTGCGGACCGCTTTTGGGCGTGTAATCCACATGAACCCGGTTCGCGGGGCCGCGCAGCCCGTCTGGATTGGATGCGCCTGCGCTACTGTCGGAACGCCGTGTGACGTCGAACATATGAACGGAGGTTGCGCCAAATCGTTTTGTGAGCATCGCCTTTATTTCATCGGCATAGGTGGATTCGACGGCCTCGTCGTCATACAGATCGTCCACCTTGGTGGCGCTGCGCATTAGCTCAAAGCCTTCGACATCAACCGACGCATTTTTCGCCAAGGGCCGGAAGTCGCCGGCGGATACGTTTCTATTTTCAGTTTCAAAAAATATCTCGGGTGCGCCGCCGGTCAACGCCGAGCTGTTGAAATAGGGTTTTGTGTCCTGCCGTTTGATAAAGGTCAGAACGGCGTCGACGGAAGCGTCCGCATTTGTCGCGGCTGATTGGGTCATTTGAAGTCTCCTGAAATACGCTTTTGACGCATTGGCGTCACATTTGTTCGAAAGATGGGGAGGGTGCGTCGGGATTTCCAGTCTTTTAATTCGAATTATATCGAAATAAATAGAGCGATCTCAAATGGCGATTTAACGCTGTTTTGCGGCCCCCGAGGCCAATAGGGCCTCTACTTCGGAGTCTGCAAACCCCCAATCGCCAAGCGCGCCTCGCGTCTGTTCTCCGGCAAAGGCGCCGCCGCTCTGGACCTCGCTGGGCGTGCGCTGGAAGCGCGGCGCCGGGCCGGGCTGTGTGACCCCGTCCACGTCAACAAAAGCCTTACGGTGGACGTTATGGGGGTGCTCAATAGCCTCGCTCATGCGCAGGACGGGCGCAAAGCACACGTCTTTTTGTTCCATTAACGCCATCCATTCGGCGCGGGTTTTCGTTTTGAAGACAGCGGCCAGAGTTTCCCGATTTTGCGGCCAATGGGCGCGGTCGGTTTGCGCTGGTAAATCGGCGTCGCCCAACCCGATCGTTTCCAGCATCAGTTCATAAAACTGAGGTTCGTTGGCGCCGATGGCGACGTGTTCGCCATCCTTGGTTTCGTAGGTGCAGTAATGATGGCTGCCGCCGTCAAGGCGGTTGGACTGGCGCGATTCGGTGAATGACCCATCGGCGAGCATGCCATAGGCGGAGGTCATCAGAGAAGCGGCGCCTTCGACCATTGCCGTATCGACGACCTGACCGCGTCCGGATTTCTGCGCTTCGATATAGGCGGCCAACGCGCCCATCGCCATGTACAACGCACCGCCGCCGAAGTCGCCTACCAGATTAAGAGGCGGCACCGGGCCCGATTCCTGAGTTCCAATCGCGTGAAGCGCGCCGGATAGGGCGATGTAGTTGATGTCATGTCCGGCGGTATGGGCGATAGGGCCGTCCTGTCCCCATCCGGTCATTCGGCCATAGACGATTTTTGGATTGCGCGCGAAGATCACTTCGGGGGACAGGCCCAGGCGCTCCATTACGCCGGGGCGAAAGCCTTCGATCAAAATGTCGGCCTGATCGCAGAGTTTGAGCGCGGCCTCAACGCCGTCCGGGTGCTTCAGATCCAGCGCGATGTTTTTGCGGCCCCGAACAAGGTTGTTGTATTTCGGTTCCCTGAGGTCCGCGCCGACATTCGCCGCGCGGTCCACGCGCAGGACGTTGGCGCCCATATCCGACAACAACATGCAGCAAAACGGGCCTGGCCCGATGCCTGCGAACTCAACGATTTTTACGCCTTCCAACGGTCCCATAAGTGCGTACTCCTTTTCGATGCGCCTATCCCGAAGCCGGTAGATCTTCGAGAGGCCATTTACGTTGCAGGGTTTTAAACACGATGAGTAATATTGGTATCAGAATCCAGAGCAATCCCGCAAAGAGCACGGGCATTGCAGCGTCGCCGGTGACGTCGAGCAAATATCCCGCGATTGGCGGCAAGGCCGCCATGCCAATGAAATAGACAGCGGACGCGACGGCGAAACCCGTCGTGCGGCTTTGCGGTCGAAGGACTTGCGAGGGCAACGCCATGATGCCCCCGGTGCAGCCGCCGCGCAGAACGCCAAAGAGCAGGATCCACAGCACAGCGGGCGCAACGTAGGGTAGCAAGGCGCAGGCCATCGCCGTACCGACAGCGCCCCCGACGATGAACAGGTTCGGTTTGCGCGTCCAGTCCGATAAGGCGCCGCCAAGGGGCACCGTTATAATCGATATGACCCCTGCGATACTGGTCAGGATACCGGCGTCCGTTGCGCTCATGCCGCGCGCGATCAGCAAGGGCGGCGCGAAACTCATGAACACGACATAGCCGGTGCTGAACAACATGCGTTCGCCGCCCGCGAGCGCCGCCAAGACCGTCTCCGTCGTGCTGATGCGCCACAATAACGGGCGACGCGTGTCGCCACTTTGTGTGTCGCTGGACTTTGGAAACAGGACCAACAGAAATACGAGCGCCAGCCCCGTCACCGCAGCGTTCGCGAGTGCGGCGCTTGACCAGGACGACTGGCTGGCGATCCACGGCAGAACGCCAATCGTGACGCCAACCCCAAGGCCAAAGCTGGACGCGACGGTCGACAGGGCGGTGGCGATTTCCTTTCCGACAAACCAGTCGGTGACAATTTTGGGCAACAAGATGCTTACGAACACAGCGCCAGCGCCGCCGATCAAGCGTGCGGCGGCCATAGCGGCGTAGGAGTCCGTCGCGGCGAACATTAGGGCGGCGGCGAGCATAACGAACAGTCCCGCCGCCATGGCCGCCTTATCGCCGACCCGGGCGACAAGAAGCCCGCCGGGCGCCGCCAGAAAAATCCCCGGCGCCATGAACATGCCTGTCAACGCGCCGATATCGGTGTAGGTCAGGCGCGCCTCATTGACCAGAAACGGCGCCAGTGCGGCCACCGACTGAAACTGCGTCGGAATGGTCAGTCCAACCAGAAACATGAGCGCCAGAACCGCCCAGCGGTTCGTCAGCCGCATTCCGCCGCCCCGGACATGAACGCCCCGTACATTAGTTTTGACACCAGCGGATGCTAGAAGAAGACAGCGGGCGCGCGATCGAGCATCACCTGACCCACGGTTTCATAATGGGCGTCGCGCGACTGTATTTGTTGCGACAGGGTATGGATATCGCGGAAGCGTCGTTCAAAGGGTGAGCCGGGGAAGATCGCCGACACGCCCGCCTGATGGTAGACCCAATCGGCGACTTCCATCGACGCGTGAATGGCGTTGGTCGTTCCCAGACGCACGCGGGCGCGGTCGGGAATGTCGATAACCTCATAGGGTTCGACTGTCGCATACAGCTCGCGGAGCGTCTCCAGAAGATAGGCGCGCGCAGATGCGGTGCGGATTTCCGCTTTGGCGATTCCGGTCTGCACGCTGGCGCGGTCCGCCAAAGTGGCCAGTCCGCGCGGCGTTTTTTTTATGGCGAGTTCCTTGAAGGCGTCCAGCATGGCGCCCGCAATCCCCAACGCGACGCCCGCGACGCCAACAGCGTAAAGACCCTGCATGGGGAAGGCATAGAGCGGGCCCGGTTCGCGCCTGGTTTCGGGTTCTTCACGCGTCCCGGTGAAGGCGTCGGATATGAACAGATCGTGGACCCGATAGGAATCTGACGCGGTGCCATTGAGTCCGATGGTATGCCAGGTGTCGAGCTGCTCCGCCTGATCCAGCGGGAACAGCATGGAGCGAATGACCGGCGCGCCGTGTTCGTTCATGCGCAGTGCGCCGTCGGTCTCCTCGACCATGCAATGCAGGCCCATCCAGGTCGCCTGTCGGCTACCGCTGGCGAAGCTCCATTCGCCGGTGACCCGGTAGCCGCCCGGTTCAACTTTCGCGCGGGTGTCGTTGGGCGGTCCCCAGGCGACCAGCGCGTCATGGGGGCCAAAAACAGTCTGTGCGGTTTCCGGTTCCAGAAAAGGGGCGAGCAAAACGGCGCTGTTCGCCACAAAGATGTTCCATCCGACCGAACTGTTGTGGCGGGCGATTTCCGCCACCGCCAGCATATAGGTCGCGGGATCGATCTCATCACCGCCAAAGGCGCGCGGCAGCAGCATTTTGCACAAGCGGCGTTCATGAAGCTGGGCGAGTAATTCGGCGGGAAAACGGCGAGTGGATTCGACCTCGTCAGCGGCGTTCGCCAATACGCTCGCCAAGGATTTTGCATTTCCCAGCGCGTCGATCTGCGGTTTCGCGCTTGCGTCTTGTGTCGTGTCCATGTCGATCCTTTCGCTAAAGCATCTTCAATTCACACTCGAATGATATCGAATTCAGAAAGCCTTACAATGGCGGTGGTTAACGCGGGTCATCATTCCGCGACCGTGCGGCGATGGGTGAGCCCCAGCCAAACCGCCGCCAGTAACGAAATGAGCAGCATCGGCGCGGCGCCCATATTAACCCATTCCCAGCCGAACCAGTGCATCAAGGCGCCCGACGATAAGGACCCGCCCGCGACGACCGAAAAGATGATGAAATTATTCGCTGCTTGCGTCTTGGCGCGCTCCGAAGTGGTGTAGGTTTCCGTCAGCAGATTGGTGCTGGCGGTGAAGGCGAAATTCCAACCCAGACCCAATGTGGCCATCGCGCCCCAGAAATAAATTACGTCGTCGCCGGACAAGGCGATGGCGACGCTGATCGCCTGAATGGCGATGCCCGCGCAAATCGTGGGGATCGCGCCAATCCGGTTAATCAGCGATCCGGTGAAGAAGCCGGGGGCGAACATGAAGAAGATATGCCACTCAATCACAAACGCCGTGTCGCTGAAAATATGCTCCGCGTGGCGCATGGCCAGCGGCGTGGAAGTCATCAACAAATTCATGACCGCCTGGGCCGCGACCGCGCAGAGGGTGGCGACGATGAAGGTGGGCTGGCGCATGATCTCGCCAATCGGTCGCCCGGGCTCGCTGGCTTCTTTCTCCGTCAATTTGGGAATATCGACGGCCATTACGAAGACGCCCGACAACACGGTCACGCCGATTAAAAGACGTAAGATGCGAAGAAGGGAACGTCGGTCCATAAATGATGCCCGGCAATCGCCATTTCCGGACCAACGAAGGCGGCGACCAACCCACCCGCCAACACCAGCGAAATCGCCTTACTTTTAAATTTCTCAGACGCGACATCGGCGCCGGCGAAGCGGTACAGTTGCGCAAATCCGGAGAAGAATCCGAAGAGCAGCGCGCCCACACAGAAAATCACGAAATCGCTGGTATACAGCCCGTACAGGCAGGCGAGCCCCCCGACGACGCCAATCGCCGATCCGGATGCGAAACCAAGACTGCGCCCGAACCGACGCATCAACAACGATGCCGGGATTGTCGCCGCCGCCGTGCCGATCACCGCCAGTGAAATGGGTACGGTCGAGAGCGCCTTGTTTGACGCGATTCCATAGGCGATCAACGGAGACGTCGCCACGAGCAGCGAACGGCCGGAATTGTAAAACATCTGGCAGGTCGCCAGAACAGCCACGTTGCGCCAGTCACGGCACCGATTTGTCGTTTCGGTCATATTTTTTTGTTTCGTCTGGAGCTTAAGAGAAGAGCGGGTTGAGAGCGCTGTCGGGGGGCGGGCGCGATCAGGGCGTCGCTAAATGGCGTCGTAAGCGCGGCCCCAATTGTCCTGAAATACAAAGTCGCTCAAATCACCGCGCCCGACAGGGCCAAAATTCCCCATTGGGTAGCCGATGGGCAGGATGGCGTAGGAATGCACCCCGTCCGGCAGGCCCAGGGCCGCTTCGGATTCCTTTTCAAACAGCAAATGCCGCGTGGTCAGGGTTGCGCCCAGGCCAAGCGCGCGCGCCGCCAGCAGCATGTTCTGCGCGGCGGGGTAAATCGATGCGCCCGACGACCGGTTTGGCGTTTCCGCACCATGGTCGATGCAGGGCACGATCCAGATCGGGGCTTCGTGGAAATGGTCCGTCAAATATTCGACCGCGAGGTGCTGGCGGTGATATCCTTCCGTCGAGGCGCCGGGTGGTGGCGCGCTGGCGGCGTAGCGGGGGCCGACGACTTCATCGAGCGCGCGTTTGTACCAGACTTGCACGTTCTTTTTAATTTCCTGATCCTTGATCACCAGGAATTTCCATTTCTGCATGTTGCCGCCATTGGGCGCGTGCAATCCGGCTTGCAGGATTTTAACGACCAGCGCATCGGGCACCGGGTCCGGTTTTAGCCGCCGCATGGCCCGCATATTGTACATGGTGTCGAATAGGTCTGCGCCTTCAGTCATGGGAGACTCCCTTCGGGCGTGCAGGATTTCGTTTGTCGAAGCATTCAACATCGACCGGACCTTGTCACGTTCGGTTTTGCTGATATGAGGTTCGTCTGGTGAACTGGTCGCCGAATTAGTCTTCGTGCAGGGTCTTCAACTGGCGATAGACTTCCGACTTCAGCTCGATGCCAATGCCCGGCGTATCGTGCGGGCGCGCATAGCCGTCGATGATATCCACGTCATCGGCGAATCCGCCCCAGGGTTGAAACACCAGCGGATAGGATTCCGACCCGCCGAGCTGCATCCCGGCGGCCATGTTGAGCCCCAATTGATGCCCGCCATGGGGAATCTGTTGTCGGCGATCCCATCCGGCCTCCGTCATCATGGCGTCGACTTTCAGATATTCGGTGAAGCCATAGGCCAGCGCCGGGTCGATCTGGATCCAGTCGAGCGTGGGCCGCATGCCGCCATAGAGCACCAGATTCTTCGCGTCCTGCGCGGAGAACAGATTTTCGCCCGTGGCCATGGGACCGGAATAGTGGTTGGTCAATTCCGCCTGTAGCTCAAAATCCAGCGGGTCGCCCGGCTCTTCAAACCAGAACAGCTTGTAGGGTTCCACCGCCTTGCCGAATTCAATGGCTTCCTCCAGCGAGAAACGGCCATTGGCGTCGACCGCCAGATTTGAACCGTCGCCAACAACTTCCAGCGCGGCCTCGATACGGCGTAAATCTGTGGCGAGATCGGCGCCGCCGACCTTCATTTTCAGAACCCGGTAGCCCTGTTCCTGATACTTCCGCATTTCGTCCTGCAGGGGCTCGATGCCTTTGCCGGGGTAATAATATCCACCACCGGGATAAACGAGCACGCGCTCATCCGCCGCGTCGCCGTTAAAGCGGTTGGCGATCACCTGCCACAGGGGTTTTTCCTCGATCTTCGCCACGATGTCCCACATCGCCATGTCGATTGCCGCCGCCGCAAACGCCCGGTCGCCGTGCCCGCCCGGCTTCTCGTTGCGCATCATGCAGGCCAGCACCTTGGCCGGGTCGAAATTGTCCCGCGCGTCGTCGATCAAATCCTCTGGCGCCGCTTCCAGTACGCGCGGGATCAACCGTTCGCGCAAAATGCCGCCCTGGGCGTAGCGGCCGTTCGACCCGATTCCGTATCGGATCACGGGTTTCCCGTCACGAATAACATCGGTGATGATCGCGGTGATGCCGGCGGTCATCTTGCTGAAATCGATGGAGGCGTTGCGCATGGAAGAGGCGAGCGGAACGCTGCGTTCGCGGATATCGACGATTTTCATGAAAACGGGCCTTTTGAAGAAAGAGGAGGCGGGTTGAACGTCCGGTTCGGGCAATGGTGATAAACCATGATTACAGTGGGGCCAAGGACCGGCCTTGAATCCAGTGCGACGCTAGAGCGGTATTATGGCGCCAAAAATAGTCCAAAATTGTTAGCATGGGTAAACATTGGTTATCATTTGAGGCATGACGCATCGCAACAGACGATATTGCATATAGGAATATATATCTATGTGTTCCAAAAATCAAGACCGGGCGCCGCAGGCGGGCGGAATTTTTGAGCGTGGAGGAAAGTATGACGGATTTTGAATTCATTACCTATGAGGTCGAGACGGGCCGGGCCCGCATCACGTTTAACCGGCCGGAAAAACGCAACGCCTTATCGATTCCTCTGATGGAGGAACTGAACACCGCCCTGTGGGAGGCCGATAACGACAAGGCGGTGCATTGCGTCATCGTGCGCGGCGCGGGGCCATCGTTCTGTGCGGGATACGATATAACGCCGACGCCCAACGCCCGCGCGGATGAGGGCGCCGATGGGTCGAAAACCTATCGCAACGGCGGTCTCTACGCAGAGCCGACCATCGACGACGACATCTGGCGGCTGGAGAAGGGTCAGCGGTTGCGCATGGCCCTGTTTGACATGCACAAGCCCGTCATCGCGCAGGTGCATGGCTATTGCATCGCCGGGGGCACGGATATTGCGCTGCTCTGCGACATGGTGATCGTCGCTGACGACGCCATCATCGGTTTCCCACCCGCGCGCGATCTGGGCTCGCTGCCCAACCAGATGTGGCTGTATCACTGCGGCCCGCAATGGACCAAACGGCTGCTGCTGACCGGTGACACCATCACCGGCGCAGAGGGCGCCCTGATCGGCTTCGCCATGAAATCTGTCCCCGCCGATTTGCTGGAAGCCGAAGTTGAAGGGCTGGCCGACCGCCTGGCGAAGATCGACCCGGATCTGCTGTCGGCGAACAAGCGCATCGTCAACACCGGCATGGAGTTGATGGGCGCGCGAACCCTGCAACGCATGGCGGCGGAAAACGACGGCCGCGCCCACCGCGCGCCGGGCACCGCCGCGTTCCGCCAGAATGCCAAGGAAAAGGGCCTGAGAGCCGCCTTACATGCCCGAGACGCCGAATTCGGCGACGGCCGCGCCCGCGTCATCGGACCGGAAATCCGCGATGAGGAGGGGCGGTTGGTGGATTAGGGGTAAATATTTTTCAGGAAAAGTGGGAGGCGCTCGACCGTCAGCTTGATCGCTAAATTTGATTGACTGAATCGCCAGCGTTTATGACGGATAAAAGTTGGTTTGCTAACATGTTTTTTAGCGTTTCTTCCATGGCTGTAACGTCAATTTTTTCTTCCAGAAAAGCGCCGTCAGATTCTTCCAGGGCCTTAAAATAATTAGTCCGGTCATTTTGAATTTGCTGGGGAATCGACGGGGATCCTGGCAGTTCATAACCCAGAGAAGTTGAGAGTATGATGTAGGAGACAATCCGACTGGTGCGACCGTTCCCTTCTGCAAAGGGGTGGATCCAGTTTATACGCCACATCACGTAAGCCGCTAAATGGAAGGGGCTCTTTTCGTGCCAATTGTTGTTTATGTAGTCGCACATGCTTTGTACCAGCGATGGGACGAGGTGCGCTTCTGGAGGTCGGTGTTTACTTTTAGAAATCCCAACTTGAGTTGTACGCCATTCTCCAGCGTCAGGTTCTAAATTTTTTACAGCGACTTCTTGTAATTGACGAATATGCGATGGCTGAAGACGAAACGGGCGCTCAGGGTCTAGAAAATAGCGAATTATGTCCAAGCCCAGATCAAATTGCCGTAAGCCATTTGCAGCCTCAATTTCTGCAATTTTCCTGATTGTGTCTGGTTTTGCCACTATGATTCGTACATTGTGATTTTGGTTAACGATGTTGTTCAGATTGAAAAGTCTTAATTTTTCCCTTGGGATTCCAGCTTGTCGGCCTCGCTATCGACAATTTCTCGGGAGATATTCGCATTTTCAAAAGCGGTGTTTCCAAAAACGAAACTGCGGCGTTGTTCTTCGCGTTGCGCATCAGTCATTGTGGCGGCTTTCGCCATTTCGACAATTTGGGAAATACTTGAAGTCATCGATATTCTCCACATTTGCATATTATGGAACCTAGTAAGGTGTAGCATAGAGTCATTGAATGTTCCGCCTGTCAAATGCGATTGGTCTTTTTACGAATTTGAAAGTGCTTAGAGTAAATTCTTTTATGGCAAAAGACTTTTAATAAGCGAATTTTATAAAATTTGAAAACAGGGCGAGACGTTGTCATGTTGCGAATTTTCAAGATCATAGCCTTTTTTAGTTTTGCGCTGGTTTTAACGCCAACGCAATCGGCCTACGCCAGTAAATGTCTGGCCTATGTTGAGAACACGCCGGACATCGTGCCGGTCAAACTGGGGTTGGCGGAATCGGCGAAGTCCGTTGAGATCGCTTATGTCACGCATTCCACCTTTCGCCTGAAGACCCCCGCAGGAGTCGTGATCGCCACGGATTACGCCGGATATCTGGATGTCGCGGCGTTACCCACTGTGATGACGATGAACGTCGCCCATGAAACCCATTACACTGATTTTCCGGATCCTGAGATCAAGCATGTGTTGCGCGGGTGGAACCCGGAGGGCGGGCCGGTTCGCCATCAATTGCGGGTGAGGGATGTAGTTATTCGCAACGTGCATACCGATATCCGGGTCTGGGACGGCGGCGGTATGGCCTATGGCAACTCCATCTTTATTTTTGAGGTCGCCGATCTGTGCATTGGCCATCTGGGGCATCTGCATCACAATCTGACGCCGTCGCAACTGGCGCGGATCGGGCGGCTGGATATTGTGTTTGCGCCGGTCGACGGGACCTATACGCTCGACCTGCCGACGATGATCGACGTTCTGAAGGGCCTGAAGGCCAGCCTTGTGATTCCCATGCATTATTTCAGCGGCGAGTCGCTAAACCACTTTTTGAGGGGAATGCGCGACGCCTTCGTGATCAAGGCCTCGGGCGAGGCCAATGTATCCGTATCGCTCGCCACTTTACCCCGCCGCCCGACCGTGATGGTGCTGAGCGGGTTTTGAGAGGCTATCGTCATTTGGCGATAAAGGCGGGCAACCAGTGGTTATCGCGAGCCTGTTCGAGCTTCAATAACCACTGGTCCTGATTCAGGAAGCAGGCTTGAAAAGCTGCTCTGCGCATTCTCTGGCGACACCCGAGGTGACCGACGCGCTGCCTGGCATCGCGGCCCAGCCATTCGTGTTTACGTAATTTTCACGTTCCCAAGGTTGCAGTTTTTCCATGGAAGCGAGTGTTGCAACACTATTTTCCGCAGCGTGGAACTGGTGCATGCAAATTGGCACGAGTTCTTTTTTGACGGCGGCATGCGCTGTTTCGACCGCATGGGCATTCGCCAGGCCACTGGTGACGACCCACCCCAAGGACAGGCTCAACAGCATTAACACGGCGGCGCCGACTGCGCCGCCAATACAAAAAGGTGTAACGAATGATTTTGACATAAAATTCTCCTTGTCGTTCATCACGGCTATATCGTTTCTGGTAAATTATGGAGCAAATCCGGAAGTGAGCACCGGACGAGCCTTAATTCGTCGTGTATTGGTGATTAAATTTATTTCAGCCCGTTGTCGGCGCACCGTTTCGCCATCGATTGGACCGTTTGCAGCGGGGGCAAAGCCGATCGCCAGACCATGAGCTTGAAAAACCGGTCTGGCATAAAAGGCACTGCCGTTGCTTTGGCGCATCTTGCAGAACATCTGCTTTTAGTGAATTTGTTGGCGCTTGCTGGGGCTTCCTGATGGCTTGTGTTGTTTGGCGGGGGGAAGGTTTACTCATTTTCCAGTTCCTATTTGGAAACGCATTGATCCGACTGATTTCGATAGGGACGATTGCATTCCCAAGCGTTACCGGAGAAATCGAGATGTGCGTTCTTTGGGACAGTGACGGGAGCGCAAGTGTCGCTAATTTGTTGAAATCCGCGATTGCACTTCCAGCCGGGGCCAAATGAATTTTCGGTTATATAGCCGTGCTCGGTATGACGATGAGCTTGCAGGCGTTAG
>JBLHZD010000074.1:0-14509 GCA_047631095.1 Alphaproteobacteria bacterium
CGCACCTCACGAAACGATTCGGTTCCGCAAAGGGAATCACAATCAATTCCGAAATTCAAGAAAGCGCACCGGACAACCAATTCATCCGACCCATTAAGTCTTCGGACGGACACTTAGGGCGCCTAATTAAGGTCAACCGATCAATACCCACTGTCGTCGCCGCCCGCCAGAAATGCGACGCCAAGGGCTGCAAGGGCGGGAATCGCCGCGATAACGCCCAAGACGACAGGGCGCGCCGCCCGCGAAAAGGTCCCCCGCCCCGGCGCCGCGCGCCGCGCCGCCGCGCCCGTCACAAAAACGCCCGCCAATACGAGCAGCGCCAAAGGTTCGGTTTCGCTGAATAACAGCAATATTGCGGCCAGACTAACCAACGCGCCGCCCGCGCCCAAGACGCCAGCGGCGGCGAAGCCATGGCGCGAAAACGGCCAGTTCCACAACAGTAAACCCCCGGACGCCGCCGCCAGCGCGCCGCTCATTTGCGCCACGACCGCCGAGGATCCGAAAAACGCCAGCCCGGCGAGGCCCGCCGCCGCAACCAGCACCAACACGCCGGACTCCACCGCCGCGCCACGATCCCGATACAGCGATGATAAAATCGCGCCGGCGATGGCAGCGAAAGCAACCACCTTGAGCGCCAGCATCCAGTCTTCGCCCCAATCCAGCCCCATCAGCGGGCGCCACGCCAGCCAGACGATAATGATTGTAGGCGCCAGCGCGCCCAAAACGCGCGTCATGCCAATCGGCGCGCGCAGCATATCTAGCAAGATGCCCAGCAGGGTCCCGCCCGCGACGATATAGAACAGTTTCTGCATCGCCGCCGCGGGCGGCGCGGGCGGCGCGCCCAACACAGCCAGGTAGGCGGCGAGAACGCCGATGCCGATCGCCCCGCTAGCGGCGGCGAATCCCCGATCGCCGCCGCCAACAAACCACAAAAGACCCGCTGCGAACGCCGCAGCCACGCCGGGGATCAACACTGTTTGAATGAATAAACCTTCGGGCAAATCAAAGTCGCCTTTCCAAATATAGGACGCCTGGCGCGGCCCCTTGCGAATTCCTGCTTGTATTTGCCGCAATGAGCGCCTAATTGGCAATAACGTAAGCAATTTTTAATGCGTCTCGCAACAAAAGGGACGCATCGAATTTAGCAAGTACAACAGGGAACTCGATCATGCACGAGGTTCACATTTACCGTCGCCGACCAAGTTGCCTTGTCCGTTATCGTCATGGTGGATTTTCATCCGTCTTCCCGATGGCGCATCGCTACACCGCCGTCAATATTCTTGCCGCGACAACCAGCGCGCGCGCATCGGCTGGCGAAGCGGGGGCGCGTGAAAACGTGCTCGCCTTTCCCGAACGCGGCGACGCGGCTAAACGACCCCAGGCGCCGCGCATGACCCGACGGCCAAAATCACGCCCGCCAAAAGGCCGTTCCAACACCTGAGCCGTCCGCCACAGGCGCGCGCCAGTCTTGGGCGCATAGCTCACCCTGGGATCAAAGATCAGGCTTACCCGCCGCAACCCAATCCGCGTATTCCTTTCGGATCCCGTCATCAGGCGGGTAGGTTCCAATCACAGGCCGTCCGCTGGCGACCAGTTTCTGGATGAAATTCTCGATACCGTCCTGTTCCGCGCCGTCGCGGGCAACCTCATCCGCCAAAGCGGGGGGAATCACCACCACGCCGTCGCTGTCGCCAACGATGATATCACCGGGATAAACCGCAACGCCGCCACAGGCGACCGGCTCATTCAATCCCACAGGGACATGCGCCGTCGGGCTGGCGGGCGCGGCGGGACCCGCGGCGAAGGACGGCAAGCCTATTTCGCCAATCTCCACGGCGTCGCGCACCCCGCCATCCGTGACCACGCCTTCCACGCCGCGTACTTTCAACCGCGTCGCCAGAATATCGCCATATGTACCGCAATCCGCTTCGCCGCGCGCGTCAATCACCATGACGCCGCCCGTGGGACATTCTTCAATCGCGCGCCGCGCCATGTTTTCCGGACTGCCGAGCAAGGACAGGTCGAACAAATCCTCACGCATGGGAATAAACCGGACCGTATAGGCGACGCCGACCATACGCTCGCCTACCGGCATCGGGTTGAGCGCCCGAACCCCGCGCATATAGGCGTTTTTGACGCCGCGTTTGAGCAATTGCATCGTGATCGTCGCCGTTGTGATCGTCTTGAGGATCTCTTTCGTTTCACTCCGCATCTGCGCGCGCCTTCCTTAAATTAAGTGAGTAGTGAATCCTAACGCGCGCGCCGAAATTAACCAGAGATTAAACCCTGTCAAACGCGCAATAAGGCGCTTATATCGGTAATTAGATTTGGCTTACCCGGAATGGAGCGCAGACCCATGGAAGGTATCATAGCCGGACTCCTCGCCGCTGCTGTGCTGGCGACTCTCGGCGTCCTGGTCGTCGGCATCGTCGGAATGGCGAGGGGCGGCGAATTCAACAAACGCTATAGCAATAAACTGATGCGCTTGCGTATTCTGACGCAAGGCGTGGCCATTGTTCTGTTTATCATCCTGATGGTGGTGTCAGGGAAATCATGACCCGGGCCATGATTATTCATCATAATTTCGAAAAGGACGCCGTTTGATGGTGAAGCTCACCAAAATATACACCGGCGGCGGCGATGCCGGTGAAACCTCGCTTGGCGATGGCGCGCGCGTCTCAAAGGACGATATTCGCGTCGCCGCTTATGGCGCTGTTGATGAGACCAACGCCGTATTGGGGCTGGTCCGCGTCGCGCTGCAGGAAAAAGCCTTCGACGTCGCCGACGCCATTTTGGCGCGGGTGCAAAATGACCTGTTCGACCTTGGCGCGGATTTATGCACGCCTGAAGATGGGAAACGCGGTCCCGGCGCCCTGCGCATCACGCCCGCGCAAGCCACCCGACTGGAGCAGGAAATTGACGCGATAAACGCCCCGTTGAGCTCGTTGGAAAGCTTCATTCTGCCCGGCGGCTCCCTCGCGGCCGCGCAAATGCATATGGCGCGCACCATATCGCGCCGCGCCGAACGCCTGGTCGTGACCCTGGCGAAATCGACTCCGGTCAACCCCGCCGCGCTGACGTATTTAAACCGGTTGTCCGATTTGCTGTTTGTCCTGGCCCGCCATTGCAACGATAACGGCGCGCGGGACGTGCTGTGGACTCCCGGCGCCAACCGCTAACGCCATGTTACGAGAAGCCCTCGAGTACACGATAACCCCAGCCCCCGCCTGGGCGCGGCGTTCCGGTCTTCTCCACGATATAATCGCCCTGCAAGCCCGCTATCGCCGCCACAAGCGCGCCTGGCGACCCCATTTGGACAACACCAAATCCGCTATAGTGTCGGCGGTGAAAACCTGCCGACACACGCGAACGGCGCTCATTCTGGGCTCCGGCGCCCTATACGATATTCCCTTGGCGCCGCTCTGCGACCGATTCGAGCGCGTGGTGCTGGTCGACGCGGTCCACCCCTGGCGCGCCCGGCGCATCGCAATGGGGCGGGACGGCGTTGAATTTATTCACCATGATTTGTCCGGCGTTTATGAGGGTTTGTTGATGGGCGTCGCAAACGGCGCCGATACGCCGCCGGATCCGATTACCGCGCCGCTTCCTGGTATGGCGAGGGAAGATATAGACCTCGTCGTCTCCGCCAATTTGATGTCGCAACTACCGCTTGCGCCAATTGAATTTATGCAAAAACACCTAACATTAAGCCCGGACGACGAAACCAAATTCGCCCGCGCTATCCTGGATGCGCATCTGGCCGACATCGCCGGATATGACGCCGCCATGTGCCTGATCACCGACCGGCGGCGTGAAACAATCGGACGCGACGGCGAGGTTCTTCGCGCCTCCGATGCGCTTCACGATCTGGAATTACCCGCCCCAGACCACGAATGGGTCTGGACAATTGCGCCTTATGGCGAACTTTCTCGCGATGAAACCGTTCTCAACCACGTGCACTCGGTTATCACGCCGCAGCCATAGGCAATTAATGAATATGCGGACGAAACACCACAGGATCGGGACAAAACCACGCTATACCGCAGCGCGATACGCCAAACCTCAAGCCATGAGCCACCCTCACGCACGCCCTGCGGCGTTGCAATACGACCCACCATCTTGACAGCGCCGGACCTCAGGCATAAACACAGCATCGAAAATTTTCATAAGCCGCCAAGGAAACTCGCAATGAAGGTTCTCGTTCCCGTTAAACGGGTTATCGATTACAACGTAAAGATTCGCGTCAAGGGCGATGGCACCGGCGTAGAAACCGCCAATGTCAAAATGTCCATGAACCCTTTTGATGAAATCGGCGTCGAGGAAGCGCTTCGTTTACGCGAAGCCGGATCCGCTGATGAAGTCATCGCCGTATCGATTGGCGTCAGCCAATGTCAGGAAACGATCCGCACGGCGTTGGCCATGGGCGCGGACCGTGGCGTCCTGGTGGAAACCGACGAAAACGTCGAGCCGCTGGCGGTCGCAAAATTGTTGCAGGCCATTATCGAGAAAGAAGGCCCCGAGGTCGTCATTCTGGGTAAACAGGCCATCGACGATGACAGCAACCAGACGGGCCAGATGCTTTCTGCGCTGCTGGGCTGGAGTCAGGCGACCTTCGCATCGAAGATCGAGCTGGGCGACGGAACCGCAGACATCACCCGCGAAGTCGATGGCGGGCTGGAGACCATCAAGGTTAAGCTGCCGGTCGTGGTCACCACGGATCTTCGGTTGAATGAGCCGCGTTACGCATCGCTGCCGAACATCATGAAAGCGAAGAAAAAGCCAATCGACAAAATGACGCCCGTCGATCTGGGCGTTGACGTCTCGCCGCGTTTGGAAACCCTGACTGTCGTCGAACCGCCGAAACGCGAAGGCGGCGGAAAAGTCGAAAGCGTGGAAGAACTTGTCGAGAAATTGCGGACTGAAGCGAAGGTGATCTGAGCCATGAGCATACTTGTCTTAGCCGAACATGACGGTGAAAATATCAAGCCCGCCACGCTCAACGCCGTTGCGGCGGCGACTGAAATTGGCGGCGACGTCCATATCCTCGTCACCGGTTCGGGATGCGATAGCGTCGCCCAGTCGGCGGCGAAGGTCGTGGGCGTTGCGAAAGTACGCGTTGCGGATTCCGCCGAATACGCAAACCAGTTAGCCGAAAACGTCGCACCGTTGATCGTCGGCCTCGCCGCCGATTACGACGCCGTGCTGGCGCCAGCGACGACCAATGGCAAAAACATCATGCCCCGCGTCGCGGCGTTGATGGACGTACAGCAAATTTCGGAAATCACAGCCGTCGTGTCCGCCGACACATTCCAACGCCCCATTTACGCGGGTAACGCGATTGCGACCGTGAAATCGTCTGACGCGAAAAAAATCATCACCGTGCGTACGACCGGTTTTGATCCCGTCGCCGCCGAGGGTGGTTCCGCCAGCATCGAAGCCGTTCCCAGCGCCGGCGCCCAAGGCCTGTCCGAATTCGTCAAAGCCGAGATCAGCAAACTGGAACGGCCAGAACTGACGGCGGCCAGTATCATCATTTCCGGTGGTCGCGGCATGCAGAACGGCGAAAACTTCGCCATGCTCGAACGCGTCGCCGACAAACTGGGCGCCGCCGTCGGCGCCTCGCGCGCCGCCGTCGATGCGGGTTTTGTGCCGAATGATTATCAGGTCGGTCAGACCGGTAAGGTCGTCGCCCCGGATCTTTATATCGCGGTTGGTATTTCCGGCGCGATCCAGCATCTGGCGGGCATGAAGGACAGTAAAGTCATCGTGGCCATCAACAAGGATGAAGAAGCCCCGATTTTCCAGATCGCCGATTATGGTCTGGTTGCGGATTTGTTCACCGCCGTGCCAGAACTGGAAGCTGAACTCGACAAGGTGTTGGAATAAACCCCAACGCTGAGTTTCGCACACAAAACGCAGCGTTGAGCGGGGCTTTCTGGCCCCCCTCGGACGCGCATTGGATTTTGTGATATCTGACGCAAGAGAATTTTGCGCAAGGAAGAACTGCTATGATCGAAAAAATCGGCATAGTTGGCGCCGGTCAAATGGGCAATGGTATCGCCCATGTGGCGGCGTTGGCTGGTTTTGACGTCAAAGTCGTTGATATCGACGCCGACCGCGCGGCGCACGCCAAAGGGTTAATCGAATCCAATATGGACCGACAGGTCCGGCGCACCCTGATCGGCGAAGAGGAGAAAATCGCCGCGTTGAACAACATTCAATTCGGCACGGATTTCACCGTCTTCAAGGATCGCGACATCGTTATCGAGGCCGCGACCGAGAACGAGGCGGTGAAACGCGAGGTCTTCAAGGCCCTGGCGCCGAACATTAACGAGAACACCATTCTCGCGACCAATACGTCTTCCATCTCCATCACGCGCCTGGGCGCGCGCACCGACCGTCCGGAAAAATTCATCGGGCTGCATTTTATGAACCCGGTGCCGATGATGAAGCTGGTCGAGATTATCCGGGGCCTGGGCACCGGCAGTGAGGCCTATCAGGACGTTCGCGACCTGGCGGTGAAACTCGGTAAAACCATCGCGCTGTCAGAAGATTTTCCAGCCTTCATCGTCAACCGCATTTTGTTGCCGATGGTGAATGAAGCGATCTACACGCTCTACGAAGGCGTGGGGAATGTAGAGGCCATCGACACCGGCATGAAGCTTGGCGCCAACCATCCCATGGGCCCGCTGGAGCTGGCGGACTTCATTGGGTTGGACACTTGTCTGGCGGTTATGCAGGTGTTGTATGAAGGATTGGCCGATACCAAATATCGCCCCTGCCCGCTTCTGGTGAAATATGTCGAAGCCGGATGGTTAGGCCGTAAAACCGGTCGCGGTTTTTACGACTACGCTGGCGACGTCCCGGTTCCCACCCGCTAAAACAAACGACTTCAGCGTTTACTTCTGGTCCAGGTAAGACTGGATCAAGGTCTGCGCTTCGGGAGAATCCCATTCCGCGACGCCCGCAAGCGACCCCGCGACCCGGCCCTGTCGGTCGATCAGAAAAGTCGTCGGCATCGCCCGCACGCCGGTTGTCACTGCCAGCGCCATTTTGGGGTCGAGGAACAGCGTCAAATGCGACACGCCCAGTTTATCCAAAAAAGGTCGGGCTTTTTCAGCGCCGCCCCGATCAACGCTGACCGCCGCCACGATAAAATCGTCGCTGCCCATACGGGCGGCCAACCGGTCCAGCGACGGCATCTCGCGAATACACGGCGCACACCATGTCGCCCAGAAATTGACCAGCACAACTTTGCCCTCGAATTTATCCAGGGTGACAGATTCACCTTTTTCGGTCAGAAAGGGCTTATCCGATGCTGGCGGGGCGGGCGTGTTGCGTATAAATTGCGCCATCCATCCCGACAGGGGCGGATCAACCGTCGCCGAAAGCGCCATGCGCCCGGTGAGGGGCAGCAACAGCGCCACGAAAAGCGCGGCGACCATAACCTGGTGGATACGGGACGTCTGTTTTCGCCAATTCGTCATGAGCGTCCAACCATCTTGAGTAGTTTGTGTCATGAATGAGTCGAAGAACGCAGATAGCGCGAAAAGCGCCGGAAACGCAATGTGGGGCGGTCGCTATACCGCCAGTCCCGCGCAAATAATGGAGCAAATAAACGCCTCCATCAGTTTTGACAAGCGCCTGTATGCGCAAGATATCGCCGGGTCAAAAGCGCATTGCGAAATGCTGGTCGCCCAGAACATTATCACCCCGGAGGACGGCGCGGCGATCCTCAAGGGGCTGGATGATATTCTGGCGGAGATTGAGAGCGGCCAGTTTGAATTCAAAGCTGCGCTGGAAGATATTCATATGAATATCGAGGCGCGATTGCGCGAATTGATCGGGGACGCCGCCGGACGTCTGCACACCGGACGCAGTCGCAACGATCAGGTCGCAACCGATATCCGGTTATGGATCCGCGACGCAATTGATGGCCTCGACACCCTCTTAAAAGCGCTTCAGGAAGCCCTCATCGTCAAGGCGGAAGCCCATGCGGGCGTTCCCATGCCGGGCTTCACCCATTTACAATCCGCCCAGCCGGTGACGTTCGGTCATCACATGCTGGCCTATGTGGAGATGTATGGCCGGGACCGGGCGCGACTGGCCGATTGCCGCACGCGCGTGAATGAATCCCCGCTCGGCGCGGCGGCGTTGGCGGGCACGTCCTTTCCCATCGACCGGGGCATGACCGCGCGCGCGTTGGGGTTTGACCGTCCTTTGGCCAATTCGCTGGATGCAGTCTCGGCGCGTGATTTCGCGCTTGAATTCCTCTCCGTCGCCGCGATCTGCGCCTCTCATGTGTCCCGACAGGGCGAAGAATTGGTGATCTGGTGCGCGCCGCAATTCGGCTTTATCCATTTATCCGATTCGTTCAGCACCGGGTCGTCGATCATGCCGCAAAAACGCAACCCCGACGCCGCCGAGCTAGCCCGCGCCAAAGCCGGGCGAATCTTCGGCGCCCTGCAAACCCTGCTCGTCGTCGTGAAGGGCCTGCCGCTGGCCTATGGCAAGGACATGCAGGAAGACAAAGAGCCGGTCTTTGACGCGACCGATAGCCTGTCGCTGATGCTGGCGGCTATGGCGGGCATGGTGAATGATTTGACCATTGCGCCCGATGCGCTGCGCAAGGCGCTGGTCGATGGGTTTCCAACGGCGACGGATCTTGCGGATTGGCTGGTGCGCGTGCTGGGCATGCCGTTTCGCGACGCGCATCACGTGACGGGAACCCTGGTCAGCATGGCCGAAGCGAAAGGCGTCGTTCTGGACGAATTGACCCTGGACGACATGCAATCGGTTGAGCCGTCCATCACAGACGATATCTTTTCGGTCCTGTCCATCGAAGCGTCCATCGCCAGTCGGACGAGCGAAGGCGGCACCGCCACCGATCTGGTGCGCCGCGCCGCCGCCGTCGCCCGGGAGCGCTTCCTATGACCCACATACACCGCCGTCGCTTTGTGGGCTACGCCATGGCTGCGCTAGCGTCGGCGACCCTTGCAGCGTGCGGAAAAAAGAACAGTCCAAAAGCACCCAGCAAAGACAGCCCGCACCCGAAACCCTATCCCAGTGGCGCAAAGCAATCCAACGCGGCGCCGGAGTCGAATATAATGCTGGCGACAAGGTCGGATTGATGAACCCGTTTCAGTATAAAAATGGAATTATGCATGTCGAGGATGTCTCGATTCCGGAAATTGCCGACGCAGTTGACACGCCCTTTTACTGCTATTCCACCGCTGCGCTGACGCATCGCTATAAAGCGTATGAAGACGCCTTTCCCCGGAACCGCGCCACGATTTGTTACGCTATCAAGGCGAACGGAAACCTGGCGGTGATCCGTACGCTTTCAGCGCTCGGCGCGGGCGCCGACGTGGTGTCCGAGGGCGAGTTGCGGCGTGCGTTGGCGGCGGGCGTGCCGCCGGACCGGATCGTATTTTCCGGCGTCGGAAAGTCGCGCGCAGAGCTGGCCTTCGCGCTGACCCAGGGCATCATGCAGATCAATGTCGAATCCGAACCGGAGCTGGAGGCATTGAGCGCAATCTGTGTTGCGCTGGATTGCGCGGCCTCGATTGGCGTACGCGTCAATCCCGATGTTGATGCGGGCACGCACGAGAAAATTTCAACCGGCAAGGCGGAAAACAAATTCGGGATCGATATCCGGCGCGCCCGCGCTGTGTTTGACCGGGCGCGCGCCCTGCCCGGCGTCACGCCGGTCGCGATCGCCGTCCATATCGGATCGCAAATCGTCAAACTGGACCCGTTGCGCGCGGCGTTCACCCATGTGGCGTCCCTGGCGGCGGCGCTCCAGGCGGATGGTCATCAGATTGACCGTCTCGATTTGGGCGGCGGCCTCGGCATTCGCTATGACGACGAAACACCGCCGACCCCAGCGGAATACGCCGCGATGATCGACGAAACCCTGGGCCATCTGGATTGTCACCTGATGTTTGAACCGGGCCGCTCGATGGTTGGCGAGGCGGGAATCTTGGTCACGTCGGTCCTCTATGACAAACCCGGCTTGTCTCGACGGTTTGTGATTGTCGACGCCGCCATGAATGATTTGCTGCGCCCATCAATGTATGACGCCTATCACGACGTGACGACAATTCGCGAAACGGCGCCCGACGCAACGCTATCCCGGGCGGATATTGTCGGTCCGGTTTGTGAAACCGGCGACACCATAGCCAAGGACCGGGATATGCCGTCCCTGGAAACCGATGATTTGCTGGCGATCCTGTCCGCCGGAGCCTATGGCGCGACGATGTCCTCGACCTACAATGCGCGACTGTTGATCCCGGAGATATTGGTCAAAGGCGACGCTTTTTCGGTTGTACGCCCCCGTCCGAGCTATGACGATTTGTTGAAGTTGGATCAGTTTGCGGATTGGCAGGATTTAGGGCAAAGTTAGGCGAACGCGCCTGATTGCAGCCAAATCGCAATCATTCGGTCTTTATCCGGGCCACACGGCGCAAAACCGGGTGTGTGAACGCATGGCGAATAACACTTTGCCTGAAGGCCATGGGCCAATGAATGGCGGACGACGCATCGTCTTGTCGCGCCTTGCCTTATTCTGGGAACAGCTATGGCCCGCGATCTGGCCTGCAAGCGCCGTCGCCGGATTATTCTTCACGCTCGCCGCGCTCGATATTCTACCCCGTCTCCCCGGGTGGCTACATTTCATCGTCCTGCTCGCCCTCGCCCTCACCTTCCTTTGGGTTAGTTGGCGGGGCCTGAAGGGCCTGAGCGTTCCAGATACGCGCGCGGCGCGGCGACGGTTGGAGCAGGTCAACGGTCTTGCCCATCGCCCCCTGGAGACTCTGGTGGACACTCTGGCCGAAGCGCCGGGAACCACGACCGCCACCACGTATGAAACCGAACAACGCGCGCAATTATGGACTCAACACCAACAACGCATGGCGCGGTTGATTTCGAAACTTCGGATCGGCTGGCCGACACCGGGCCTCATTCATCGCGACCCCTTTGCGTTTCGGATCATTTTGGCGGTCGCCCTGCTGATGACCGGCGTCCCCGCCTGGCCGGACATTGGCGCGCGCCTCGCGAACGCCGCCAGCCCCAAGCTCGGCCTGTTTACGCCCGCCGCGCCCCTTGTTGTGGACGCCTGGATTTCACCACCTCAATACACCGGCAAACCACCCCTCTATTTGTCCGGCGCCAAATTGGACGCTGCGGCGAATGGCGACACAACTAAGGTAGTTACAACCAAAACTGGCGACATCAAAGCGCCCGCCGGAAGCATATTGTTTGTTCAGGTTAGCGGCGGCGAAGGCGACCCGACCCTGAAGGCGGGACCGCAAACGCTCGCCCTAGAGCCTGTTTCGGGTGGCGGATATCGGCTGAAATTTCGTCTGGATCAAAGCAACGCCATCACCCTTCACATGGGTGGACGCGATATCGAATCCTGGGACATCAACATTTCCCCGGACCAGCGCCCCAAGATCGCCTTTGCTGAATCGCCGCAAACGTCCCGACGTGCCGCTGTTCATTTGACCTATAGCGCGACTGACGATTATGGCCTGACGCGGATTGACGCAACTCTGGCGCGCCTCAGCGCCAACAAAGGCGAAATTGTTGAGACCGGTGAAACATTTGACCTCAAACTGATGTTGCACGTCACCGGGAAAGCAGACGCCATCGTTGAAAGTTACCACGATTTAACGCCCCATCCCTGGGCGGGGCTGGAGGTCAATATCACGCTGAAGGCGACGGATGGCGTCGGCCAGCACGGCGTCAGCGACACGATGCGCTTCAAACTGCCGGAGCGCGCGTTCATCCACCCGGTCGCGCGCGCCATTGTCGCCGCCCGCAAACGTCTGACCGCCGATCCGGAGGGCGCCAAAGCGGCGGTCTTTAACAAACTCGACGATATCGCCTGGAATCAAGACCAGTACGACAACGACATTGTCGTATTCATGGCGCTGACCATCGCCGGGCGCCGATTAATGCATTCGGAGATGAAAACCGCCTTGGGTCAGGTTCAGAAATTACTGTGGGACACGGCGCTGCGCATCGAAGACGGCAATCTCTCCATTGCTGAAGGAGCCCTGCGTCAGGCGCAAAAAGCGTTGATGGAGGCGCTTGCCCGCAACGCCAGCGATTCCGAGCTGGAGCAGCTTATTAACAAGCTGCAGGCGGCGTTAAGCGACTATCTGGACGCGCTGGAAAAGAGACTGCGCGCGCTGGCCGAAAATGGAAAATTGACCCCGGCCGAACCGGGCGCACCGTCGTTACAGCGCCAGGATTTACAAAAAATGATCGACCAGATCAGGTCTCTGGCGCGTAGCGGCGCCCGAGAAAAAGCCCGCCAAATGCTCTCCAAGCTACAAAAACAGCTGGAAAACATGCGCGCGGGCGTCAAACAGCCCGGCGGCTCCAAGAACCAAAGCACAAAAATGATGGACGACATGCAGCGCCTGACCAAAGCTCAGGGCGATTTGCTGAACCGCGTCTTTAATATGGCCAAAAAGATGCCCGGCCCCGGCGCCGAACGTATGGTCGGCCCAACAGAAAACCAAAGCGGCAAAGGGCGTTCCGGCGATGGAAACGCCGCCCCAGGCTCCAAGCCCGGAACCCCCACCGCGCCCGGTAAGGGACAACGCGCAAAGTCCATGACAGCGAGCGCTGCGGTGCAAAACGCCTTGCGTCGAAAACTGGGTGATATCATGCAGCGCCTGGCGGAAATGACTGACAAGGTCCCGCCCGCCTTCGGCAAGGCCGAACAGGAAATGCGCGAATCGACGCGCGCCATGCGTGGCGACCAGCCACAGCGCTCGATAGACGCCCAGACACGCGCCATGGATGCCCTGCAACAGGCCATGCAGGCCACACAGCAGCAACTCCAGCAGCAGGCCAACCAGAACCCCGGTCAGGGCCAGTCACGCGCGCCTGGCGCGCGCGCGCGCAACCGCGACCCCTTCGGGCGCTCTATGAGTGACGAGGCGCAAGGCGCGAATACAGGATTTGTCGCCATCCCCGATAAAGGCGACCTTCAGCAGTCGCGGGAAATTCGCGATGAGTTGCGCCGGCGCGCTGGCGAACGCGACCGCCCGCGGATTGAGCGCGACTATATCGACAGATTGCTACAGGAATTCTAAAGCGCGTTCAGCGATTTTCAGCGCGTTCAGCGATTTTCAGTATATCGCCCCGCAATCCAAAAAATGCTCAGGGGCTAAGCCACGGCTCGGGAAAGACCCGAAGCCTTAATGCTTCGCGGCTTCTGGTTTGGCATGCGTGTCCGGCGCACTTCCATGATCTGGTTTGCCATTGACGTTCCCCCCAACTTGGCGCCACTGAGAAGTTAGTGATTCATGCATGACAGGCTCATGCGACCTTGTCCAACCTGTTCCGGTTTAACTCGGAACAGGTTTTCGCGAACTCGTTTGGCGTGGCCCAGTTCAGGGCTGAGTGTGGTCTTTCAGTGTTGTATGCGTTTCTCCATTTTGCAGTGATCTCCTGCGCTTCGCGTAAACTTGAAAACAGGCTTTCGTTCAAACATTCATCGCGCACCCGTCCATTGAACGATTCACAGAAACCATTCTGACTGGGCTTTCCGGGTTGGATGAGCTGCAAGCCGACGCCGCTGCGCTGCGCCCAGTCAAACATTATCAGCGACGTATATTCTGTGCTGTTATCGCAAACGATGAACTCCGGTCGACCGTTGAGATCAATTAACCGGGTCAGCTCCCTCGCCACGCGTTGGCCGTTAATTGACACATCGACGAGGATGGCGAGGCATTGCCGGGTAAAATCATCGATCACGTTGAACAGCCTTATCCGTCGACCGCTGGAAAGCTGATCGCTCATAAAGTCCATGCTCCAGCGTTGAGCGGGTCGAGACGGCAGGATCAGCGGCTTGCGCATGATCGTGCAACGCCGCCGTTTCTTGCGCTTGCGGACTTGCAAACGTTCTTCCACATAGAGCCGATGGCTCTTCTTGCGATTGATGACAAAGCCCTCGCGGCGCAGCAAAACATGCAGGCGCGGATGGCCAAAGCGGCGATGGCGATCCGAAAGGTCGTGCAAACGCTGACGGATCACCGTCTCAGCAGGACGCACGGATTTGTACCGGATCGTCGAGCGCGAAACGCCCGTCAATCGACAAGATCGACGTTCACTCAGCCCCAATTCCTTGCAGACCTCCACCGCGTGGCGCTGGTCCCTGGGGCTCATATCTTTTTTAGCACCTCCTCCAGCGCCATCTTGTCTAACGATAAATAGGCAACCAGTTTCTTCAAGCGCCGGTTCTCGTCCTCAAGCGACCGCAAACGGCGGGCTTCATTGATCTCCAGGCCCGAGTATTTGGCCTTCCATTTATAATAGGTGGCGTCTGACATCCCGTATTTACGGCAGAGCTCCTTCACCGTAACGCCAACCTCGTGCTCCTTCAAAATACCGATAATCTGTTCGTCTGAAAATCTGCTCTTCATTTTGTGTCTCCGTTTCGTGATCGAAAACACTAACCTTAAAATGGATCAAGATTCAGGGGGAACGTCAC
>JBLHZD010000075.1:0-14353 GCA_047631095.1 Alphaproteobacteria bacterium
CTTGGGGTAGGCGCGCCGTAGCAGCCGTCTGTTCGCGCGGCTCGTCGAGACTGCGAAGGAACGCGCTGAACTCGCTTGCAACGTTGCCAGTGATCTCCACGTTAGCCTGCGCCTTGCCATAACCCCTATCCAGAAGGGCGTTGGCAGCCGCTACACGGGCGCTGTGGTGGGCATCTTCGTTCGTCATGATCGTCGCCAGGGTAGTAATAGCCTCAGCGGTGTGCTGCCGCGCTAGGTCTCGAACCTCGGCGACAACCTTGGGTCTGCCGCCTGGGTTGCCAGAATGACCCTTTTTAAAATAACCGTCTTCACGTGACACAACCTGCTCTCCACCTATTCTGAGGTACAAAAGTGAATAGGCAAATTATACGCCAAATAGCGGAGACGCTACCCATGCATAAGGCGGGTGTCTAGGAAAACTTTTAACCCATTGAAATTATTGGGGTGGCTGAGGGGAATTGAACCCCCGACCTCTAGATCCACAATCTAGCGCTCTAACCGACTGAGCTACAGCCACCACAGACGGCCCCTGATTTAGGCCGCGCGCCGCGCGCCGTCAACACCGGATACGCCTTCGCGTATATTTTGTATTACCAGCGTCCGTACGAGCTTGGCCCGGCCAGCGTTGTTGCGCCGCTCATCGCAATTCCATACAAAGCTCTAACCCGGTATTCCCCCGCCGCGCGTTCAACACGCAGCGGCGCTCATTCCACGAAAGGTTTCCGACCGATGATCCAGATGGCAGACCATATGCAAGGTCTTGGCACCGAATCCGCGTTCGAGGTATTGGCGCGCGCCGCCAAACTACAAGCCGACGGCATGGACGTTATTAACCTGGGGATTGGACAGCCTGATTTCAAAACGCCCGATCATATCGTCGAGGCTGCGGTGAAGGCGATGCGCGACGGCCATCACGGCTATACGCCTGCAAACGGTATTCTGGAGCTGCGCGAGGCGGTCGCCGCGGATTTCGAAAAGCGCAATAATGTCGTAATCGACCCGAATGACGTGGTCGTGGTGCCCGGCGGCAAGGTGACGATGTTTTTCGCCATTATGATGTTTGGCGCGCCTGGCGTAGAAATCCTGTATCCCGACCCCGGCTTTCCAATTTATCGCTCGGTCATTGATTTCTCCGGCGCCAAGGCGGTGCCGATCCCCTTGCGGGAGGAAAACGAATTCTCCTTCGACGCGCAGGAAGTGCTGGACCTCATCACCCCCGACACGCGGCTGTTGATTTTGAACAGCCCCGCCAACCCGACGGGCGGCGCCTTGAAAAAAGAAGAACTCGACAAGCTGGTCGAAGGGCTGGAAGCGCACCCACATGTGGTGATCCTGTCGGACGAAATTTACAGCCAGATGCTTTACGATGGCCGCGAGCATGTCAGTCTGTTGCAGTATGAAAGCATTCGCGACCGGGTCATTTTGCTCGACGGCTGGTCAAAAACCTACGCGATGACGGGCTGGCGGCTGGGTTATGCGATCTGGCCGAAAGAACTGGCCGAACCCGCGACCCGACTTGCGATCAATTGCCATTCTTGCGTAAACGCGCCGACCCAGTTCGCCGGCATGGCCGCGCTGACCGGCCCACAGGACGCCGTGCGGGAGATGACCGCGGCGTTTGATGAGCGACGCAAGATCATCGTCAAGGAGCTGAATGATATTCCGGGCTTTAGCTGCGTTAATCCCGGCGGCGCCTTTTACGCCTTTCCGAATATTTCCGAGACCGGACTGACCGCGCGCCAGTTTCAGGACGGCTTGCTGCAGGACGTCGGCGTGGCCACCGTCGCAGGCACCAGCTTTGGCGACTATGGCGAAGGATTCGTCCGGTTTTCCTACGCCAACAGCATTGAAAACATACAAGAGGCGTTGCAACGCATCCGCGTTTGGTTGCAAGCGCGCTAGTTCAATATTTGAATCTGCGGCTTTTGTGGGCATGCGGATGCGTGAACATGAGCCGCGGGGCGCCATTAAATTCGTCATTGCGGCGCGTAACGAACTTTATTTTGGCGCCCAGTTTGTTTAAAACTTAGGCAAACGCCTAATAAGTAATCGCATATTTTTTTGGCAGTGTTCAGGGTTAGTGGTTAACCGTATGATTTCCAATATATATTTGGAATATAAATGTTGGCACGGCCCATGCGAAGACTCTTTTGCGCGGCGCAATCCAACCACATCATGGCCGCATCGTTTTGTTCAGAGGTACTGGAAGCAAACATGAAAAAGATCGAAGCAATTATTAAGCCCTTCAAGCTCGATGAAGTTAAGGAAAGCCTCCAGGAGGTCGGTATCCAGGGCATCACGGTCACCGAAGCCAAAGGTTTTGGGCGCCAGAAAGGCCATACGGAACTCTATCGTGGCGCGGAGTACGTTGTGGATTTCCTGCCAAAGGTGAAGCTCGAAGTCGTGATCGAGGATGATCTGGTTGACGGCGCGGTGGAAGCCATTCAAAACGCCGCCAAGACAGGCCGGATCGGCGATGGTAAAATCTTTCTATCCAACGTCGAGGAAGCGATCCGAATTCGCACAGGAGAAACTGGCAACGACGCACTTTAACCGCGTCAAAAAAGCCGCAAGAGCCGTTGAACGCCAGCGTTTGGCGAATATCTGAAATGGCTCCTTCCGCCATAAGGTGGGTTGGTTAATCACTCAAATTAAATAACGGGAAGTTCAAGATGTCCGATATAGAAAAATTTTTCAAAATGATCGAGGAAAACGACGTAAAATTCGTCGATTTCCGGTTTACCGACCCGCGCGGCAAGTGGCATCACACTGCGCAACATATCTCCACCATCGAAGAAGACACCTTTAAAGACGGCATCATGTTTGACGGATCGTCAATCGCCGGGTGGAAGGCCATTAACGAATCCGACATGATCCTGATGCCGGATGCGGCCAGCGCCGTCATGGACCCGTTCACAGCCCAACCCCAATTAATCGTGTTCTGCTCGATTGTCGAGCCATCGACCGGCCAGGCCTATGCCCGCGACCCGCGTTCCGTCGCCCAAAAAGCGGAAGCCTATGTCAAGGCGAGCGGCATTGGCGATACGGTCTTCATCGGTCCGGAAGCGGAATTTTTTATCTTTGACGACGTGCGTTTCAAGGTTACCCCGGAGCACACCTTCTATCGCGTTGATTCTGAAGAAGGCCCCTATAATTCAGGCGCCGAATTCGAAGACGGCAATGCGGGCCACCGTCCCGGTCTCAAGGGCGGATACTTCCCCGTGCCGCCGGTTGATTCAGCCACCGACATTCGCGCCGAAATGGTCAGCGTCATGGTCGAAATGGGCCTCGATATGGAAAAGCACCACCACGAAGTGGCGCCGTCGCAACATGAACTTGGCTTGAAATTCGACACCCTCGTCCGTCAGGCCGACGCGATGCAGATATACAAATACGTGACCCACATGGTCGCGCATTCTTATGGCAAGTCGGCCACCTTCATGCCCAAGCCAATCGCGGGCGACAATGGTTCCGGCATGCACGTCCACCAGTCAATCTGGAAAGACGGCAAGCCCCTGTTCGCCGGATCGGGCTACGCCGATCTATCTGAAATGTGCCTCCACTATATCGGCGGCATTATCAAACACGCCAAAGCGTTGAACGCCTTCACCAACCCATCCACCAACAGCTACAAGCGGCTGGTGCCGGGCTTTGAAGCGCCGGTCCTGTTGGCGTATTCGGCGCGTAACCGGTCGGCTTCCTGCCGTATTCCCCATACGGACAGCCCCCAGGCGAAGCGCGTTGAAGTGCGTTTCCCCGACGCGACGGCCAACCCGTATCTCGCCTTCACCGCGATGTTGATGGCGGGCATGGACGGCATTGAAAACAAAATCCATCCGGGCGACCCGATGGACAAAGATCTCTATGATCTGCCGCCTGAAGAGCTGGCCGGCGTACCGACGGTTTGCGGATCCTTGCGCGAAGCTCTGGAAGCGCTGGCGGCCGATAACGACTTCCTGAAGAAGGGGGACGTCATGAACGACGAACTCATCCAGGGCTATCTCGACCTTAAATGGGAAGAGGTGCACACCTTTGAACAGGCGCCGCACCCGATTGAATTCCAGATGTATTACAGCGTCTAAACAACGCCGCGATATATCGCGAAAGAAAGGCGCGTCCCAGACTGGGGCGCGCCTTTTTTAATTTTAAAAGAATCCCTCCACCAAACCGCGTCGCCCGTTACGGCGCATACCCAAATTCCGCGCCCAACGGCATATTCATGAACTCCTTCGCCGCCTGTCGCCACGGCTCGCCAACCGGCAGGTGCAGCGACAATGCGCGCACCATGGACGTCTCCGGCGCATCCACGCCTTTGGGCCGGATTCCCTTGTCGCGATAGGCTTTGATGCTGTCCAGAAGATAGCGCCGCGTCACCGCGATCCCCGTATCGCTCGACGCTAGGTTTTCCTGCGTGCGATCGTACACCGCCGTCACGCCGGACTGGCAGGCCGCGTCCTGCACCCAAAGGCCGGGCAGACCGGAAAACCAGGTATCCTTCTGGATGTCATAGTCAAAATGATAGCCGTTCTCCGGCGAAAACTTCGTCCAGAAATCCGCGTAGGGCGTCGTTAGCGGTTTGGGGTCGTAGCAATTTTGGCTCGCATGCCCGGTTTCGCGGCCCTTGTGCCCTTCCGCCAGGAGCGTCCGCATCCGGGGATACAAAGGTTCGCTCGGCGTATAGGAAAACATCAGGCATAGCGTATGTTCGTCGTCCATCGGCACCCAGGCGTGGCCGCTGAGTTCCGGAAACTTCGATTGCGGCGGCACCAGCGTCCAGTACGGCATGATAAACTGATTGACCCGCCAGTAATGCTCGGTTTCGTTAACAGAGCGCCGGGCGGCGATGCTGACGCCAAAGGATTGTTTGGCGCATTCAAAGATCGGTTTAGTGTCTTTCCCGGCGATCCAGTCGTTGATCGCGCCCTGACTGTCGATCCGGCCATGCAGGATCGGCGCATGGGCAGAGTCAATTTCGCCTTCCAACGCCTGCAGCCAATTACATTCCTGTACCCGAAAAGACACATACACATTTTCGGCGGGCAGCATATTCCATTCAAAATGCGGCAAGGGCGGCGGGTTGTCCGCGTCCGGCCCCATATACCCCCAGATAACGCCGTTGCGCTCCTAACACGGATACGCTTTCAGTCGAACCTGTTCCTTCAGGCGACTGCCTTCCGGCTCTGCGGGGATATCGACCGCGCGTCCGGTCACATCAAATTTCCATCCATGATAAACGCAGCGAATACCGCATTCTTCATTGCGCGCTAACATGAGCGGCGCGCCGCGATGCGGACACATATTCGAGACCAACCCCGGATTTCCATCGGTATCGCGAAAGGCGACAAGGTCTTCGCCCAGTATTTTTACCCGCTTGGGCTGGCCATCGGGCGGCAACTTGTCCCCCGGATAGAAAGGAACCCAGTACAATCGGAACAGCGACCCAAGCGCGGTGTCCGGTCCGACCCGCACCAGCGTTTCATTATCTTCATGTGACAGCATCGCCCGCCCCCACATTATCCGTACTAATTCGAAGGGCGATGTTAAGGCGGCACGCCGTGATTGGCAATCAGGCACGGCGTCCCTGGTTTATTTTAGGCTTATTTTGGGTGCCGCTAGTGGCGCCGCTATTTAGTTGGCAGTTTGACCCGCATTTCAGCCCCACCGTAACCATGAACGCTGTCATGGGCGCGAATGATGACTTCGCGTACGCCCTTTGGCGTCTGCACGCCGGAAAGTGAGCGGGTGAACGGTTGCTCGCCAACATGGGGATGCCAGAGTTTGCGCGTCGCCAGGACCTTGCCGTCCGGGCCGACGACATCCCAGCCATCGGCGTAATGGTCCCAGCCTTCATCGGCATGCCGGACAGTAACGCCGAAATCATACCGGTCCTCACCCGCCGCCGAGACCGCAACTTCAATAACATCGGCCTCGCCAGCGCTCGCCCCCGGCGCTACCGCGATCCCATAAGCGCCCAATATCGCCGCAATAGCGAACTTTACCTGCTTGATCATAATGTTTCCTCAATCCGTCTCGAAACTCTAGGTAAAAGTAATGTGGTTTTAAAATATAACAAAAAATATTCCTGTTACGTATTATTAATTCTATATTGAAAATATAATTACTGGTTAATACACAGTAATTATTATTAATTATTTGTTATAGAATTAATTTTATTGAACTTTTATTTTATGTTATTATATTTTTATTTAATGGTTTTTTATTTTCATTGTCTTAAAGCGAATTATTTACTATTATTTATTTGAAATTAAGGAGGCAAGAATGCCAACGCAGAGCGCAAATCTCAAATTAGAGATGGAAGGTCTAATCGCCGCAGAAATCGGGCGATTGATCTCAAAAGCAGACGTTTACATTTTCGCGTTATATGATCCGACCGATCCAACCGACGGTTTACGCGACTACAAACTGGTGCAGCGTGAGCAACAGCCTGACGGCTTCATTTCAGCGCGCGTTAACTTTGATTTCGAAGGGGTCGGCGTCTGGTATATTTGCCGCCGGGACGGCGATACCTTCACGGTTCGCCATATCATGGCGCGGATTTCCAACGGACGCTTCGTCGATGGACAGGTTGGATCCTTCGAAGGGTATTGGGATGAATTTCCCCGCTACATCACCGAAGACAAATGGGTGAAATCCTTTTGCGCCAAACCGTCCGCCAACGACCCCTATCCCTCGGTGGTGGCGTCACGTCGGCGCAAGAAGGCAAGAGCCCGTCTTTAAACGCCCACCTTTGAGCGCCCATCTTTGAGCACACGGCAGGCGAATTCGCATAAATTCCCCTGCGCCCTACAAAATGTTGTGATTTAACAGGCAGGCCCCTACTACATACGCTTGAATACAGAGTGCGCAGACTTATAATGCGGCCATGGCTGATCTGTTTCAAAACACGACGAATTCTGCTCAATCCTCCTATTCCGCAAAGGACATCGAAGTCCTTGAAGGATTGGAGCCCGTCCGGCGTCGACCGGGCATGTATATTGGCGGCACCGACGAGGCCGCCTTACATCACCTTGTCGCTGAAGTCCTCGACAACGCCATGGACGAAGCCGTCGCGGGGCACGCCAGCCGCATCGAGATGGAACTTCATGAAGATGGCTCCGTCACGATAACAGACAATGGCCGCGGCATTCCCGTCGACGCCCACCCGAAATTCAAAGATAAATCGGCGCTGGAAGTTATTTTGACCACGCTGCACTCGGGCGGGAAATTCTCCGGCGACGCCTACCAGACATCCGGAGGCCTGCACGGCGTTGGTTTGTCGGTTGTGAACGCACTATCGGACCGTTTTATCGTCACCGTCGCGCGGGACCGAAAATGCTTTGAACAAACCTACGAACGCGGCGCTCCGATCAGTAAGTTGATCGATAAAGGCGCCATTCAAAACCGCCGCGGCACAACAATCACATTCCATCCGGATGCGGAAATTTTTGGCGACGTCGAGCGTTTTAAGGCTAACCGGCTTTTTCGCATGGCGCGGTCCAAGGCGTATCTCTTTAAGGGCGTTGAAATTCGCTGGCGGTGCCACGTTAAACATCTGCGTGGCGACAATGACGCGAAGGACAAAACGCCTGAATCCGAAACATTGCATTTTCCCGGAGGGCTGTCGGATTACCTGAGCGCCGTCACAGGCGCCCGCACCATGCTGACCCCCCTCGCCTTCACCGGCAGCATCGAAAGCCGCGAAGGCGGATCTCCTGGAAAGGTGGAATGGGCGATCAGTTGGCCGCGCGACGAGGACGGGTTTATGTCATCCTATTGCAACACCATCCCAACCCCGCAAGGCGGCAGCCATGAAACCGGCCTGCGCACGGCGTTGGCGCGGGGGCTGAAATCCTACGGTGAAATGACCAACGCCAAAAAGGCGACGCAAATTACCGCTGAAGACGTCGCCGGCGGCGCCTGTGTTTTGTTGTCCGTCTTTATTCCCGACCCCCAATTTCAGGGCCAAACAAAAGAGAAACTGTCGTCCACCAGCGCGACGCGTCTGGTTGAAGGCACGATCAAGGATCACTTCGATCATTGGCTGACGAGCGACCCGATTGCCGCAAACGACTTGATGGAACGGGTGCTGGAGCGCACGGAAGAACGCCGCCGTCGACGCGCGGCGAAAGATCTGGCGCGGAAAACGCCGACCCGAAGGCTACGTCTTCCCGGAAAATTGACGGATTGTTCCCAGAATTCGGCGGATGGCACGGAGCTATTTATCGTCGAGGGCGATTCTGCCGGCGGGTCCGCCAAACAGGCGCGCGAACGCAAAAACCAGGCGATCCTGCCTTTACGCGGAAAAATCCTGAATGTCGCGAGCGCGCCCGCTAACAAGATTGCCGCCAATCAGGAACTCGCCAATCTGATGCAGGCGCTCGGCTGCGGCACGCGCAGTGATTACAGCGAAGATTCCCTGCGTTACGAGCGCATCGTCATTATGACCGACGCCGATGTCGACGGCGCGCATATCGCGTCCCTGCTCATGACTTTTTTCTATCAAGAAATGCCGGGCCTAATTGAGAACGGCCATCTTTTTCTGGCGATGCCGCCGCTGTATCGACTCAATCAGGGCGCAACGACGCTCTACGCCCGCGATGACGCCCATAAAGACGAATTGATGGAAAGCGGCTTCAAAGGCCGGGGTAAAATTGAAATCAGTCGGTTCAAAGGGCTGGGCGAAATGCCGCCAGCGCAGTTGCGCGACACCACCATGAACCCGAAAAAACGAACCTTGCTGCAAGTCCACATCCCGGACCATGCCGACCCGAACAGCGTCTCCGACGCGCGCGCCACCGCGTCGCTCGTTGACGCCTTGATGGGCAAGAAGCCGGAAAAGCGGTTCGATTATATCCAGGAAAACGCAAAATTCGCCACCGACCTGGACGTGTAGCCCCTCGAATATTGGAGCCATCGGCGCCACGATGTAAAATTTGGCGCGGGAGCGCCCAGCCAGCTACCAATTCGCAACGCGTCCACAATTTCAGACTTGCGCCCCTCCGTCGCGCCTGTGCTACGCTTTCATAATGCAGGCGTCGGCGACGGCGCACAGAATTTTATCCGTTCAAACAAACATCCATTCAGGGGGACAGAAACCATGGCGGCATATGAAGGCATGATCGCGGAAATGATCAATATTTCCGGGCATAACGGCGACACGATTTCAGCATATACGGCGCGGCCCATGGGGCCAGGACCGTTTCCCTGTGTCTTGCTGATCCACCATCTCCCGGGTTGGGACGAGATTTATCGCGAGTGGACCCGTCGGCTGGCCCATTACGGCTACGCCGCCATCAGTCATAATTTGTATGAGCGCGTCGGCGAAGGTAAGGCCGAGGATGTCGCCGCCAAGGCGCGCGCCGAAGGCGGGGTTTCTGACGATCAGATGGTTGGCGATACGCAAGCCGCTGAAAACTGGATTCGGATGCAACCCTACAGCAACGGCAAAGTCGGCGTCATCGGCAGTTGTTCCGGCGGGCGCCAGGCGTTCCTCTACGCCTGTCAGACCGACACCATCGATTGCTGCGTCGAGCTATGGGGCGGCCGCGTGGTGCAGGCCGAAGACGACCGGCCGGAAAAACAACCCGTGCAACCATTGGACATGACGTCAGGGTTGAGCTGCCCTCTGCTTGGGATCTTCGGCAATGAAGATCGCGCGCCCAGCGCCGATCAGGTCGACCTCCATGAGGCAGAGCTCAAAAAACACGGAAAGGATTATGAATTCCACCGTTACGACGATGCGGGCCACGGCATTTTCTATTACTACACGCCGCTTTATCGCGTGGCCCAGGCAAAGGATGGCTGGGACAAGGTCTTTGCATTTTTCCAGAAAAATCTGGCGGGGTAATCGACCATGTGTACATCGATTCTGGAGATTGTACCCGTCGAAGGCGCGGCTAAAAATGGCGATAGCTGGTTCAAGCCGACCCATGCGGTCGTCACTTATGACCATCCCCATGTCGCCCTGCTGGCGGACGGCGTCAACATCGACTTCATGCAAGAGGGAAGCGGTCCGTCGACGCGCGCGGCCGTCGAATTGACCCTTGAATCCGCCAAGGCGCTGCATGCCGCCCTTGCTCGAACAATCGAAGCGGCGGAGATTGAAGAAGCGGAAGCTCGCCGTCCCGTCCGGATGGTGAAAGCGGCGTAGACGACATATAGACACGTGACCGTTTAACGATTGAAAACGGCGGGAGACTGAACATTACGGTTCGTTTTCTCGCTGTTTTTTTTGCAATTCCCCTGATTTCAGTCCCGCAATAGCCAATCACGCAGGAGCGCCGTCACCGCAAAGGGGCGCTCCATACTGGACAGATGCCCGCATTCCTCAATAACGCAGAGCCGAGCCCCGGGGGTAAGGGCGGCTATTTCCTCACTCATTCCAGCGGCGTCACCTGATCTTCCCGTCCACAGGCGACCAGAGTCGGCGCATCAATCCCGGCTAGAGCGGGTCGGCTATCGGGCCGCGCCAATATCGCTTTCTGCTGGCGAAGAAATGTATCCTTGCCGACACGCTCCGTCATTTCCATCACCGCCTGCGTCAAATCTTCATCGGTTAACCGCGCCGGATGCACAAACAGCGGTAACAACCGAGGAGTGACGCCTTTGAACCGCCCCTTCTCCGCCAGTTCGATCAATCCGCGACGGCGCGCGGACTGCTCGGGCGTATCGGGCCGCGCCGAGGTGTCCAGTAACGCCAACTTTAAAACCCGCGCCGGCGCCTGCCGCATGATCTCCAGACAGACATATCCGCCCATCGAGAGACCGGCCAACGCGAATGTCGGCGGCGCATCCGCCAGAATTCGGCGCGCCATCGCGGGCAAATCATCGTCCAGGGTGGATTGCGCGATCGAACTCTCCGCAATTTCAGCAAGATAGCGGCTTTGGTGCGCCCACAAATTAAAATCGCACAGGAGTCCTGGAACAAGAACAAGGGGAATTTTTTGATCGCTCATGCGCCCGGTTTCCCGCATCGCGTCAAAAAATGCAAGCGCAACCCACGTAACCCTTGATTCTCAAGCAAAATGCAGCGATATACTCTTTTTGCGTAAAACATTACGATCCGCACACGCTTAATCGTTTGAATTGGATGCGGCTGGTCGCGCCAAAATATTCGATAGAGGGACGCCGACCCCATACCATCGGCCGAATGCATAATATATATGAAATTTTCAGATCTCGGTCTTAGCGATGATATTCTGCAAGCCGTTTCGGACGCAGGATACGAAACACCAACGCCAATTCAGGCGAAGGCGATCCCCTACGTTCTGATGAACCGCGACATTCTTGGTTGCGCACAGACGGGCACCGGGAAAACGGCGTCCTTTACGCTTCCCATGATCGACATCCTGTCGCATGGGCGCGCCCGGGCGCGGATGCCACGCTCGCTGATCCTGGAGCCAACGCGGGAATTGGCCGCCCAGGTCGCCGAACAGTTTGAGGTTTATGGCAAGCATCATAAGTTTTCGATGGCGTTGCTGATTGGCGGCGTTTCATTTGAGGAGCAGAACAAGGCGCTGGATCGCGGCGTCGATGTGCTGATCGCCACGCCAGGTCGGTTGCTGGACCATGTGGATCGCGGAAAGGTCCTGTTGCGGGATGTAAAAGTCCTCGTTATCGATGAAGCGGACCGGATGCTCGATATGGGCTTCATGCCGGATGTCGAAAAAATCGTCAGCCATCTGCCCAAAATTCGCCAGACCCTGTTTTTCTCGGCGACCATGCCGTCGGAAATCCGCCGTCTGTCAAAAAAGTTTCTGATGAACCCAAAAGAAATCTCCGTAGACCCGCCCGCATCCACGGCGGCGACGGTGGAACAAGGGTTTCTGCGTCTCGCCCCACGGGACAAACGCAAAGCTTTAGAGAAATTGCTCAAAGCGGATGGCGTAAACAACGCACTGATTTTTTGCAATCGGAAACGCGACGTCGACGCCGTCTACAAATCTCTCAAACAGGACGACTTCAACGTTGGCTCCCTGCATGGCGACATGGACCAATACAGTCGAATGGACACCCTGGAAAAATTCAAATCCAGCGAAATTAAAATTCTGGTCTGTTCCGATGTCGCCGCACGCGGTCTCGATATCGCAAATGTCAGCCATGTCTTTAATTTTGACGTCCCCACCAGTGCGGAAGACTATGTTCACCGGGTTGGCAGAACGGGTAGAGCCGGACGAAAAGGCAAAGCGATAACGCTTATCGGACCGGAAGACGGGCGCTATCTCGACGCGATAATATCGTTGATTGGCAAGACAATTCCGGAAATTAGGCTTGATGGCGCTAAGCCCGCTCCTGCTGAAGATTCGGCCAACGAGAACAAGCTTGATTCCGAGATCCAGGCCCCCGAGAAGCAGGCCGCCGAGAAACAGACGCCCCGGAAACGGACGCCCCGGAAACGAGCGCCCAAGAAACAGGAGACCGCAAAACAAGCGGACTCGGTGGAAACGGCGCCCGAGGCTGAGGACGCCAAAAGGTCGGACGCTACGGATACTAAAATCGAAGACGCCCGGCGAAAGAAACCAGCGGCCGCCAAAAAATCAGACCGGCCTCGCAAAACGAACGCCGCGAATTCCAACAGCGCCGAAAAACCGGCGAAACCACGGAGTCAGCGCCGCACGCCAGACGCCGCCGCCACCGACAATAATTCGCCTGTCGGCATGGGCGATCACGTGCCCGCGTTCCTGCTTCGATAGCGGGAATTCGCTTCCCTTTCGGTAGCGCATTCCCGCCCACGATCTTACTTGCGGCGCTTTTCCAACACCACGCCAGCATCAAGCAGCGCCTTGATTTCGCTGCTATCCAAACCGTATTGCGTTAAAATTTCCTGCGTGTGTTGACCATAACGCGGCGGCACCATTCGGACCGCCCCCGGTGTACGTGAGAACTTGATGGGAATTCCCGTCATTTTGTACCAGTCCTTTTCGACCGTCATCTCACGATGGATGGTATGAGGGTGATCAACCACCTGCGCGGTGTCCAAAATGGGCCCCGCTGGCAGCCCCGCCTTCAAGAGGCGGTCGCAAATTTCAGCGCCATCAATTTTCATTAATCTGGATTCAAGTTCGGCTTTCAAGTCGTCCTTGTTCGTCACCCGGTCGCCATTGTCGCGAAACCGGGAATCTTGCGCGAGAGACGCATCGCCGAGCTCCTCGCACAATTTACCAAAGGCGCGATTGTTACCCGCGCCGATAAAGATGTCATTCGTCTTGGTCCGATACGTGTCATAGGGACTGAGATTGGTGTGCGCATTGCCCGTCGGCGTCGGTACTTTTCCGGATAAATTATAATTGATGATATGGGGATGCATGAGCGATACGGCGCAATCGTACAGCGTCATATCGATATACTGGCCCAAGCCGGATTTTTCCCGCTCCGCCATCGCCATGAGAATTGCGATCGCGGAATATAACCCGGTGCCCATATCGACCATCGCGATGCCCAGGCGCGTGGGTTCGCCCCCCGCGACGCCATTGACGCTGAACCAGCCCGCCATCGCCTGCACAATCGCATCATATCCCGGAAACCCACCCATGGGACCATCTGCGCCAAACCCGCTGATCCGGCAATGCACCAGTTTCGGAAAGCGCGCTTTCAGGGTTTCTTCATAGCCCAGCCCCCATTTTTCCATGGAGCCGGGCTTGTAATTTTCGATGAGAACATCGGCGCCCTCCAGCAAGCGCAAGAGTAACGCCCGGCCTTCTTCTTTTGACAGATCCAACCCCATGGAGCGCTTGTTCCGATTGACGCCAATGAAATATGACGCATCCTCGTCATGAAAAGGAGGGCCCCAATCGCGAACTTCGTCGCCTTGCGGCGGTTCAATCTTGATGACCTCCGCACCGTGATCCGCCAGAATCTGCGTACAATACGGGCCCCCCAAAACGCGCGTTAAATCAATAATTCGTTTTCCGGCGAGCGCGCCGGGGGACGGTGCCTGTTCGTTCATGCTGTCTACTCTCCATTGCGCTGAATTGGCGGACCCTGTAGCCGCGCGGATCAAAGGACGAAGTTGTAGCAAACCCCTTTGGCCCCAGTCCATGATCCAACGTGTTTAAAGTTCTTGAACCTTAAAATTCAATTCGCGAATATTAAGGACTTCGAAACAAAGAATTGGTAGAACAAACGGAAATGAATATTCCGTCAAATCGATGCGGAGGGGAAATATGCCAAAGAATACCGATACGACTGAAGCACTGCGTTCCGAAATACTGAATCTTATTCAGTACGTATCCCGGATGCGTCAGAGTCCGTCCGGAAAGTTCATGCGTTTAAACAAATCTTTCTCATCATCAGACGAATTGACGCCAAGAGAAGGAAGGCTCGGGCGGTTCTGTTGTGGTTTTCAAAATCTTTG
>JBLHZD010000076.1:0-14194 GCA_047631095.1 Alphaproteobacteria bacterium
GATGTGTTGAAATCCGTCGTGGAACGGGTTCAAAACACGCGCGAGCGAATGGCGCTGGCGGAACTGGTGGAAAAAGCGGCTATCGCGGAACTGGCGCAGCGCTACCCAAATCGTAATCTGGACACCAATGTGGAACTGTTCACCGCCGTGCTGCTGGAAGGTATTGGTTTGCCGCGCGATCTGTTTACGCCGGTCTTCGCCATGGGGCGCGTGCTGGGCTGGACCGCACATATATTCGAGCAGATTGACTCCGCGCGTTTGATCCGCCCGGCGTCGCGTTATGTCGGCCCGGCGCCGGACGGTGAAACCCTGGTCGCTGTTGCGGGGTAAGGCTTTAGTCGGGGTCGTTGGTCAGGTCGAGCGGATAGATCGGGCGGCGTACGTTTTTGAATTCGAGCTGATCGTAGTCAGACGTGCACACCCCGGTCCCCGCGCATTCGATGACGTCCTTGGCGATATCGCCATAGCCCGCGCGATAATGGATTCGACTTTTCAGCATCAGGTATTTTTTGCGCGAGGGGTCGATGCCCAGACTGAGCAGACAATTCTTGTCATTGGGCTCCTGTTGGCGAGAGACGACGACGATCTCGACCTTGCCGGTGTCGAATACCACCGTCCGTCCCATATCCATCAGCAAGCCGGTCGAGGCCGGGCCAAGGTTGCGGTAAAGCCCATCGGAAATGAGTTTCACTTTGCCGGTGACTTCGCGCGGTTCGCCCTTGATGTCGATGGCGGGCATATCGGTCTTGCCGCCCAATAGCAGGGTGACCGTCGCGCCGACGCCGGCATCGATCAGCGTCGCCACCGCTTCGGGGTCGCAGATGGCGAAGGCCGCGACGTCTTCCAGCCCGGCGTCGAGGATTGCGCCCAGCACTGTCATCGTATCCATCGCGCCGCCGGATGCGGAATTATCATAATGATCCAGCAGCACCACGGGGCCGTCCGTGACCGCTTCGGCCCGCGCCATGGACTCTTCCAAAGGTTCAATTTGATAGACCCAGGCCGCGCGGTCCTTCCATGCGGAATCCAGGAGCTCATCGCAGAGCCGTTGCGCCGCCTCCGGATCACCATCGGTCACGACGACGGCGCTGAGACCCGCATTGTGAATATCGGCGTGGGGAAACCCGGTAAACAGCGTTGCGATCATCGCCTCGCCTTGCTCCATCTCCCGGGCGCGGGCCTGCAGCTCGGCGTTCGGGAAATCGCCGGTGCCCTGACGCATCACATGGGGCAGCATGGGCCGGTGTCCCCAGGCGATGGATGGCATCACATCCCCCTTAATCGTCTTGACCAAGGCTTCGCCCGCGCGGGCGCCGGTCTCGTAATTGTCGATATGGGGATAGGTTTGAAACCCGGCCAGAGTCGTGACGTTGTCGACCATCGCCGGGTAAAGATTGGTGTGCATATCCAGCGCGACGGCGATGGGCGTCTGGGGCGCAATACCCCGGATCCGCGCCAGCAACTGGCCTTCGCCATCTTCAAAAGTGTCTGTCACCATGGCGCCGTGCAGATCCAGCATGATGGCGTCGCAACCCTCGGCGATCGCGTCGCAGATGGCGTCGGTTATTTCGCTATAGGCGGCGTCCTGAACGGGCGCGCTGGGCGAGGCTTGGGCTGCGATAGGGGTGACGATGTCCCAACCTTCGCGTTCCGCGATGTCGATAAAGGCGCCCATCGCCGATCCCGTGCCTTTGAAAGCGTCATAAGCGTCGCGCCCTCGTGGCGGCAGGGGAAAACCGCGCGCGAACCGTTCAATCGGCGTTGGCACCGGTGAGAATGTGTTGGTCTCGTGTTTCATCATGGCGATGACAACGCGCATAGCTCGATCTCCTGTTTGGCGCCCGGTTAGCTTGCTTCCAGCGGCGCATTAAAGGGGACTCCGGGAATATGAATGCCGTTGGGGCGTCCGTTGCGGGAAAGGCCCTCGAAATCCTTGCTCAATGCGGGTGGAAAGGGCGGCCCGTCATCGCAGGCGAGCCACAGGCGCATCAAATGGCGCCGCTCTGCGGGGACGTCGAAATCCTCGTAATCGGTTCGCGAATGCAGAATCCAGTGATTGTTGACCGTCTGGATGTCGCCGGGTTGAAACGCCATGTCCAGATGAAAGGCGGGGTCTTCGGCCAGGGCGTCGAACCTGTCCATCGCCTCGATTTGGATTTCCGTCAGTCGCGGCACCTCCGGTTTCAATTGCGCTTTTCGGATGGCGCTGCGGACATAAGTCGTCACAACGCCCGGTTTGTCCTCGCTGTTCTCGCCCAGATCCCCCCCATGACGGTTAAACACGGGGAGGCTGATCCAGGGCGACCGGTCCGATCCAACTTCGCCCCACCGCGTGCGATAGGTCGGGTTCATCAGGGCGGCGGCATATTCCGGACAACGCGCGCGCATTTCATTGAATAAAGCGGCGGAGCTGACGATGCTGCTGCGCCCGCCCTGTTTCGCGGGTTTCAGACAGAGCAGCGACACCAAATCAGAATAATCGGTGTGATAGGGCAAGCGCGCGCTGGTCTGATAGCCTCGCGCCATGGGGTCGGCGTAATCCAGCCCCAGATCCTTGACGTGACCCAACACATGGCCTTTGCCATTTTGCGACACGGCGTCATCGCCCAGATGCATTCCCACGCCCCAGAATGCGATGGCGGCGGCGCGGCGGTCATAACGATCTACGGGCACGCCGCGCAAAACGTTGAATCCACGTCCCTGTAACAGGTCACGGCGCATGGATGACAGAACCGGCCCCAGGACGGGCAATTCAAAATCCGCTTTCGAAATGTCGAGGATATCGAGGTCTCGCGACAGAACACGTTCTACAGCCGCGTCCAGATCCGCCAGTTCCGGGGCGGACAAGACATGCAGCCACTCGTCTTTTCGCGTGGCCATTTCCGGTCCACGCCAGACATGGGGGCCTTCGATTTCCGGTCCGAGATCGAGCGATGGTTGCATTGATTTGCCTGAGGATGCCGCATCAGTCATCATGGGTCTCCGTATTTCACTGCCGCCCTTATATATTCAAGGCTGAGTATATTTAAGACGGGAATCCAGGCAGACGGCAAGCGCCGATCCGTAACCATCACATAAATCGACCAAAATTTGCTGGGGGAGACACCAAAAATGAAGGTAACGAATGTTGAGACGCTGCATTGCGACGCCGGGTGGCGGAACTACCATTTCGTCAAATTAACGACCGATGACGGGATCGTCGGGTGGAGTGAATTCGACGAAGGCTTTGGGTCGCCGGGCGTGAATGCGGTCATCGAACGCGCCGCTGAGCGTGTGGTGGGGCAGTCGGTCGGCGCGCATGAGCGCGTTTATAGCGAACTTTACGCCAGCACGCGGCCCGCCGCCGGGGGCGTGGTCGGCGAAGGACTGGGCGCGATTGAGAACGCCATGCTCGACGCCAAGGCCAAAACCATGGGCGTGCCCGTTTACGAATTGCTGGGCGGCAAGGTACGGGACAAAATCCGGTTATACTGGTCCCATTGCGCGACCTGGCGCATTAACCATCCGACCTATTACAAACCGGCGATCACGGATCTGGACGGGGTCAAGGCGCTGGGCGAAGAAGTGCGGGAAAAGGGCTTCAGCGCGCTGAAAACCAATATATTCCTGTATGAAGACGGCAAGCCGCAAGGCTGGCGCCCCGGGTTTGGCTCGCCCTTCCAACCAGCCTTGAATGTGGAACGAAACGTCTTGCGGAATATGCGGGCGCATCTGGAAGCCTTCCGCGATGGCGCCGGTCCTGATATCGACATCCTGCTGGATTTGAACTTCAACGCAAAGACCGAAGGCTATCTGAAGATCATCCGCGAGATTGCGGATATGGATATGTTCTGGATCGAGCTCGATAGCTACAACCCCGAAGGGCTGGCCTATATCCGCGATCACAGCCCCCATCCGATCAGCTCGTGCGAAACCCTGATCGGGCTGCGGGAATTTCTACCTTATTTCCGGGCGCAATCCATGGATGTGGCGATTGTCGACGCGGTCTGGAATGGCGTTTGGCAATCCATGAAAATCGCCGCCGCCGCCGACGCGCACGAAGTCAACGTCGCGCCACATAATTTTTACGGCCATCTGTCGTCGATGATGAATGTGCATTTCGCCGCTGCGGTGCCGAATTTGCGGATCATGGAAATCGATATCGACCGTTTGCCGTGGGACGATGAATTGTTCACCAACACGCCGCAGATTGAAGATGGTTATGTGATCGTCCCCGACACGCCGGGCTGGGGCACAGAGCCGGACGAAGCCGCGTTGAGCCGGTATCCGGTAAAGGGCGGTCAAAGCCTGTTGAATCGCAAGGATGATTAGAAAAACGTAAAACCCTTGTCGCAAGGGGCAACAAAAAGGAACACGGTATGAATGGTCTGGCGATTGAATTTAATACGTTCAGCATTGTTGCGCGTTGCGCGCGCACCGGTGCGCTTGGCGTGGCGACGACAACCGGTGAAATGGCGGTCGGCAGCCGGGTGCCGTTTGTAAAAACCGCTATCGGCGCGGTCGCGACCCAGGCGTTGACGGATCCGCGTTTGGGACCGCTGGGGTTGGACCGGCTGGCGGCGGGCGGCAGCGCGGCGGATGCGATCAGCGCGATGACTGCGGCTGATCCGCATATTGAATCCCGGCAAATTGCGGTTGTCGATTCAAAGGGCGGCGCGGCGGCGCGCACCGGCGCGGAGAACAGCGACTGGAAAGGCCATCATATCGGCGACGGGTTTGTGGCTATGGGCAACCGGTTGACCAGCGACAAGGTGGTGGATGCGATGGCGGCGTCCTTCACCAGCGATCCGGCTTTGGCGCTGGAGGCGCGGTTGGTGCGCGCAATAGAGGCGGGCCGGGATGCGGGCGGTCAAATCGGCGGGCAACGATCCGCCGCCATTCTGGTGCATCATGATCTGGACTATGCGACGGTTGATTTGCGCGCCGATGATTATGACGATCCGGTCGCTGAGTTGCGACGGCTGTTCGATTTGTATGAACCGCGCATTCCTTATTATAGGGTGCGCGCCGCCGACCCGACCATTGGGCCGTTTCGCGATTGGCGTGGCGACGACAATTCTGAGTAACAAAGACCCGAGGAGCGTTTGATATGTCTGGAAACGGAATCAAGGAAATCGTCATTACCGAAACCCAATCGCCTGTTTATGATGGCAGGGTTTTCGGTGATGTAGGAGCCTATGAGCGTTTGTCCGGTTACGTGATCGGCGCGGTTGATCCTGCCGACCCGCGGAACGCCGGGATCGTCAACCTCGACAAGGCGCCGCGCAATAGCGACGGGTTGGTCGAATATAAATCCGACCTTTGTATTTTGCGTCCGGTCGATGCGGCGAAGAACAATGGGTGGCTGTTTCACGAAATCCTGAATCGGGGCTCGAAGCGGGTCATCAGCCGCGCGAATAGCGGTCCGGCGATCAACACGATGGAAGCGCCCGAGGATGCCGGGACCGGTTTCCTGATGAACGAAGGTTACACGATGGTGTGGACCGGCTGGCAGGATGACATTGACCGGGACGAAGGGCGCATGTGCGCTGATTATCCGATTGCGGCGGACGCGACGGGACCCATCACCGGGCGCTGTCTTGAAGAATTTATCAACGAAGCGCAGGACGACGTTTTCACCGGCGCGTTGAGCTACCCCGCCGCAACGCTCGCGCAAAGTGACGCGACCCTGAGCGTGCGGGGACTGGAACGCGACAAACGAGAAACGCCGACGGGCCTGTCCTGGCGCTATCTGGATGACCGACGGATTGAAATCACCCGTCCGGACGGGTTTGATGGCGGCGCGATTTTTGAATTCATCTACACGGCGAAAGACCCTAGTGTTTGTGGTCTTGCTTTCGCCTCGGTCCGCGATATCGCGGCCTATCTGCGCCAACCTCATGGGGATAATCCGCTATCGCAAGGGGGCGCAACGCCGCCGGGCCGCGCCTTGCTGTTTGGCTTGTCGCAAAGCGGGCGGTTCATTCGTGATTTTCTATATCAGGGGTTCAACGAGGCCTTATCCGGGGCGGGTCTGGCGGGCGGCGCAGTGTTCGACGCCGCTGTGCCGTTGATTGCGGGCTCCCGGAAAACTCATACCAACCGCGCGTTTTCACAAGCCGGGCGATATCAGCGCCAACACGAAGATCATAACTATCCCGGCGACCAGTTTCCTTTCGCGTATCGTACGTTGCACGACCCCATTTCCAATTTGACCGACGGCGTGCTGACGCGTTGTGACGCGGCGGGCGTGACGCCAAAAATCATGCATCTGGATACCGACGCCGAGCTGTGGTCCGCGCGGGGGTCGCTGGTGGTGACGGATTGCGAGGGCGTTGATATCGAGCAGCCCGACAATGTACGGATTTATCTGGCCGCCGGCATGCCCCACGGCGCCGCCGAGCCCGCCGCTGGCGCCACGCAATTACCGCTCAACGATATTACCTATAGCGCGTTGTTGCGTCCCTTATTGGTGGCGATGAAAGATTGGGTGGAAAAGGACGTCGCTCCGCCGCCCGGCTCTTTCCCCAGCATTGGCGCCGGGACGCTGGTGGCGCCGGAAAATGCCGGTTTTCCGGACATTCCGGGCGTGGCCTATACCGGCGTGGTTAACACGTTGCATCTGGCTGATTATGCAGTCATTCCGCCCCGCGAAGGCGCCGCCTATCCGATGTTTGTGTCTACGGTCGATTCCGACGGAAATGGAAATGCGGGATGGCGTCACCCCGCCCAGCACGTCCCGCGAGCCACGCTGGTCGGCTGGAATCCGCGCGCTGCGGGTCATGGGGAAGGTGATCTCTACAGCACCATCGGGGGGCGCATCGCCTTTGCTGAAACGCGTGCGGCGCGACTGGTGGCGGGGGACCCGCGACTCTCAATTGAAGAACGCTATCCCAACAACGATGCCTATGTGGCGGCGCTGCAGGCGGCGGCGGACGACTTGATCGCACAACGCCTGTTGTTGCCGGAAGACGCTGTACGGATTATCGACGCCGCGCGAGAGGGTGGAAACGTTTTAACCGCTGCGTAACGCAAGCGGTTCAGGCTTCGGGCGTTTCCTGTGGTTCGGTTTCCTGCATAAGTGCCCGGGTGGCGAAATCGTCATACCAGGCCGCAAGTCTCGGCCGCCCCGTGCGAAAATCATCCAGCCAGTCGCGCCAGTCCTGATAACTGCATGCGATGCCGGCGGTGAAGTGCGCAAGGTCGGGGTTGGCGCCCGTCACGGCCAGTTCATCGGCGCGGCTTTCAAGGGCGTCGAAGCACCGCGCGATCCGGTCGCGTTGCTTGTTGAGGTATCCGGGGGACTGGGTGTCTTGCGACCGCAGGAACTCCGCGCGCATGGCGACTTGGGCTTCCAGCAACCCGTCGGCGATGGCGTATAGCGACCACATGCGCCACGGATCGGCCGCGATGATGGTTGTGGTTGTAGCAAGGCTTTCCAGATGCTGACATATCAGCGTGGAATCGCCCAACGCGTCGCCCGCATCGGTGATCAGCGTGGGAATGCGCGCGGCCGGGTTCGCTTCCGCCAATCCTGGTGTGAATCGCACCGTGCTGTACCCCCATTCCAGCGGCCAGGTGGTCGGCATAATCTCGATTTGATCCCACAGGCCAAGTGTCTGCGCCGTAACAACAACTTTCCGGGTGAAAGGCGATGCGGGGGTCCAGAACAGCTTCATCGTGATTTTTTCCTTTTCGCAGGGCGTGATTCAGGCTCACTATACGGCTTCACACAGGAGGCGGACCATGGGATATGATTTTTTTTATTGGCCGTGGATACAGGGACGCGGCGAATTTGTTCGGCTCGCGCTGGAATATGCGCAGGCGCCCTATGTGGATATTGGGCGCGGGTCCGATGATGATGGGTTTGGCGTTCCCGCCCTGCGCGCTGTGCTGGAATCAGAAACCGAAGACCAACCGCCTTTCGCGCCGCCGTTTTTAAAGACGGTTGATCGGACCATCGCGCAAGCGGCGAACATTTTGTTGTTTTTGGGAGACCGCCACAATCTGGCCCCGAAGGACGAGGCCGGACGGTTCTGGGCGCATCAACTGCAATTGACCGTGACGGATTTTGTGTCGGAAATTCACGACACCCATCACCCCATTGCGAACGCGATGTATTACGAAGACCAGAAGGACGCGGCGAAACAGAAAACGGAAAATTTTCTCGAAATTCGCGCGCCAAAATATCTGGGCTATTTCGAGCGGGTGATCGCGCAAAACCCGGCGGATTCCGGTTTTGCCATTGGAACCACGCCAACATATCCGGATTTGTCGATCTTCCAACTGGTCGCTGGGTTGCGATATGCGTTTCCCAATGCGATGGCGCGGCTGGAAAATGATGCGCCGATGGTGTCTCAACTGCATGACACGGTCGCGGCCCTGCCGACGGTTGACGCCTATCTATCGTCAAGCCGCCGGATCCCGTTTAACGAAAGAGGGATCTTCCGTCGCTATCGCGAACTGGACGAATAGGGGCGGGCGATGGCGGATATCGTAATCATCGGCGGCAGCATCATGGGGGCGAGCATCGCCTACCATCTGGCCATGGCGGGCAAGGCGGGCGATGTGGTCGTGATCGAACCCGACCCGAGTTACGAATGGGCGGCGGCGCCACGGTCGTCCGGGGGCGTGCGGTTGATGCATGGCCTGCCCGAAAATATTGAAATGTCCCAATATGGGCGCGCGGTTTACAAGGACTTCGCGCGGTTGATGGATGTGGACGGCCAGCCGGGGCGCTTCGACTTCAACGAACATGGATATATGTATCTTGTCGCGGGGGCCAAGAATGTTGACGCCATCACCGCGAATTGGCGGGCGCAGACGGCGCTGGGCGCCAATATAGATTTGCTGGACCGCGCCGGGCTCGCGGATCGTTTCCCCTCGCTCCACGTTGACGATATCGACGCGGCCCTTCACGCGCCGGAAGATGGGTTTATCGACCCGCATGCCGCCGTCATCGGATTTCGCCGAAAAGCGATCAGCCTGGGTGTAGAGTTTGTGCAGGACCGGGTCGTGGGCATTGATGCGACGGCAACCCGCGTTACCGGCGTCAAACTGGAATCCGGGCGGGATATCGCGGCGGAGACTGTTGTGAATGTCGCAGGCGCCTGGGGCCCTGCGATTTCCGCCATGGTGGGCATGAAGATGCCCGTCGAACCGTTGCGGCGCATGACGTTTTATTTTGAGACCAAAGCGGAATTGGAAACGATGCCGCTGACCAAGGACCCAAGCGGCGTGACCTTTCGCAAGGAAGGCGCGGGATACACCGCCGGGCTGACGCGAAAAGATGAACCGCCAGGCTTCAATTTCGAGGTCGAGCATGAATTGTTCGAACAAACGCTATGGCCCGCGCTGGCCCATCGCGTGCCCGCGTTTGAAAGCCTGAAAATGATCCGAAGCTGGGCCGGGCATTACGCGTTAAATCGCATGGACGGCAACACGATTATTGGCCCTTGGGTCGGCGGGTTGGAGAATTTTTATATCGCGACCGGGTTTTCCGGCGCAGGGTTGCAAAAAGGCCCCGCGATCGGGCGGGCGATGACGGAATTACTATTACATGGCGAATACCGCACGATTGATTTGTCGCGGATGTCGTATCAGCGCGTTATCGATAACGCGCCTTTGATCGAAGTCGGGTTTAGCGCCTGACGCTTTTATAACCATGAAGACGGCGATCAGGCTGTCTTCGCCAGATGCTGAAGGAGAAACTCATGGCGGCGTTCCAACCAACGATGCTTGGCACACGGTATATGTGCTCGGCGGGGCATTATCTCGCGTCGAAAGCCGGTTTTGACATTTTGGAAGCGGGCGGCAATGCGGTCGACGCGGGCGTCGCGGCGGGGATGTCGCTGGCGGTGCTGCAAAGCGATATCGTGAATGTAGGCGGTGTCGCGCCGATGATTATTTATCTGGCCGAACGCGACGAGGTCGTGACGATCAGCGGTCTGGGCGGCTGGCCGGAAAAGACCGACATCAACATGTTTATTTCGGACAATGGCGGCGCCATTCCGATCGGTCTGTTGCGCAGCGTCATACCCGCAGCGCCCGGCGCCTGGACAACGGCGTTGGACAAATACGGCACCATGAAATTTTCCGACGTGGCCGCCGCGGCCACGCGTTATGCCCGCGAAGGGTTCTCGATGCATCCCACCATGCATGAATCCATCGTGAACACGCAGGATCAACTGCGCCGTTGGCCGGGCAATGCGGCGGTGTATTTGCCAAATGATCGCCCGCCAGAAGTCGGGGAAAATTTCGTCCAGAGCGATTTGGCGAAGACGCTGCAATATATGTCGGATGAAGAATCAGCGGCGGGCGGCGACCGTGCGGCGGGGCTGGAAGCGGCGCGCAAGGCGTTTTACGAAGGCGACATCGCGCAGACCATCGTCAAATATCACGAAGACAATGACGGGTTGATGAGCGCTTCTGACTTGCGGGACTTTCGCGTCGGGATTGAGGCGCCGGTCATGCGCAATTACTTCGGTTTCGATATCTACACCTGCGATGTCTGGTGTCAGGGGCCGGTGCTGTTGCAAATCATGTCGCTGCTCGAAGGTTTTGACCTGAAGGGCATGGGGCATAATTCTGCCGATTACATTCACACGGTGTCGGAAGCGATCAAGCTCGCCTTCGCCGACCGGGAGCATTATTACGGGGATCCAAAATTCGTTGATGTGCCGATGGACTATCTGTTGTCTGAGGAATACGCCGCCGAGCGCCGGGGCATGATTGACCCGGCCAATGCGGCCCCCGGGATGCCGCCCTATGGCGCAGCGCCCGGTCACGCGGGCGGTGGCCCTGTTCACGTTCCCACGTTGCATGGGCCGGTGCCCCATGAATACGATACGTCCTACGCCTGTGCGGTCGATGCGGATGGCAACGCGTTTTCCATCACGCCGAGTGACACATCTGGATCGACGCCGATTATTCCGGGTCTTGGTTGCGTCGTGTCCGGGCGGGGATCGCAGAACTGGGCCGTGCCGGAGCACGCCTCCAGCATTGCGCCGGGCAAACGACCACGTTTGACGCCGAACCCTGCGATTGCGATCAAGAAAGGCAAGGTCACGATGCCGTTCGGGACCCCGGGCGGCGATGTGCAGTGTCAGAGTATGGCGCAGGTGTTTCTCAACATTCACCTCTTTGGCATGGACCCGCAGGAGGCCATTGAAGCGCCGCGTTTCGCGACCTTCAGCCATCCCAATTCCTTTGAGCCGCATGTGGCGGATCCGGGCCGGATCAAAGTTGAGAACCGAGTGCCGCGCGCGGTGGGGGATGATTTACAAAACCGGGGTCACGCCGTTGAATGGTGGGCCGAGAAAACCCGCGCCGCCGGGGCAGTCTGCACAATTATCCATGACCGTGAAAAGGGACGGATGTATGGTGGCGCCGATCCACGCCGGCAGTCTGGTATGATGGGCTGGTAGCAACGCGTTTTTGCGGCGCCGTATCCTTCGCGGATTGTCACAATTTGCGAAGGCCGGGCGCCGCGAGGGTGATGACAAGTCCAATCGCCAATAGCGCCGCGCCGTTGATGAATAGGGCGTTTCCAAGGCCAATCGACGACGCCAGTGCGCCCATTTCAAGATGGCCAATGGGCGCGAACCCGATGGCCAGCACCCACACGCCCATGGCCCGGCCGCGCAGGGCGTTCGGCACCGCCAGCTGCATCATGCTTTGGGTGAGAATGTCAGACGCCGCCGCCGCGCCCGACACCAGGATGACCGCGCAAATTGTCACCGTGAGGGAACTTTGGGCCGAAAGCATCATCAGGCTCGCGGCAAAGACGCCGATAACGCCCAGATAGGCGAGGCCGCGTTGTTGCAGCGCCCCCAGGAAGGTCAGGCCCACGCCTGCGATGATGCCGCCGGTTGCACGCGCGGCGTGTAACAGGCCTAGCCCTTCCGCGCCCATGTTCAACCGGGTCGTGGCCAGTTCCGGCAGGGCGGTGGCGAACGAAAATCCTAAGACCTCGACAGAGGCCGTGACCGCCACCAACATCAGTAGCATGCGATTGCGCCGAAGTTCCTGGGCGTATTCAAGAAGATTTCGCCCCAAAGGAACGCGATTGATGACAGCGGATTTTCCGGCTTCCCGCAGGCGTAAAAAGAAACCCAACGCGACACCGTGACCGGCCGCCACCGCCAGAAACGCCGCAGGCGCGCCGAACGCCTCCATAACCGCGCCCGCGCCCAGCGCGCCGATTAATTGGCCGATACGACCGCCGAGATTGAGAAGCCCTATTCCCGATACGACTTGGCCGCCGCCAACGATGTCATAAGCGTAGGCGACGCGGGCGGGTTGATGCAGGGCGCGCAGCCCGCCCGCAATCAGCGTAAAGACGACAATCAGGCCAAGCGAGGTAAATCCTATCGCCAGAACGATGGCGAGAATAATCAGATTGCTCACGATCAGAACTTCGATGCGTCGCAGCAGGGACCGTCGGTCCAGCCGATCCGCAATCGCGCCGGACGCAATGCCGAGGATGAAAAAGGGAAGAAAATAGACCGCCAGCGTCACGCCGACCCAGGCGGTGGATTGCGTCGCCTGAAATACAAGGAGTCCCAACACAACCTGCTCGCCGCTTTGTCCTTGTTGGTTAAACGCTGCGCCCGCCCATAGGCGGCGGTAATCCGCGTTCCTGAAGGCGGGTATTGAAATCATAAGGCGCGCGCTCGGTTACGGCCGATAATGGTGAGTGGTTGTTCCATGGTGCGCAGACCGTATCCAATCACCGGTTCGCGCTCAAGCGCATACGCATAGGGCGTGCATTCATATCAGAGAGTGCATAATTTCAGGAGACTGGGATATTAAGGATACATGCGATGGCGAATTCCACCGATTTGATCAACACGGTTCATGAATTCTGGTTTGGCGCTGCGCCTTTTGAGCGGCGCGAGGTTTGGTTTAAAAAAGATGTGGCCTTTGACGACGAAATTCGCGCGCAATTTGGCGATCACTGGGAACAGGCGTCTGCGGGCGCCTATGATCATTTCGTCGAGACGGCGAAAGGGCGATTGGCGTTGTTGATCCTTCTCGATCAATTCTCGCGCAATTTGTTTCGCGGGGATGCGCGGTCCTATTCCAACGATGTGAAAGCGTTGGCGCTGGCGAAGGAAGGCGTGGCGTTAGGTCATGATATGGCGCTTAGCAAGATCGAAAGGATATTCATGTATTTACCTTTCGAGCATAGCGAAGATATGGAGGATCAACACCGGATGATCGCATTGTGTGTGAATTTGCCGACGCGAAATCTTGAATGGGCGAGAAAACATTTCGTCATTATCGAGCGCTTCGGTCACTTCCCGCACCGCAATGAGGCGCTGGGTCGGGACACAACGCCAGAGGAAGTTAAATTTTTGACCGGACCGGATTCGTCTTTTTAAGGGCGCGCCTTAATTTCTCTCGGCCCAGGACAAATCCGGGCGCTTCAATCGCCACTCCATCGCTTGTTCATAGGCGTATCCAGCCCTTAACGCGACATCCTCGGCGAAAGGTTTGGCGTAGATCATGAGCCCGATGGGCAGGCCCGCCTTTGAAAACCCGCCCGGAACGGACAATCCGCACAGCCCCAGGACATTACCGGTGGCGGTGTTTTCCGCAAATTGTGCGGACAGGCGGAGATATTCATCGAGAGACTTGTCGATTTCAGCGACTGGAACAGCGGGCAGGCGGGTGGTCGGCGCTAACAGGATATCGACGTCGCGCAGACTTCCGGTCAATTGGGATTTCTGGATTTGACGCATTTGGCGCAGCGCGGCCGCGTAATCGGTCGCCGGGCGGTCAAGATCCATCACCATACGCGGACCGACGACCGGATCCATATCGCCGACTCGGGTTTTCAGGCGCTGGGCGTGAATGACGCAGGCCTCGGCGCTACTGATGGAGCCGCGAATGGCCTGGGCGATTTTCGCTTCTGGATACGCGATGGTCGAGACATGCGCGCCAAGGTCGGAAAATACGGCGACGCAGGATTTGATCGCTTTTTCGACCTCCGGGTCCAGATCGTCATAAAAGACATCTTCGGGGATTCCGACCCGCAATCCTTTGACGCCCGCCTTCAGGTTTTCCAGAACGTCATGAGTGGTAACGCCGATTGTCGTGTCGTCATCGCGGTCTTCGCCTTGCAGTATTTGATAGACAAGGGCGGCGTCTTCGACCGAGCGGGTCAACGGGCCAACCGAATCCAGCGTCCAGCTTAACGGGAATACGCAAT
>JBLHZD010000077.1:0-14134 GCA_047631095.1 Alphaproteobacteria bacterium
CCGAAGGGTATGCGGAGAGTTTCACCGAATTAATGGCGGAAACCGAGTGGGATAATTACGGAACTGGCCGTTATGAAAAATGTGCCGACTGCATGGTGCATTGCGGATATGAAGCGACCGCCGTCAACGACACTGTGGCGAACCCGTTAAAGGCGTTGAAAGTATTTTTAAAGGGACCGAAAACCGATGGCCCCATGGCGCCGGAACCGTCTTTCGCCAATCAACGGCCCGCAGAATATGTCTTCGAATCTCATGTCCAGACGGCGCTGTCGGACCTGCACGAAGAGGCCGAGGCGCGTAAGAAAACCAATGCGGCTTAAACACCGCCCGGCGTTGTTTTCAAAAGCGCTGGCGCGATTTGGTTCAAAGTTTTCATTGCTGCGCCGCTTTCCTGGGCCAGTCGCAGGATCGCCGGTAGTTCATAGGGCCGTCGAAGCAAGCCAGCCATAACAGACAGGGCGCGGCGCTCGCCGTTCGGGCCAATGGCGTTATGCGCAGCTTTGGGAAGCGCGGTTGCGGCGGTGTCGGCGATTGCGCGGACAATCAGAAACGGCAAATTGCGGTCTCGTGCGGCGCGCGCGACCGCGTGACTTTCCATATCAACAGCGCACGCGTGATGGGTGGAAAACGCCGCCTGTTTATCGGCGATGCTGCAAAGCGCCCGATCGGCGCCGAAAATCACGCCCGAACGCGCGGTGTTGATTGAGGATTTACAGGTTTCGCGCCAATCTGAATCGGTGTTGGATGATTTCCCTGATGCGTCCATGACCGATTCGGCGATGATCAGATCGCCTGGCTGCAAGGCGGGATCAAGGCCACCGGCCATACCAAAACTGACCAACCCCGAGACACCGCGATCCGCCATGGCGCAGGCTTGCGCATAGGCGCGCGCGGCGTCGCCTGCGACGGCGCACAGCAAGGGCGTTTCATAGGAAGGGAGCCGGTTTTCGGCCCTGTGAAGGGCTTTGGATTCAACCAAAAGCCCGGTGATAATGCCGACCCGGCTCACATGCCAAAGGGAACTGTTTGAGCGTTGCCGGTGCGCAAATTTTCATACCGGGCGAGCGCCCAGAGTGGAAAATAGACGCTATAACCATGATAGCGAAGATAGAACACGCGTGGAAAACCAACGGCGGTAAACCAGGGCTCTGTCCATTTAGCGCCGTCTCTCGGCGCATTCATCAGGTAATTGACGCCGCGTTCGACCGCGTCGCTTTCCACTTCGCCTGCCGCCATGAGGCTTAACAACGCCCAGGCGGTTTGTGACGGCGTGCTGGCTTTTGCGACGTCTTTGGTTTCATCGTAATAGCTGGCGCCGTCTTCGCCCCATCCGCCATCCGCGCGTTGCTGGGATTCAAGCCATTGCACGGATTTTCGGAAGGGCGCGTCGCTCATATCGGCGCCGGCGGCGTTAAACGCAGACAGGACCGACCAGGTGCCATAAACATAATTGGTGCCCCATCGGCCGTACCAGGATCCGTCGCTCTGTTGGGTCTGGCGAAGATATTCTAGCCCGCGATCAATCGTTTTCTTGCAACCAACTTTATCAATTTGCGCCAACATGCTGACGCAGCGCGCGGTGACATCCTCGGTCGGGCCGTCAAGCAACGCGCCATGATCGGCGAAGGGAATATGGTTCAAGTATTCCTGCGTATTGTCCGCATCGAAGGAGCCCCAACCGCCGTTTTCACTTTGCATGCCGACGACCCATTCGACGGCGCGGTCCAGCCCTTCCTTGTATTTCGGGTTGCCAGAGCGCTCCATCGCCATCGCAACGGCGGCGGTGTCGTCTACGTCGGGATAGTGGTCGTTCGCGTATTCAAAGGCCCAACCGCCGGGGCGTAACCCCGGTCGCGCTGTGGCCCAATCGCCGACGGTGTCGAGGATTTGCCGATCCGCCATCCAGTCAGTTGCGCTGGTGACGGTGTCGCCATCGCGCGCGACGCCAGACTCCATCATGGCCTGCACGGCCAAGCTGGTATCCCAGACCGGGGACAGGCAGGGCTGGCAATAGGCGCGGTCGTCTTCAATCACCAGAAGTTTACGCAGCGCCTCTTTGGCGGTGACGAGGGCCGGGTCATCTTTGTCGAAGCCCAGCGCGTCGAACGCCATCACTGTATTGGCCATTGCGGGAAAAATGCCGCCGAGCCCATCGTCGCCGTTTGATCGTTGCTTGATAAACTTTACCGCCGCCTTGATGCCGCGCTGACGGGATTTCTTTGGAAGTTGTTTTTCGGCGACGCGAAGCACCTTGTCGAACGCCAGCAGCAATTCGCCCCAGGGCGAGCCAGTCGGGTTTGACAAATATTTGCGCACCGAATTGGCGGGCGTGACGAACAGTTCTTCAATAGTGACGTTGTTTGGGTTTCGCGCGCGCGGTTTGAGCGTCATCAAAATGAGTAGCGGCGCAATAACCGTGCGGGACCAATAAGACACTTTGGAGAGATGAAACGGAAACCAGCGCGGTAACAGCATGATTTCCACCGGCATGACGGGGATGGCGCGCCAGGGAACCTGTCCAAACAGCGCCAGTGAGATGCGGGTAAGAACATTGCAGGACTCAGCGCCGCCATGGGCGCGAATCGCCTCGCGCGCGCGAACCATATGAGGGGCGTCCGCGGAATCGCTCACCAGCTTCAGCGCGTAATACGCTTTGACGCTGGCGCTGATATTGAATTCACCATCGTAAAACAGCGGCCAGCCACCGTGGGCGCCCTGTTTTTCGCGAAGATAAACAGCCAGTTTTACATTGAGGTCGTCGTCGATTTCGTCGAGGTAATGCTCCAGCATGATGTATTCGGCTGGGATCGTAACATCGGCCTCCAATTCGAAGACCCAATGCCCGTCATCACGCTGCATCGCGCTTAATCCGTTGCGCGCTTCATCAATCAAGGCGCGGATTCGCGATGGGGCGCCCTCTTCAAATCCGGGTCCGCCCATGATCACAGCGTCTTCAGAATCCTGTATTCGCCTCGCCGCGCACATGTATCGCCGAAACCAGTTTATTAATAAGGAGTGCCTTTGAATAATTACGTAAATGCGTCATCTGCGCCACCGTGTCAATATTTCAACTTCGGATTATCGGGGGGTGTGATGGATTTGTTACGCTGACGAAATCGTCGGAATCGCGCCCAGACTACGCTCAAGACAGTTCGCCGCATGATGCCCGGAGCGCACGGCGCCCTCAATCGTGGCGGGCAGGCCTGTATCGGTCCAGTCGCCCGCTAAAAATAAATTTGACCAGCGTGTCGTTGTTTTGGGCCGCAATCGGTTGTTCTCCGGGGTTTGGGAGAACGTGGCGCGGCGTTCCTTAATGACCCGGCAGGGGGGGCAGGGGGTGATGGGGGCGCCAATTGCGCGCGCGACATCCGGCCAAAGCGTCTCGGCGATCTCGTCGGCGGGGCGCGCGGCCAATTCATCGGCGGCGCTGATGGTGACCGAGACGATATCGCCGCGTAAAAAGGCCCAATGCGCCGCTGCGCCAACCAACCCGACGAATGGCGCGCTGTAACGAGGCAATTCGCAAAGCTTGAAATGGGCGTTTACGATCGCGTGCGCGCCTTGGGGCACCGTCAATTCCGGTAATACGGAATGGGCGCCGGTGGGCGGAATCGCCAGAATCGTTCGGTCCGTTGGCTCAAGGGCGCGAAGGCCGTCGTCGTGCGGATCGTCGCTGGAAAACCGTAACGTGGTGACGGCGCCGTCTTCGGTTTGCACGTCGCGCAATCGGTGATTGAACAGAATTTCGACGCCGTGACGCTGAAGATAGGCCAACGCCGGATCGACCAGCGCCGCTGATAATCCGTCGGGCGCCAACATCGGCGCGCAGGCATTGGCCCCCGGCAGGAAGGTTTCGGCCAGGACGGGCCACAAAAGCCCTGCGGCGGCGCGATCCAGCGGCGTGTTCAACGCGGAAAGCGCCAGCGGCTCCCAAAATGTTTCATAGAGCGGGCTCGTCGGCGAGATTATCTCGTTCACGATGTCGTCCGGTTTGGCGTTGCGAAATTTCAGCGCCGAGAGAAAGGCCGCAGCGGATACGCCGGGGGGACGTCGCGCGCGCGCGAACACCCACCACGGGAAAGGCCCCGAATTGGGACGTAAGGTCCAGCGGGCGCCATTGCGCGCGTCAAAGAAGGGAAATTCAGCAGGCGCGCGGGTCAAACCGTCATAGGCGTCGAGGTCTTCTAGGTAGGCTCGGATCGACGTATTGCCACTGAGGACCAGATGGTTGCCGTTGTCGATCTGGCGGTCGAGCGTTTGGTCATACAAAGACCGGCACCGCCCGCCCGCATGGCCGCTGGATTCATACAGGCGCACTGCATGGCCGCGTCGATGCAACCGAACCGCGGCAGCCAACCCAGCCAATCCGGCGCCGATGACATGAATGCGCGTCATGCGGGCCTCAGAACAGGCTGTAACGGAAGGCGACCCACAATTTTTCGGGTCGGGACAGCTTTATGGGATCGCGAAAGTTCTCCCAGCCCCGGGCTTCCAATCGGTCTAGGGTGCGGCGATAGACTTCCATCATCAAGATGGCGGGGCGCATTTGCCGCCAGTCGAACTGGGTCAGGTGCGCATCGGTTTCCGCAAAATATCCGCGCGCTATCCCCGCTAATTCCGCGCACGCCGCCGCCGTTTTGTCCTGCGTCACCACGACGGCCGCCGCGTCGCCTTCCACCCCGTGTTTCGCCAGCAATTCGCGCGGCAGGTATAGCCGGTCCCGCGCCGCGTCTTCGCCTACATCGCGCAGGATATTGGTCAGTTGCAAGGCGTTGCCGAGGCTGATCGCGATGTCCGGCGCGGGTGGCTTGGTCGCGCCAAAGGCGTGGATCGACAACATGCCGACAGCCCCCGCCACACGCCGACAATACAGCAGCAATTCGTCCATCGGCATTGCGGTCAAGCGGTCGCCGGCGTCGGTCTCCATACCGTCGATGACCGTCAAAAATTCCTCACGCGGCAATTCAAACGCGCGCACCGGCTCCAGTAGCGCGCGACCGGTGGCGAATTTGGGGTTTCCCGCATAAATCCGGTCGATTTCGGCGCGCCATTCCTGCAAGGCGGCGCGTTTGTCCGGTTCAAGGCCCGGTTCGTCGGCGATATCGTCGACCTCTCGACAAAAGGCGTAAATCGCGTACATCGCCTCGCGGCGCGGCTTTGGCAGGATCCGCATTCCCCACAAAAACGACGATCCTGACCGTCTTACGACGTCGTGGACATGGCGCAAATCGTCTGCTTCACCGTTCATTGCGGGTCATTCTTGGCAAAGAGTTCATGGGTTGCTCACTGGAAAATCCGACGCGCCGATAATGCCAGTATCGCGGTGACGCCGCACCATAAATACCGTGGCTTGGATAGCGCGACGCGCGTCGCCAGCGGATCGCGTTGGCGCAAATCGGCTGATAAGGTCTGGGCGATGCGGATAATCACCGCGCATTCCATGGCGAATCGAAAGCTGGAAATATGGCGGGGCAGGGCGCTGGCCTCGCGCATCAACTCGTCCACCTCGTCCAGGCACCGATCCAGGACGCTTCGCAACGCCGGGCTGGCGGCGGTCGCGGTTAAATCCGCGACCGTACTACCCGCCTCGCGCAGCCAGTCTTCGGGAATATAGACCCGGTCGATCTCGCGAAAATCGTCGGCGCAATCCTGTAAATGGTTGATAATCTGCAAGGCGTTACACAGTGCGTCTGACGGGCCATGGGCCTCTTTCGGTTCCCCGTGCAAGTCGATGAGATAACGCCCAACGGGGGCGGCGGAATTCAGGCAATACCCGATCAGTTCATCCCAGCTTTCATAGCGCGATTTGAACGCATCCTGTTTGAAGGCTGTGATCAGATCAAGGCAGTGCCGTGGTGAAACACCGGTTTCATGCAGGCTGTTGCGAATCGCTGAGGCCGTGGCGTAGGCGGGATCGGCGGCGCCCGAGCTGTCATGTGGGGCGCCGTCTTGTCGGTCACCGTCTTGTGGGTCGCCGGAAGGGGCATCCGTGATGACGCGCGCAAAACCGTCCAGGCGGCGGATTTTCTCGTCCGGCGGTAATTCAGGATTGTCGGCGATATCGTCAATGGCGCGGGCATAGGCGTAATACAGGGCGATATGCGGGCGCAAATGCGCGGGCAGCAGCCAGGAGCCTACGGGAAAATTTTCATCCGCAGCGCCTTTTCCGGACGGGGTTTCGACTGCCGCGCTCATGTCTCTTCCGCCTTGTGTGCCGACGCCCCGATGCGGCACCCTTCGATTACGATGAGCCGCAGTTTACTGTGAATAGGTGCGTCCTTTCCAGCCACCGCCGCGTCCGCGCCAATATCGCCAGGCGGAGCTTACCGTCATGGCGGTGAAAAAGGCCGCCGCAACCGGCAATCCCATCGCGCGCCGCCAGCTTTGCCCGTATAGCCGATAGGTCGGCGCTGCGGCTATGGTCATACACGCCCATGCCAGCGCGCTTGCCGCAACGCCCAGCGCGCTATGAGCAAACCCCCAAAACAGGCAAACCGGCGGGGCCAGATACAACATCGCCATGCCCAAAACTGTCCCGCCCAACAACAGGGGGGAATGACCCAGCTGGGTAAAAGCGCCGCGCGCCACCATATCCCAGACGCCGCGAAGGCCGTCATAGGGGCGGATGCTGCGCGTTTTTTCGCTGTAGCCGAGCCATAAACGACCGCCGCCCGGCGCGCCGTCCCTGATTGTTCGCGCCAGCGCGCAGTCGTCGATGAGGGCATTGTGGATGGCGGCTAATCCACCGCTGGCGTCCAGCGCTGTTCGTCGGACCAGCATGCAGCCGCCCGCCGCCGCTGCTGTGGCGTTGGCCGGATCGTTCACCCAGGCGAAGGGGTAAAGCTTGGCGAAGAAAAAGACGAAAGGCGGGATTAAAAAGCGCTCCCACGCCGATTCGGTGGCGAGGCGAACCATCAGGGACACCAGATCAAGACGAGTCGATTCGGCCTTTGTCACCAGTTCCCGCAGATTGGCGGGGTGGTGCTCGATGTCGGCGTCGGCAAACAAAATATATTTCGCGTTGGGCCGAATGTCAGCGGCGTGCGCGACGCCCTGCGTCATGGCCCAGACCTTTCCCGCCCATCTTTTTGGTCGGGGCTGGCCGGAGACAAGGGCGAGACGCTCATGGTTTTCCCCGAGGGGGATCTGTGCGGCAGCGGCCTGTGCGGCGGCGGCCCGTGCGGCGGAAGCGGTGCCGTCTTCGCTGCGGTCATCGACAAGAACGATCAGCGGCGGGTTTGGGTAATCCTGATGCAGGAGGGATGTCAGGGCGCGACCGATAACATCGGCTTCATTGCGCGCCGGGACGACAACCACAATTTCTGGCCAGTCGTCGCGCTCCCGATTTTGGGTATCCGGGTTTGGAACTTCCGGGAGTTTTTGATCGGCGCGCCAGAATCCGCCGCGGCAGGTCAGCAAATACAGCCATGCGCCCGCGGGCAAGACGCTGGCGATCAGCCAGGCGATGTCGAGCGTATTCACTGTTTAACGAATGCGGCGTCAGACCCGGAACACATAGTCCTTGTCCGCGCTGCGTTCGATATCGGGTGGGTAGCTATCGCGTTTGTCCCTGTAATAGGCCGCGCGGTGATCGCCTTGCGACGCCTTGTTATAGGTGACGTAGAGCACTCGTCGGGGGTCGTTTGTCAGGTTCGGCGCCGATTGGTGCGGCGCGTAGGAATCGAAGAAAATAGCATCGCCCGGCGCTGTTGGGCAGGGCTCTAATGTCATGTCGCGCATGGAAGCGTCGCTCAACGGCGCCCATTCATCGCTGACCAGCCCTTTGTCGTGAAACCCCCGGACCATCTCCAGGCACCCGTTTTCCATGGTCGCCGCATCGATGCATACCAGCGCGGTGATATAAAAATCCGCATAGACGTTCCAGCCAGCCTGTGCATCCTGATGGGGCGTGAACCCGGCGCCGCCCGGCATTTTGAAATTAACCTTCTCTTTAAACAGGATTGCCGGTTCGTCCAGCAATTGCGAGACCATGTCGATCATCATGCCCTGACCGACCAGCGTGTCGAATTTTTCGTGATAGGGGCAGAAATTCTCAATGCGCGCGATGACCCGTTCGCCGGGCTCGCTCAGGCTGTCTTCATAATACACCATGTGCCGTCCCGGCGTCTCCGGCCAGGCGAGCAAGGCGTCGGTCCAGTCAGACAGGGCACGAATATCCGCAGCGCTGTACAGTTCGCGGGCCACCAGAAAACCATCTCGTTTGAAGGTTTCAATTTCGTCGCTGGTCAGGGTTCGTTGCGTGTTCATAAAATTCGCCTGGAGGGATGGGAAAGGTCGCAATGGAGCGGCACCTAATTCTTGAGCGCTTTGAATTAACGACATAATTAATTCCCCGAACCATCTCCTCGTTGTTTCAGTCTGGCGTCGCCTGTTCTATAATCCATCGCAGAGTCTGTGCAATTTTAATATCGTTGGTATGTTCCAAGTATGCCTGAATCCTCTGATGAAATAAACGCGCGCATCGTCGCATCATTTGATTCGGTGCAGGTTTCGGTGGCTTTGTTCGATGCGGATGATGTGCTGGTTTACCATAATGAGCATTACCGGCGCGCCTATCGTTGCTTTGAAGATTACGAGTCGCTGATTGGGCGTTCTTTTACGGAATTGCTGCGCGGAAAGCTGGCTTATGGCGAAATCGCGGGTCGTTTGGCGCGCGATGATCCAGAACGCTGGATTTCCATGCGGGTTGCGCGGCGTCGCAATCCGGACGCCGGTCCGGCTGAAATTTTGCTGACTGATGGGCGTTGGCTTCAGATCAACGAGCGGGTCAGCGAAACTGGAGACACAATCTGCGCCTATCAGGACATCACCCAGAAAAAGAAAACCGATCACCAATTGCATGAAGTGCTCGAGGGGCGTCAGCACGCCTTTGCATTGTGGGATACGGTGGGCCGGTTGATATTGCGGAACGCCGCTTTCATCGATTTGCTTGAGACGACAAAAGGCGCAGGCCTTGCGACGGGGGCGAGCGTCGCGGCCGTCTTTGCCAGAGCGTCGCATAATTTTGACACTAACGGCGTGATGGGCGATGTCTGGGGCGCGGCGCGGCGCACAGCCCAGGACACGCCGGTAAGCCAGGAACTAATCCGCCATCGCGATGGGCGCGCCTTTATGGTGACGGACCGACGGACCGGCGAGGGCGGCGTCGCCACCATTGTCGCGGATGTGACGGAAGCCCAGCAAAAAGAAGCCAGTGCGCTGGAGCGCTGTGACGAGATCAACGGCGTGGCGAATGAGCTGGAAGTGTCGAAAGATGCGCTGGAGCGCCATAGCGCCGATCTGGTGTATATGGTGGAGGAAATGGCGGTCGCAAACGCGCAGCTTGAAGCCGCCAGCGTGAACAAGGCGCATTTTCTTGGCATGGTCAGCCATGAATTGCGCACGCCGATGAACGCGATTATCGGGTTTTCCGAAATAATAAAAGACGAATTGCTAGGCCCGATCGGCAACGCAAAATATCTGGAATATGCGGGGGACGTTTATGACGGCGCCGAGCATCTGCTGGCGCTGGTGAATGTCCTGCTCGATATGTCGAAGATTGAAGCGGGGCGTTGGGATATTAATGTCGGCGCTGTCGATGTGGTGCGTATTCTGGATTCCTGTCTCCGGATGATGCGGCAAAACGCCGAGCAAAAATCAATGGTGCTCGACCTTTCTTGCGACGATGATCTACCGATGGTGGAAGTAGACGCCAAGTCCTTCAGGCAAATCATCCTTAATTTGCTGTCGAACGCGATCAAATTTTCTTACGAAAAAGGGCGAGTCGGTATCTCGGCCCGACTGCGCGGCGAATTCGTTGAATTCACTATCGTCGACAATGGCATTGGCATGCCGAGCGCCGATATAGAGCGTGTTCTTCTGCCGTTTGAGCAGTTGGATAACGAGTTGACCCGCACGTATGAAGGCACGGAGCTCGGCTTGACGATGTGCCAGTCTTTGATGGATTTGCATGGCGGCGCGTTGGAGATAACCAGCGCGGTTGGCGAAGCCACCAGCGTGAAATTTAAATTCAAGCGAGCGTCTTGCGCATAAAGACGACGTTCAGATTATTTTGTTCGTCGCGCCCTGTTTCGACATAGCCATGGCGGGTGTAAATGGCGATGTTCTCAGTGAAACGAACATTGGTGTACAGGCGAAGGTCTGAAAACCCGTAGCGGCCCGCTTCGTCCTCCGCCAGTTTCAGAAACCGCCGCCCCAACCCCGCGCCTTGAAAAGTGGGGGCGACGGCGATGTTCTCGATCAAAAGGTGGTCGCCGGATGGGATGAGAACCAGGGCGCCGCAAAGCTGACCGTCTTCCTCCGCAACCCAGACAGTTTTCGTCTTCACCGCGTCTGCGTAATTCATAATCATGGGATAGGGTTTTCGCCCGATGCGCGGGATGTATTTTTCATAGGCGGCGTTCACCAGCGCGGCGATCCCATCCGCGTCGGACGCCGTCGCGCGGCGTAGCTGGATCGTGTCGTTCGGCATGTCCTGGAGCCCGGTCTTAAAGTCTGGCGATTTGCGCCAGCGTGGCGCTGGTTTCTTCCTGCACGCGGTGATTTTCAGTGATACGGGCCATGAGCGGCGCGGGCGTTTCCACCGCTGCGCTTAATTCCGGGCGCGCGTCCAGCCGTTGAAACCATGCGGCGACGTTGGGGTGGAGGCGCTCAAAGGGATAGCCCGCGAGGATCAATCGCTTTGTATACACATACCATGCGATATCGACGATGCAGAGCGTCGCGCCAATCAGATAGGGATGGTTGATCAGGCGCGCCTCGAAGTCGTCATAGGCTGATTTGAACTTCGCCGCCGCGCCGCGAATTGCGGAATCGGTGATGCCGTCTCGCGCCAGATTTTCGTAAAATTCCAGTTCCCGTCGTTTGTCGGTATCGGCTTCGCCTTGCACCGTGCCCGATCCGCCTGTGCGATAGCGCTCGATGGTTTCAGGTGATTTTGGCGATCCGGTTCGGCCGTGGACGAACCGAAAACTAAGCAGACGCAAATCCAGATGCAGCGCGTCTTCTTTTTCCAGAAGCTCGGTTATGTCGGCGCGCCGGTCGTGTGGTACAAGCGCCGGTTCCGGAAATTTATCTTCCAGATACGCGATAATGTCGTTGCTCTCGATATGAACCGCGCCGTCATCGACCAGCACCGGGACCAGGCCGCGCGGATTGACGCCCAGAAACCAGGAATCGTTTTGTTCCTGTCGGGATAAATCGATCACATGGGGGCGCCACTCGACGCCCTTCAGGTTCAGAAATCCGCGCAGTTTTTGCGAACAGGACGACATGGAATAGTGAAACAGATGAAGCCCTCGATATTCGAGAACCTCCCGGGTTTGAATGTCGGATTCCGCAAGTTGCACCATGATTATCTATTCCGAAGGCCGGTCCCACACCGCGCCGGACGTCTTCAACCCAGCGATTTCATCGGCGCTGAATCCCCAATCCGCCAAGGCGGTGCTGGTGTGTTCGCCGGGCTGTGGCGGCGGTGACTGGATCGCGCCCGGCGTCCGGTCAAACCGGGGCGCAGGCGCGGGCTGTACAACGCCAAATTCTTCGACAAAGGCGTTGCGCGCCTTGTTATGGGGATGGTTCGGCGCCTCGTTCATGTCCAGTACGGGCGCGAAGCACACATCGGTTCCCTCTAACATCAGGCACCATTCGTCGCGGGTGCGGGTCTTGAAGGTTTTGCTCAGGCGGTCGCGCAACGCGGGCCATTGCGTGCGATCCATTTGATTGGGGATATCGGTGGGGTCGATACCCATGCGCTCCAGAAATTCCGTGTGGAATTGCGGCTCGATGGGCGCGATGCAGATATATTTGCCGTCGCTGGTCTCGTACGTTCCATAAAAATAGGCGCCGCCATCCACCAGATTGCTCGCGCGTTCATCATTCCACTGACCCGACGCCTTCAGCGCATAAACGAAGGTCATCAAATTCGCCGCGCCATCGACCATCGCTGCGTCTACTACCTGACCCTTGCCGGACCGGCTCGCCTCCAGCAGCGCGCAGACGACGCCGAACGCCAGATACATAGCGCCGCCGCCGAAATCGCCAATCAGGTTTAGCGGCGGCGCCGGAGGGCGGTCGCCCTCGCCGATAGTGTGCAGCGCGCCGGTGAGCGCAATGTAATTGATGTCGTGACCCGCTGCTTGGGCAAGCGGTCCGTCTTGTCCCCAGCCAGTCACCCGACCGTAGACAAGTTTGTCGTTGCGCGCGCGGCAATCGTCCGGGCCCAGACCCAGCCGCTCGGTCACGCCGGGGCGGAAACCTTCGATCAACGCATCCGCATTTTCGACAAGCCGCAGGATTGTCTCGATGCCTTCGGGGTTCTTGAGGTCGACCGAAACCGACCGACGCCCCCGATTCAGGAGGTCCACACTATCGCGATTAGGCGGGTTGATCCGGTCAATGCGCAGGACGTCCGCGCCCAGATCGGCCAGTAGCATGGCGCACATAGGGCCGGGGCCAATGCCCGCGAGTTCGATAATCTTGTATCCGGTCAGCGGACCCATCGGGCGATTTCCTTTATGCTAATGGTGCGCCGCCGCCGTCTTATGGTTTGGCGAAATGCAGCAGCGCGGGCGCGGTGTCTTCACGGTCGGATGGCGCGGCGCTTGCGGTCTCGATGAAGCGCGGGGCGGCGGAATGTTTCTGCGTACGGCGCGCGGGCGCGCCATGACCGGAAGCCTTGCTGCTCGCCAAAGCGCGTGCCCAGCAATCAATCCGTTTACGTTTCAGCGCCTTGCAATGCGCCGTCGCCTTGGCCTTGGTGCTAAAGCCGCTAACCAGTAGGCGATAAACCGACCCGGATTTTCCGTTATGGCGCTCAATGACCGGCGTGCGGTCCGACAGGAGCGCGCCCGCGCGTTTCTTGATCTGGGTCCAGGCGCGGCGTGCGCGCGCCGCCGCTTCATAAGCAGCCAGCTGGACGCCGAATTTTCCAGAACTCGTCCTCTTTGCCGCCATGGGGGCGGCTGGTGATTTGGCGTGTTTCGTCTTTGTTGGTTTTTTCATGCTGGGTTTATGCGAGCTGTCGCGATGGGGCGTCATTTTGGGCGCCATCGCCGCGCCCTGTTTTGTGGGCTTGGTTGTCTTGGCCATGCGCCCGCCGCCGGGGTGAAATTTCACCAATTCCCGCTCAACAGACGAAAAAAGGGAGCTTCCGGTTTGCAGCACCACACGCCCAATGCTGGGCGCAAAGTAATTTACAAAGGCGTCGCCGTCATAGCTGCAGTTCATTTTAAAGACGTCGAAGGAGCCCGCCTTGGTGATCACAGCGCCGAAATCGACGATCGCGCATTCCTGTGAATGGAAACTCTTCGGTGTGCCGCCGCCCGCTTTGGCGTATCGAAACGCGACGGATTTTCCAATGAGAAGGGGATAAAGCGGTCCCGTCGATTCCATGGAGACACGCGAAATTTTCGGTGAGGTTGCGCCTGCTTGAAATTCTTTGGGGGGGAGCAATGCGCCGGCATCGGTTAACCAGCGGCGTCCCCAATTGTCCGACCACCAAACATTATGGCCCTCGACGCGCGTGGCTCTTTCCTCGCTCGAGGTGGCGCCAATTTGATAAACATAAACATCGCCAACCTCGAATTGGCGGCGGTCGGGAATAAACATGACCGGCTTGGTCACGAACTGAACGTCTGAAAACAGACCGGAAAAATCATCCAGAAAGGAACAGCCAGAAAGCAGACTGACGGAAAGCAGGCAAAGACCCGTAAACAATCGACGCGGCATGGCCTCTCCTCGCCCTCAAATACAATATTTAGTAGCTAAAATCAGACCCAGCACAAAATATTGGTATTTTCCCCAAAATTCAATCGAAGAAACGCCCCAATCGACGAATATTCCGATTATCGCTGTTTTTGGGTCGGGAATCGCTTTTTCGGCGCTCCCGGCTCTTAAATAGAGACGCTCTCGACGAGCCTGACCGGCGTGGAAGGGGCCTTGTGAAACCTGGTCCAGCTTGACGGATTTTGGGGAATGATCCTATACTGGCGCGATGCTGGCGGTGCCGGGCCCGTCTAAGTGTCCGTCCGAAGACTTAATGGGTCGGATGAATTGGTTGTCCGGTGCGCTTTCTTGAATTTCGGAATTGATTTTGATTCCCTTTGCGGAACCG
>JBLHZD010000078.1:0-14024 GCA_047631095.1 Alphaproteobacteria bacterium
GTCCTGGATCTTGGCGGCCATCGTCTTGTTGCCTCCGTAACGATCTTTACGCGCAGATTTTCCAGTTAGCTTAAACCGGTCGCCCACACACCAGGTCTTCACCCCCGCCAGAATTTCCTTCATGTTGTCGGAAAGCGCGTTATAGGCGTCATGCATATTGGCGAACATCGTATCGCCGCCCGCGCTCGGTGTTTCCTTGGCGTACAACATCGTGGCCTTGGCGGGTTGCGGGTTGAACATCTGATCCGTATGCCACGCCGCGCCGAAAGTGTAGTTGTCCCCGGCTTCCTTGATGATTTCGAGTATATCGGGATGATCGTCCATCCCCTTCATGTAGGGATGATGGTGGATTTCACCGAAGCGTAGTGCAAAAGCGAGTTGCTGATCCGGTGTGATATCCTGATCTCTCAGAACCACGACCTGATATCGAAGCCAAGCATTGTATAATTCACCAAAGGTTTCGTCATCGAGCTTCGCGAGATTGACGCCCTGAATCTCTGCGCCCATCGTACCGGCGATAGGCGTAACGGCGATACGATTATAACTTACAGGGCCCGATATGACTGTCTCTGATCCATCCATTGCTCATTCCTTTGGCTCGGCGCACAATATGGCGCACAAATTTTGTCATTCTTATTGTCTGGACAAAATCTAGGCCAAGTTTTTTAGAAAGAAAAGAAACATCGCCGATTTTTGACTAAAAACCGCCCGAGGAGAATGCCAACATGACCGACCTGACATTTGGATGGTTCTTACCGACCAGCGGCGACAGCACCTGTCTTGGGGACCCTGAAGGCCGAATTCCTCAAAGCCCGGAACTCTTCGACGAGGTCGTCGCCGCCGTCGATACGGGCGGTTACAAATATCTTCTGATGCCCGTAAATGCGACCTGCTGGGAGGCGACAGTTATTGGGTCGTATTATGCCGCGCGCACAAAAAATGTCGCGCCCTTGATTGCGCTGCGGTCCGGATATTGTAATCCAACCTTATCGGCGAAAATGTACGCCACGCTCGACCAGATGTCCGGTGGGCGGCTGTGCATCAACCTGATCGCGGGAATCAGCGACGACGACACGCTGGCCGACGGCATTCCGGATTCAAAACAGGTGCGCTACGAAAAGATGGATGAAGAAGTCGCCATCATGAAACGATTATGGGCCTCCGACACCCCCATCGGTTTTGAAGGAAAGCACTACACGGTCAATCAGGTAATTGAGCCCAAACCATTGCAAAAGCCGCATCCGCCATTCTTCCTGGGCGGTGGTTCGGAGCAGGCGATGGACATCTCCGCCAAACATTCGACCGTGCATTTGTTCTGGGGCGACCGACCCGATGAAATCGCGCGGAAGATCAAGGATATGCGCCAACGCGCCGCAACATATGGCCGCGAAGGCGCGATTCAATTCGGCATGCGCCTGCAAATCATCTGCGCTGACACCGAAGCGGAAGCCTGGGATGACGCTCATCGTCTGATCGCCGGATCAACCCGGTTTAATCTGGTGAATAACCGAAACGGATTGGACGCGGTGGACGGCATACGCCGCACGTCGGAGGCGAACCAGCGCGTCTGGCAATTACTCGATGAGTCCGGCGACGACATGAAAATTCACCCCCATCTGTGGACCGGCATTTCCACCGTTCGCGCGGGCGCGGGGATCGCCGTGGTCGGCACGCCCAAGCAAATCGCCGATACGCTGGATGAGTTTGTGGACGCCGGTTGCAGCAGCTTCTGCCTCTCCGGATATCCCCACGCACACGCCGCCCGGTTATTTTCTGAAAAGGTGATGCCGTATTTTAAGGGCCGGTTGGCCGACGGCCTGCCGAGCGCAGCGTAGGCGCCCTTCATAATTGAAACCCTTGTAAAATTGTCCATACATGGAATCATACCGTTGGAAACAGGGGGAGAAGACCAACATGGATGCGGAATATATTGTCGTGGGCGCGGGGTCGGCGGGATGCGCCGTCGCATGCCGCCTGGTGGAAGGCGGCGCGCGCGTCACGTTGCTGGAAGCGGGACCCAAAGACCGGGATTTAAGAATTCACATCCCCGCCACATTGCGTCCCCTGCTTCATCACCCAACGCTCAACTGGAATTATTCGGCTGAACCCGTTGAAGGTTCCGCGGGTCGGCGAATCTACTTACCGCGCGGCAAGGTGCTGGGCGGTTCAAGCTCCATCAATGGCATGTTGTATGTGCGCGGCAACCCCGCGGATTACGATGGCTGGGCGCAGATGGGGTGCCGGGGCTGGTCCTATGACGACATTTTGCCCTATTTCAAAAAATCAGAGACCTACAAGCATGGCGGCGACCCGGAATTTCGCGGTGGCGACGGACCGCTGAAGGTCGAGGATTATCGCACCATTCTACCGATGACCCACCGTTTCGTGCGCGCGTCGCAGGAGGCGGGATTTCCACTTACGCCGGATTACAATGGCGGAAAGCAAGAAGGCGTCGGTTATTCCCAAATGACGCGACGAGGCCGGTTTCGCGGGTCCACCGCGCAAACCTATTTGCGCGCGGTCAAGAACAACCCTAATCTGGAAATCATCACCGGCGCCATGGCCGGACGATTGCTTTTTGACGGCAAAAAATGCGTTGGCGTTACCTATCGCCAGGACGAACAGGAAAAGGAAGTCCGCGCCACGAGGGAAGTTATCCTTTCCGGCGGCACGTATAATTCACCACATTTTTTGCAAATCTCCGGAATTGGCCCCACCGCCCATCTCCAGAGTATCGGCGTTGAAACCCGTCATGATTTGTCCGGCGTTGGGGCAAACCTGGCGGACCATTTTGGCGCCAAGATAAAACATCAGGTGCGCGACGAAATCACCATGAACCAATTGTCGCGATTCCCGCACGTGATCCCGGAAATATTGAAATTCGCCCTGTTCGGCAACGGCGCCCTCACCTTTGGCGTCACCAGCGCCATGGTGTTTTGCCGCAGCCGCGAAGGGCTGGCCAGTCCCGATTTACAACTCTCCTTCACCCCGGCGACGCCAAAGGATGAAGGCCAGGGCGCCTTGGAGAAAGAGCCCGGCGCCACGATCACCGCACTCCCGGCGCGCGCTGAAAGCCGGGGCGACGTGATGGCCGGAAGCGCCGATCCGTATGAAGCGCCCATCATTCGTCCCAGCTATTTGTCGGACGAAAACGACGTGAACGTCCTATATGAAGGCGTAAAAATTGTGCGCCGGATTTTCGATGCGCCATCGCTCAAGGAAGTGAGCCTGGGTGAATTCGCGCCCGGTCCGGATGTACAGACCCGCGACGAGGTTCGACAGTTCACCCGTGAAAACGGCGGCACCATTCACCATCCCGTCGGGACCTGTAAAATGGGCGAAGACCCGGCCGCTGTCGTCGATTCAAGGCTGCGGGTCCATGGCATTACGGGTTTGCGAGTCATCGACGCCTCGATTATGCCAACGCTCACCACCGGCAACACCAACGCGCCGTCAATCATGATTGGCGAAAAAGGCGCCGCCATGATTTTAGAGGATCAAAAAAGCGCATGAGTGTCGCACAGGGATTAGCCGAATACGTCGTCAACGCCAAGGTCGCCGATATTTCCGATCAAGCGCTGGACCACGCCGCCATGCTGATCGCCAGCACCATCGCCAGCGCGGCGGTGGGCAAAGGCATATCGTCGTCACAAATCATTTGCGCATTAGAACGCGAACGCGGCGGACGCGCCGATTCCACGCTTTGGTTTGACGGCGGCCTCAAACTCCCCGCCACCGCCGCCGCGCGCGCCAACGCGGTCATGAGCGATGCGGCGGCGTCCGATGACAGCGACCTGCGAAACATTGCCCATATGGGCACGCCGCTGACCGCCGCCGCGCTGGCCACAGGGGAACAAACCGGCGCAAAGGGCGAGGTGGTTTTGGCGGCCATGGTTCTGGGTTACGAAGTCGCCGGGCGCATCGGCGCCGCCATCACGCCCGGCTTTCGCCAACGCGGGTTTCACGCCTGCGTGGTCGCGGTTTTCAGCAGCACCGTCGCGACCGGTCGCTTGCTGGGACTGGACGTCTTGCAAATGACGCACGCCATCGCCCTGTCCGCCACCTCCGTTGGCGGCCTTATCGCCGCGGCGGACACATCGGTGTCCCGGGAATACCACGCCGGATTGGCGACGTTATTGGGCGTTGAAGCCGCGCAGGCGGCGCAACGAGGCTTTACCGGCGAAATCGCAATTCTCGAAATGCCCAATGGGTTTTGCAACGTATATGGCGGCGCCGACGCGACGGGCATCCTCGATGATTTTGCTCAGGACTGGGATATCGTCACGGATATGGCCATCAAGCTTGCACCAGGCGGGCATTTTAATCACGCCATGGCGGAAGCCGCCGGAAACGCCGCGAGGACCGGCGACATCGCGCCTGATGAGATCAAATCCATTACACTGTCCCGCCCCAACACCACCGCCTTGTCCGGGCCGCTTCATCCTGAAACGCTGATCGACATGGCCCATAGCCCTGCGTATTTCATCGCCGCCGGTGCGGTTGATCGCGCGTTTTCCTGGGCGCATGCGACGCCGGAAAAAATCAGTGACCCCCTTATCCACCGCACCATCGATAAAATCACCGTCGGCCCGCCCCCCACCGAAAACGTCACGGATTATCGACAGGGCGCAACCGTGACAATTGAGGCGATGGATGGCCGCAGGGCGACGGAAACAGTTTTTGCGCCAAACGGGGCCGGTTGCCGGGGAATCGACTGGGCGGATATAGACGCAAAATACCGTGCATTGGCGTCTTCGGCCTTATCGGAAGCGCCGCTTGAATCCAGTTTGGCGATAATCAGGGCCTTGCGAGAGGTTGACCATGTTTCGTCGTTGACGACTCTGCTTCAAGGGTAATCGACGGGTTTGGAATAATGACAAAGGAGTGCTTGTCGTGACGCTATCCATTAAAAATCTGACCCCGCATTTCGGCGCGGAAATCACCGATCTCGATCTGACGCAAGAGATCGACGACGAGACCATATCGGATATCAAAACCGCGCTCGAGACGTATTCCGTTCTGGTGTTTCGCGAGCAGCGTTTCGATGATCAATCTCAAACCGCGTTCAGCGCACGCTTCGGCCCGCTGGAGCACACCGTTTACAAACCCGAAGGCGATGGCGGGAACCACGTCGCCGATATCACCAATGTTGATTTCCGCACAAACCAGATTTACCCGAAAGGCCACTCGCGGCTGAAATCCAATAGCGGCAACGAAATGTGGCACACGGACAGCTCCTTCAAGCCAACGCCCGCTTATTGCTCCATGCTGTCCGGCCGAGAGGTCCCGCCCCTTGGCGCGGATACGCAATTCGGCTCCTGCCGGGTCGCCTATGACGCCCTGCCCGACGCCGAAAAATTGCGTCTGGAGGGCCTGGTCGCAGAGCACAGCTACGGCTACTCCCGCAGTCTGGTGGCGGGTTACAAACCGCCTGAGCAAACATTGCAGGAAGTGCCGCCCGTGCGCCACGCGGTCATCCGCAGCAATCCCGCCAACGGCCTCAAGAATTTTTATACGGGATCACACGCCTCACACATTATTGGCGCCCCAATCGAGGAAGGCCGTCAGGCGCTTCGGGACCTGGTCGAGTCAGCCACCCAACCAAATCGGGTTTACGTTCACAACTGGCGTCAATTCGACTTTGTGATCTGGGACAACCGGTGCGTGCTCCATCGCGGGACGCCGTTTGACACCGCCAATCACCGACGGGTCATGCGCCGGACGACCGTCGCCGGCGCCGGTCCCACCGTCAACGAGGCGGGAGAAGCGCTGGCGATGGCCTAACGCCTGTTTTCCGAGTATCTTTACAAGATTGCTAATCGCTTAATCGCCGTTCACCGTTCGCCACCCTCCTCACAGAAAGCCTTAGATCATGACTGAAATCGTTACTCCGGAATCAGTTGGCGTGGACGCCCGGCGACTTGACCGCATCGGCCCCTGGATGAATGACTACGTCGATAGTGGTCGCCTGGAATCGTGTTTGACCGCCGTCATGCGACGCGGAAAGCTGATTTACCTCGACCAGGCGGGTCCCGTAGACGCAGAGACGATTTTTCGAATTTATTCGATGACCAAGCCGATTACGGCGGCGGCGGCGATGACTTTTTTCGAGGAAGCCCGCTTTCAGCTGGATGATCCAGTCTCCTGGTTTTTGCCACAGTTCGAGAATGTCCGCGTGTGGGACCAGTCCGGCGGCGCAGATGACACCGTTCCCGCCGACACGCCCTTGCAGATCTGGCATCTGTTTTCGCACACGTCCGGACTGATCTACGGCAACCGCGACGCCACCGTTGTGGGACAAAGCTATCAAACCAATAATGTCGATTTTTCAAACCGCAACGCAGAGACCCTGGAGGCGACAGTGCGCCGTCTTGCGACATCACCGCTTAAAAACCAACCGGGAACCCGATGGGAATACGGCGTGTCCACCGATGTCTTGGGTCGACTGATTGAAGTTATCGCGGGCAAGCCGCTGGATCAGGTGTTTCAGGAACGTATTTTTGATCCGCTCGGCATGACCGACACCGGTTTTCAGGTGCCCGAAGCACAGGCCGCCCGTGTTCCGGATATGCATCAACTCTCAAAAGGCGAGCGCACGCTGGCCGAAAAAGGCGGCGCGGGCTCATCCTGGGTCAAACCTGTGACGCTCTTCTCCGGCGGCGGCGGTCTCGCCTCCACGGTCGGTGACTATCTTAAGTTTTGCGAGATGATCCGATGCAAAGGCGTGTTCCGTGATGTGCGCATTCTGGGTCGCCGCACGGTGGAGCTGATGACCCTGAACTGGATGCCTGGCGGCGTTGATCTGGCGTCCATGGGCCAGCCCACCTTCAGTGAAACCAGCTATGAAGGCGTCGGGTTTGGCCTTGGATTTTCCATCGTTCTGGACCCCGCCGCAGCGAAAGGCGCGTTGTCTGTTGGCGAAGCCGCCTGGGGCGGCGCCGCGTCGACGGCGTTCTGGATTGATCCGCTTGAAGAAGTCTCAGTCGTTTTCATGACCCAGCTTTTGCCATCCTCTTCCTATCCTTTGCGCCGGGAGCTTCGCTCCCTCGTCTATCAATCCTTAATCGATTGAGCGCCACCCCCCCTGTTTGAGGGGGGCGCGGCAGGAGCGACGGTGCAGCCCTCGCATCATCAATCCGGCGTAAATATATTCACCCCGTCGGCGGTCCGCACCATACCCGATGCGCCCAGATAATCGTCTTTCGTCATTTGTGACAACAAGGCCGGGTCATCGGGCGTGTTTGCGATAAAGCGGGCGCCATCCTCCAGACGTCCATACAGGATGGAGAAGGACGGGCCCTTGCGATCATGCATGATTGTATAGGTCTCAATCGTCGCGCGCCCTTCAGCGTGCTCGCGCACCGCCGGTCCCTTATCCGCATTGATCGCCGCCTGATAGAGCGCGGGATCCTTTGGCGCGAATGGCTTGTCGGTTGGTTCAGTCGAATAAATACCCGCAGACTGCTTTGTGACATAGTTGCCGTTGGCGGTGACGAGCCCTTTCTCGCCCGGAGTCGCGCGAACCCGGTTCATCATCTCGGCGATGGAATGGGTCACATAATTATTCCCCGGCCCGCCAAAATACGGCAACCCGCCGGTGATTGTTAGGCCCCGCGGATCATCGAGGGGAATGTTCATTTCAGCGCAGGCGATCTGTACGGCGGACGGGAAGCAACTGTAGAGATCGAAATGGGCGATATCATCCAGCCCGCATTCCGCCATCTCAAAAGCCTCGTGCGCCACGCTCGCCATCGCGGGAGAGGAATGAAAATTCTTGCGGTCGATGAGGTACCAATGATCATAGGCGTCGGCGCAGCCGTGCAGGTAAACCCAGTTCTCCTCGGGAATCCCCAGCACTTTGGCCTTTGCGACCGACGTCAGAATAATCGCCGACGATTGGTCAATAAAGGCGTTGGCGTTCATGAGCTTGGTATAGGGAAACCCGATATAGGGATTATCCGGCCCCAATGTGGAGATTTCCTCGGCTGTCAGACCTTGTCGCCGGTCGGCAAGAGGGTTATTGGCGGCGACCGCGGCAAACCCGGCGAACAGCTCGCCCATGGCCTGGTTATGCTCCGCGATGCTGCGTCCCCGGTTTCCCCGGATCGCATTTTCAATCATCGGATAGGCGAAGATCGCGCCCGCCATGCGGTGGCGATCCTCCATATCATTCCAACCTCGGGTGGAGACGCCCCATTCCTCATAAGAGCCGCCAGGGTCTTCGCTCCAGTCGAGCTCAACCTTCGCACGCTGGGCCGCCTTCTGGGTCGCCAGCGACTCACCGCCGCAAATGAGCGCCGATTCAACCTCGCCGCGCGTCACCATTTCGAACAAACGATTGACGCTCCATTGCGGCATATTGCCGCCGGGATGGGTGTAGATATGCCGTTTTGCGGCATCCGCGCCCAATCGGTTCGCCAGGGATAACGGTGGGTTGGCGTAAGCGCCAAACGGACACGCGAACCGCCAGGAGGTATCTGAAAACGAGCGGAGCACGACCAGCGTATCCAGCGCGCTCAACAGCGCATCGCCGGCGCCGCTGTCATCGGCAGCCTTGCGAGCGGCGGCCGCGGTCATCTCCATCGGTGAAAGCGCCTTGTTCAGGTCAGGCTCCCGTTGGGTGATTTGACCGCACCCGACCAGAATCGGCGTCTTGCTTTCATCCATTTTGAATATTCCCTTTCAGTTCCGTATTCGTTATCGACTAATTTCGTATTCACGCTATCGAACATGAATGTCGCGAAACTGCGCAAGATACAAGGCCATCCTTTGTAAATCGAGCGCTGCAGGATTGTCCCGGAAGTCTTGCGTCCGCGTGCTCGCTGGTACAACCTGAATCAGAACTCAAATCTTCAAGGGAAGCATCGAAATGGACGTCGCAAATCTGGTCTCCCGTTTCACCTCAGCAACCGCCGGTATCGAGCCGCAATACGCGCATAAAGCGGCGGTCAGCGTCATGAACGAGTTGAAAAGCGAACTCGACGACGTCGCCGAGGCGCTGTCCTACCTGACCGGATCCGGCGGCAACGCGCTTCAGGCTTTTTACCGCGCGCCCAATTTGAGCATGCTCAAGGTCCGGTTCCCCGATGGGCGCCGCACGCCGCCGCATGATCACGGCACATGGGCGAGCATTCTCGTCCTGTCAGGGTCAGAGAAAAACTCGCTATACACCCGCCATGAAGACGCGTCGCTGACCTATGACCGCACTGTCGAACTGGAGCGAGGTTCGGTCATTTTCATGCCGGCCAACGCAGTGCATGTCGCCGAATGCACCAGCAGCGAGCCCGCCATCGGGCTGCACGTGTATGGCGGCAATGTCTTAGGGCTGGAGCGCCACATGTGGGACCCGGACACCTTGGCGGAACAGGAACTCGACTGGTCCAAATATGAAGGTCTGGCCCAGCGCGCATCGGCCGCAAGCGCCGCGCCGCTGACCTGATCACGAACTGTGTAACCCCTGAAAAATTCACAATTCCGGAGTACATCCAATGTCCGCAATGCTTGACGAAGAAGAAATCTCCGCAGAACAGCATGCCGATGACATGGCCGAATACCTGCGCGACGGTGAAAAACGCGCCTATAGCCTCGGCAATAGAGGGCCAATCAAGCTCGATGCGGATGGCAAACTGGATAAAGAAATTCTCCGGGCGTATCTGAAATACGGATTTTACGTCTTCGAAAATGTCATCGACGCCGAAGAAATCGCCGACCTCAGCGCGGACGTCGACCGGGTTCTGGCGGGCGCGCCGGTCAGCCCTGATTCAGAATTGGACATCATGGGACGCCCCGCCATTGGCGGTGAATTTACACGAGAAACTTTTCGACTGGCGCGCCCGTTGAGCGACCCCGTCGGCGGCACCGATTATAATTTGGGGCGCCACCCGGTGAAAATGCAGGAACCCGTTCCAGGGAAAAACGCGCCCGCATGGACGGTTCAACGCCTTGTCGGCAACCTTCAGACGATGGATTCCTGTCTGCGCCTATACGGTCACCCCGGATTACTGGCGGTCGCCGAAGCCGTAAACGGCGCCGATTTCGTGCCTTTCAACGAGGTCGGATTTGTGAAGGAGCCGGGCCTCGGCGTCTCCGTCGCCTGGCACCGCGACGGCACCACCCACTGGGATGCCCCGGATTGGAACGAACTGGCGCATGGGTTCAACTTCATGTGCCAGATTTTCGGCAGCACGCCGGGAAATGGGGTTTGGGTTTTACCCGGCACCCATAAACAGTCGAATTTCGACATCAAGGCCGCTGTCGCCGAGAGCGGATCCGAACGGCTGGAAGGCGCTGTGCCCATGGTGTGCAACCCCGGCGACGTCGTCATTTCAAACCGTCAGGTTGTCCATGGGTCTTTCGCTAACACCTCGACCCAACGCCGCGTCACGCTCAACATGGGCTTTTACCCAAGACGCCGCGTCGCCGGGCTTGAAGTAAAGCGGCTGGATAATGTGGTTGAGGTTTATGACAATGAGCGCATCCGTCAACGCTCCCGCATGATCGCCGTCGCTATTGACGCGCGGGCGCAAGAATATCCCGACGAGCCGCGTTACTGCTACCAGCCCCTCAAGAATGAAGAGGCTGAAAACAGGTGGAGCGAGGCGACCCGTAAATCCGTCGTGCACGACTATAATGTGCGCGACTTGTTTATTTAGGCCGCCCCTGATCCGATCCTCTGTTAGTCCGGCCCCGTTATTCCGGTAACGTGAACCGCTTGGCTGTTTCTTCGTAATCGCCATAGCCCAAGGTCGCGCGAAATTCCGCCGATGGCAGAGCGCTCGGCGCTTCCACCTCACCGGCGGCCAACGCCGCCAGTCCCGCCTGGATACCGCCCATAGCGGGCGACATCATAGCGGTGGGAAAGGTCCCGATTTTTAATCCGAGTTCTGCGGCGCGGCTTTGCGTCGGCGTTTCACGATCTCCACCAGGCGACAGCACCACAAACGAAGACCGTCCCGCCGCCGCGGCGACGGCGCGTTCAATTTCCGCTTCGTCCGCTGGGGAATCGAGGAACAGAATATCAGCGCCCTCCTCGACATACATTTCAATACGCGCAATCGCCTCATCGATCCCCAAGGTGGGCCGGCAATCGGTCCGCGCCATAATCAAAACGCTAGAGTCCTTTGCCGCCTCCACAGCGGCGCGGATTTTCATGCGCGTCTCTTCAAACGGCAATGTCGGTTTGCCCGCCGATGTCAGCGCTCGTGGGGTCACTTTATCTTCCACCAGAATCGCCGCGGCGCCAGCACGACCATAGGCGCGCACGGTGCGTTGAACATTCATCGCATTGCCGTAGCCATGGTCCGCATCCGCCAACACAAGAAGGTCCGGCGCGGCGGCGCGAATTTGATTGAAGGAATCAAACATTTCACCAAAAGACAGCAAATCGAGATCAGGCCCGCCCAACCGGCTGGCCGCGACGCAAGACCCGGACATAAAGGCCGTCTTGAACCCCGCCTTGTAGGTTAGTTTGGACGACAAACCATCCCATATTGCGGGCATCACAACGAATTCCGGTTGGGCGAGTAGCGCGCGCAAACTTTCAGGCAGAGACATGTCGACTTCCTTGTTTTAAATGCATTTATGGGGGCGTTCGTACAGCGATCCTATGCGTCGTTGCGTCAATAGTCCACGCGACAACGCAGGATCACGACCTTCATCCGAGAGTTTTCTCCAAAAACGCCAAAACCTTCGTCCAGGCGTCCTCGCTAGATTCCGGACGATAGCGCTCTTCGCTGTTGAAGGACTGGAATGCGTGACCGGTGTTGTCATAGCGATGGAACTCATACGTCACGCCCGCCGCCGCCAGAGCGGCCTCATAATCATTGACGTCTTCAGCTGACGGGTTTTGATCCTCGTTGCCAAAATAGCCAGCGACCGGGCATTTAATATTTCCCGCCAATTCGATGGTGGGCGGCGTGCCGGGTCCCATGGGCAATTTCACGCGGCCGCCATAAAAGATTGCGCACGCGGCATAGTCCGGATTGTGGCAAGCCCCAAGCCAGGAAACGCGACCGCCCCAGCAATGGCCGATTATCGCAATACGCGCAGAATTCACTTCATCACGGCCCGCCAGCAGGTCAAACGTCGCTTGCAGGTCCAGGGCGGTCCAGTCATCGCGGAATCCATCGCGTTTCACTTGTATGTCGTCTGATTTCGGCCACCAGTGAAAGATAAACGGCACGGCGACGACATACCCGTTCGCCGCATATCGCTCTGCGGTTTTGAGTGTAAATTCATCATTCTCCACCCCCGTATGGCCCACCGGGATATGCTGCGCCAAAACAATTCCTGGATGCGGCCCCGCCCCTTCGGGATGAAACAGGAATACTTCCATTGAACTCCCGTCGACGGTCACTTTTTGAATATCGTGTATGATCTTCCCCATTTATCTGCGTTATCGCGCGGATTTTGATCTACCGCCCCTACATATGGCGTAAAGCGTAATCCATTCGACATCGATAAACAAAAGCTTCGCCTTTTCAATCTCTCTCACCGCACTAAAATACGAAATGTCCCGACATATCAGATGATCGTCAAACCACATTGGAAAGACACACTCATGGCCACTGTTGAATTCTTCTTCGACTATTCCAGCCCCTGGACCTATTACGCCTTTAGCCGGGTCGAGTCATTTTGCGCGCAAAACAACGCCGAGTTGATCTGGAAACCATTTTTGGTCGGCGGCGTCTTCAACAAGGTGAACCCCAGCGTCTACCAGCGACGAGAGAACCCCATTCCGCCCAAGGATGATTACTACAAAAAGGATCTGGCGGATTGGGCGGCGTATCTGGATATCAAAAAGAACCCAACCGCCGTGACGCCCCTCAACAGCGTTAAATCCCTGCGCGGCGCCTTTGTCGCCATTGAAGAAGGCGTTATCGGGGCTTATTCCGGCGCTTGCTTCAAAGCGTATTGGACCGATAGCCGTGATATTTCCCAGGAATCGGAACTGAAGGACATCGCCAACGCGGTTGGTATGGATGGCGACGCCTTTTTAGAGCGTATCGGCCAGGACGAGATTAAGAAAAAGCTGTTTGAAACCACCGACGATATTATTGCGCGCGGTGGATTCGGGTCTCCTACCTTTTTCGTCAACGGCGACGATATGTATTTCGGTAATGACCGATTTGAACTAATGCAGTTTGCGCTGGACGGTAAAAAACACGCTTAGCGCCTCAACTTCAGGAAACGCCCTTACCGTTATGCAAAAACAAGCCAAAATAATCGCCCTGACCGGCGGCATCGCCTCGGGTAAATCCACGGCGACCCGCTATTTGGGGGGAAAAGGGCTCCCCGTTATTGACTGTGACCTGTTGGGCCACCGGGCCTATGAGCCGGACACGCAAGCCTATGCGCAGGTCATTGAAACCTTCGGCGATGATGTCATCGGCGACGATGGAAAAATCGACCGAAGGGTTTTGGGTGGAAAGGTCTTTGGCGATCCGGATGCGCTCAAACGGCTGACGGATATCATTTGGCCCGAAATCCGTCGATTGGCCGAAGCTGACATCAGCGCCATTCGCGCCGAAAACAACGCCAGCGCCATTATCGTGGAAGCCGCGGTCCTGTTCGAAGCCGGTTGGGAAAATATCGCTGATGAGATCTGGGTCGTTGTCGTCGAGCCGGAGACCAGCTTGACCCGCGCCATGGCGCGCGATGGGGCGGATCAGGAAACAATCCAGAAACGCATCGATTCACAACTGAGCAACGATGAGCGCCGCCAACGCGCCGATATCGTGATCGACAATTCCGGCGACGAAGACGCCCTGTTAAAGGCGCTTGATGTGGAAGCCGCTCGAATTCTCGGCGTTTAAAGGGCTGTCATCAACGCGCTACGTCACTTCAGAGCGGTTATATCTGGGCCCAGTTATATCTTGGCCCTGTTATATTTTAGCGACGACCAGTAATTCCACCTGAGTTATCCCCCTGACTTCGATAAGGAAATCGATCAGTTGGCGAGTCGCCAGGCTCCCCTCCTTTATAAGCGTGACACGGCTGGCGGTGACGACATCTTCAACGACGAC
>JBLHZD010000079.1:0-13955 GCA_047631095.1 Alphaproteobacteria bacterium
CGTCAGGTTCTGGCCGTCTTGCAGGGCAGAAAGGGCGGCCTCAAAATCAAAGTCATTTCGCATGTGTCATTCCTTTTCTTCAGTTTAAAGAAATGACACGGAATTTCTAACGCTCCCTACGAAAAACATCGCGATGCTGGCGAGTCCGTGGGGCGGCGGATATGGTCCGGTGTTAAAGCTGTGTTTTTTGGTTTTTGGGCCCTTATTTTTATTAGCGCCGCCATATCTAGTTTGAGTGAATTTCGCTTTGATTGCGGGCATCAAGATTGCTGGAATCACAATGTTTTCGGACCTCTAACTTTGCTCCTTGTTTGGGCGTTCCGTGGATTCTTCTTCAGAAATTTTGGAATTGCGTTAGGCCGCCCGATTAAAGATGCGGATTATTAGAGCGCTGAGTTGTCCATATATTTAAGAAACGCGGCGTCGCCTATGCGTTCAGGGCTGATAGGGTGAACGGCGAAAGCGCAACTTTGCAACCAGTGTGAAACGTTATTCGCCAGCAAGGCGTAACTTATATAGCGACGCCTAATTTCTGCGCCAGTTCGGGGAAACTATCCACAACGATGTTATGGATTGGGTTTGGTTCGGGATCCGGCGGGCTGTCATGACCCCATTCGTTCGGACGTTTTACGAAGGCGGTCTTGAAACCCTGCTTCTTTGCGGCGTCCAGATCAAAGTTATGACACGCGACCATGCAAATTTGGGACGGGTCCAGTTGCAAATAATGCGCGACCGTATCGTAGGCTTCCGGCAGCACCTTGTATTTTCCAATCGCCTCGCAGGAGAACACGGCGTCTCAGGACAGGCCATTGCACCGGGCGGTATCCATGATGATGCGGAAGCTCAGAATCGTAAACGACGCACAGATGTATTTTGCGCGCAATTTTGGCAGCACGGCGGGAAAATCGGGCCAGCATTCGAAATTATGCGCTGCGTCGTAGGCGATGGCGTGGCGTTCATCTTGCGTGAAAGCCTCAAGGTTATGCGCCTCGATCAACTCGTCCAATGCCATGCGATGGGCGTCGTCGAAATTATGGGTCGGCGGTTCGTGTTCCCCCAGATTCAACATCTTGCCAAGGCCTTTGCGGCGCAATTCGTTGGTGATGTCGCGCCAGTTGCGCTCAATCCCATGATTGGCGCCGGTCGCGGCGAGAATGGTCGAAAACCCGGTATGCCAGTCCAGAATAGTCCCGCCGGTGTCAAAGGTCAGCGCTTGGATATCGGATAAGCTCATAAGGTTTCCAGTTGTCTGCTTGGTTTGTCAATGAAACAAAGACCGGTCACGGTCTGAAATGACAGGCTTTGCAGTGGGCGTTACCCCGCGCGCACGAGATTGCGCGGTTCGTCTCGTTCGTCTCGTTCGTAACGCTTTGCGGGCGTGTTGACGATGGGCTCCAGTTCCCCGGCGGCGAAGGCTGTCTCACGGCGTTCCGGGGTTGCGTCGCCATAGAGTGTCGTGCGCAAGCGCGGCGTCCGGTCGCAACCCTCGATGAGCGCTTCCAGGTCGGCGGGCGGGAATTCTTCGCCATGAGAAGCGCCGGCGGCGCGGGTGATGGATTCGTTCATCAGGGTGCCGCCGACATCATTGGCGCCGGCATTTAGACAATCCTTCACGCCTTCGGGGCCCATTTTCACCCAGGACGCTTGAATGTTTGTAATGTGCGGATGCAGGGTCAGCCGCGCGACCGCATGCATCAGCACCGCCTCGCGATAGGTTGGCCCGCGCCGCGCCTTGCCTTTCAGGTAGATCGGCGCTTCTTCCGGCACAAAGGGCAGGGGTACGAATTCCGTAAAGCCGCCGGTGCGAATTTGCAGGTCGCGGATATGCAAAAGGTGATTGGCCCAATGTTCCGGCCCGTCCACATGGCCATACATGATCGTCGCGGTGGTTCTCAACCCGACGCCGTGGGCGGCCTCCATAACTTCCAGCCATTGCGCGGTGTTCACCTTGTCGGGGCAAATGATCGCCCGCACCCGGTCGTCGAGGATCTCCGCCGCCGTGCCGGGCAAGGTCCCCAGGCCCGCGTCGCGCAGTTTCGCCAGATAGATCGGAATTTCGAGACCTAACGTCTTGGCGCCCTGCCAGATTTCCAGCGGGGTAAAGGCGTGGATGTGCATGTCGGGCGCCACTTCCTTCACCGTTTCCAGTAAGGATAAATAGGTGTCGCCGGTATATTCCGGGTGAATGCCGCCCTGCATGCAGACTTCCGTCGCACCCCGGTCCCAGGCTTCGCGCACGCGGCGAGCGATTTCCTGCAGACCCAGATCATAGGGGCGTCCACGTAAATTCTCGCTGAGTTTACCTTTTGAAAAGGCGCAGAACTGGCATTTGAAATAGCAGATATTGGTGTAGTTGATATTGCGATTGACCACGTAGCTCACGACATCGCCGTTCATCTGCACGCGCAGGGCGTCTGCGGCGCGCCGGATGGCGGTAAAGTCCGCGCCGCGCGCCTGAAACAGCAGCGCCACTTCAGCGGCGTCCAGCAGGGCGCCGTCATCGACCTTTGACAGGATCGCGGCGATGGGCGGCGTGATGGTATCCGCCTCGATCACGCCAAGCGCGGGCGGCGTCACTGTTGCGCCGGGGGACCAGATATCGGCGCGCGCGAAACCATCGGCGTCTATTTCCCGCAACACCGAAGTTTGCAGGCCCGGGTCAACCCATTCCGCCAACGCTTTGGTATAGGCGGGATAGAGCGCCAGACGCTCCGTCAACACCATGCCGCATTCTGCGGTCTGGCGTGCGAGTTCGTCCAGGTGGGGCCAGGGCGCTTCGGGATTGACGTGATCGGGGGTCACTGGTGACACGCCACCCCAGTCGTTCAAGCCGGACATCGCCAGCGGGCGCAGCTCGCCGGGGCTGAGATTCGGCGGCGCCTGAATGTTCATCGTCGGGCCAAACAGGATGCGGGCGACCGCAATCGTCCAGATTAACTCGTCGAGCGAAGGCTCTGGCGCATCGGCCATTTTCGTGTCCAGTTTGGCGCGGAAATTTTGGATGATGATTTCCTGAATATGGCCAAATTCTTCATGCAAATCGCGGATCGCTAGCAAGGATTCGATCCGCTCCCGCCGGGTCTCGCCGATACCGATCAGAATACCGGTGGTGAAGGGTACTTTTTGAACGCCGGCTTCCCGGATTGTTTCCAGTCGGATTGCAGGGTCCTTGTCCGGGGAGCCGTAATGAGGGCCGCCTTTTCCGCTCAACCGCGCGGCGGCGGATTCCAGCATGATGCCCTGACTGATCGATGATTTGCGCAAATTTGCGATATCGTCCGCCGTCATAATACCGGGGTTCGCATGGGGCAGCAGGCCAGTTTCCTTGAAAATATGTTCCGCCGCCTCGGCCAGATAGGACAGGGTCGTTTCGTGTCCCAGTTCGGCCAGCTCGTCGCGTGCGATGCTGTAGCGCAGCTCCGGTTTGTCGCCCAGCGTGAACAACGCCTCCTGACATCCGGCCTCAGCGCCCGCGCGCGCAATTGCGGTCATTTCTTCCAGCGACATATAGGCGCGTTCGCCTTTGCGCGGGGGATGGGCGAAGGTGCAGTAATGGCACACATCGCGACATAAATTCGTCAGCGGGATAAAGACCTTGCGCGAGTAGGAGATGACATTGCCATGCCCCGCATCCCGCAGGGCGCGGGCGCGTTTGGTCAGATCGGCGATATCTGTTTCGTCGGCTAGCGCGAGCGCCTCATTCCGGTTCATCAAAATTTTCCTGTTTTCGGTCATGCGGATGATGCTCTGTTGGCTTCATTCGCCAGTCGCTCGGCAATGCCGGAATTGTATAAATATTGCACGGCGCGGCCGGATGCCTCGCCGGTTTCCGCAACGCGCGTCAGCAGCGCGACCAGATCTTCGGGCCGGTCTATGTCCAGGCCGATGCCCGGAAACTTGATAATGTTGGGCGTCACGCCACGTTCCTTCGCCGCTGCTAGATGAGGTTGAAAACTGTCATTTCCGAACTGATATGGGATTAATCCCGGCGGAGTACAGACAATACAATTCGATCCGCGCTCATCATGGGCCGGAACAATCGTCATTGTTGAATTTTGGGCTAATTTTTGGGTGGATTGTGGAACGGGCGAATTTTCTTCCAGAATGGCCGCGTGGGACGCCAGAACCTGTTCAATTTCGGCCCCTGTGGCCAAGGGTACGTCGCCGGGCGCGGTCAACATGCCGCTCGCTTTTTCGCGCGTCAGGGTCGCGACGGCGAATTCAATGGCCGCTGTCTGGCCCCGGTTTTCGTCTTCGCGCAATATGCGTACGCCATGGGGTTTGCAAATATCGATGGCGGCGGCGTCGCGGGTGACCACCATGACCCCGGCAAGGCTGGGGGCGTCGACAAGGGCGGTTAAAACATCCTCAAACATTGCTTTGAACAGACGTTGGCGTTCCAGCGGGCTGAGCGCTGGGGACAGACGTTCTTTCGCCTGCTCAAAATTTTTCGCGGGTAAAACGGCCCAGATCAAGGGACGCGCCTCCTTGTTTATGATGCGGAACGCAACAGGGTCGCGAATTCAAGCACATCGGTCGCTAAAGATACACGGTCTTCCAACGAATTCATGAGTGTGTTGGTAATCTTGACCGCCATGCCCATGGCTTTAATTTCGGCGCGTGCGTCTTCGTCTACGCTGTCGAGAACAAAACCGTCGATCAGCCCCTGATAATGACGCGCCACCGAGACGGCGGATTGATCGAGGCCCAGCTCCAGCATCATTTTTGCGGTCGGCCCCTTGATCGCGCGCCCGCCGACGATGGGAGAGACGGCGATGACCGGTGCGCTGGTGAAGTCAATCGCCGCCCGCAATTCCGGAATCGCCAGAATAGGGTCAATACTGATGAACGGGTTTGACGGGCAAATCACCACCGCGCCGAGTTCAGAATCCGATAGCGCGCGAAGGGCTGCGGGGGATGGGGTCGCTGTTGGCGCGCCGCGAAATTCAAACCCGGTGACCACCGGTTCACACTGGTCGCGCACAAAATAATGTTGGAACGCCAGCGGTCCTTCGGCGGTCTGCACAAAGGTGCGCACTGGATCGTCGCTCATCGGGATAATGTCAATCTCGATGCCCAATCGGGAGGTCAGTTCCGCTGTTATTGCGGACAGGGTTTGGCCCGCCGCCAGCCGCCTTGTGCGTTCCACATGAAGGGCCAGGTCGCCGTCACCCAGTTGAAACCAGTTTTCGCCGCCCAATTGAGCCAACGCGCCCATGAAGGTCCAGGTTTCCCCCATCCGGCCCCAGCCAGTGTCGGTGTTGTTGAGACCGGACAACGTATAGGTCAGCGTATCCAGGTCGGGGCAGATCGTCAGACCGAGATGTTCAAAGTCATCGCCGGTGTTGACGATAACCTTAAGCGCCTCAGCGGTTAGTTTTTTTGATAGGCCGAGCGCGAGTTTTGCGCCGCCAACGCCGCCGGACAAAGCGACGCAGTTTTCCAGGCCGCCGCTCACCGGAACAAATCTTCCGCGATGTCGCGCACCAACGTGGACGCTGGCGAGGCCTCTCCCGGCATTTTCAAACCGCGCGCCAATACAACCGGCGCGCCTTCTGCGCCTTGGCCCTGCAGGATCGAACCCGCCGCCGCGACCTCATCGGCGAAGCCGACGATGGAGGATTGCAGAGGCCGTCCAAATAAATCGAGATCGCCGCGCAAATCGACCAGCGAGGGAAATCCAGCCGCGCCCAATGCGATGCCGACCGTGCCGCTGCGCCAGGCGCGGCCCACGCTGTCGCTCATGATGATTGCGACGTCGCATCGGGTGGCTTCTTTTACGGCTGTGCGAAATTTCTCGGCGCTGGCGTCGGGGTCGATTGGCAACAATAGCACCCGTTCCCGTCCGTCCTTTTCACCAATGTTTGAGGCGTCTATGCCCGCATTCGCCATAACCATGCCCAGCCGATGGGCGACGATGATCACGCCGGGGCGATGGCGCAGGACCTCTTTCGATTCCGAAAGAATCAACTCCACCAGTCTCGGGTCTTTCTCCGTCGCTTCCGCCAGGGTCACGGCTTCCAGGCTCGGGTTCACCTCGTCAAAATAGGCGTAGCGGCCTTCGGTTTTGGAGAACACTTTCTGCGCAATCACCAAAACGTCACCGTCGCGCAATGTCAGATCCGCGCGCGTGATCGCGGCCAGAACGGCGCCAGGCAAATCGTCGCCCGGTTCGATCATGGGAATGTCCGGAATGGCGGTGAAGGTGACAGCCACTTATTTTGGCTCCGCTTTCACGTCGCCGGTGATGCGGATGCCGGCGCCGTTGATTTTATAGCGGCGGTTCATGTGGATCAGGACCGAGGTCAACGCCTCGGCGACGACCGCATTGTCGATGGGCCCGGCGTGCCATCCGCGCATGCTGGCGGCTTCCACCAGTTCGATCACCGCGCTACGCGCCGCCGGGTCATTGCCGCTGACCAGCACATCACAGTTGATTTCGTGTTCCAGCTCGCGCAAATGGGCGGCGGCGACATTTTGAAACGCCGAGACAACGCGCACATCATCGCCCAATAACAATTGCGCGGCTTTGCCAGCTGATCCTTCCGGCGGCAAATTCACGCGCGCAACCTTGGGCGGCGCCAAGGGCACGGTGACATCGACCAGAATTTTGCCCTGAACCTCCGTCATGACTTCTTCCAGCGACGGTTTCTGGTTGGAATGGGGCACAGTCAGAACAACGATGTCGGCGGTTTTCGCGGCGTCCTTATTGCCCAAGCCGGAAACCTCGCCGCCAATTGCATTTCTGATTTCGGTGGCCGCGGCTTCCGCGCGTTCTGCGGAGCGTGATCCTAAAATGACCGAATACCCGGCGGAAACCCAACGATAGGCCAAGCCGGAGCCAAGCGCGCCGGTGCCGCCAAGCACAGCGATTGTCGGGCGTTGATCTGCCATTTCGTTATTCTCCGCTCTTTTGGTTTGGGGTCGTGAACCTTATCGAAATGCGGCGATTCCGGTAATTTCACGACCTTGAATTAAGGTTAATATATCGTCGATCCCGTCGGGCACCGACAACATGCGTACATCGCGCCACAGCCGTTCCAATCCAGCTTCACGCGTTATTCCCATACCACCGTGAACATGCATGGCAAGGGAAATCGCGGCTTCACAGCTTTTCGTCGCATGCCGTTTGGCCATGGCCGCCGCGCCGTTTTCCCGCTTGCCGTTATCCATCATATCCAGCGCGTAATAGCATAACAGGCGCGTGGACATTATCGCCGATTCGATGTCCGCCAAATGTTGTTGCACCAGTTGATGGCCTGCAATGGGTTTGCCGAATTGTTCCCGGATCCCGGCATATTCAACCGCTTGTTTAAACGCCTTTTGGGTTAACCCGGCGGCGGCCAATCCGACAAGCGGGCGATTGCCGTTCCAGGTAACGGTCAACATCCGCGCCGCGTCGCCGCCGGAACTCAATATGTTTTCAACCGGAACCCGGCAATCCTCGAATACGGCTTCCGACAAATGCCCCTGCTGGAGCCCAACGGTTTCAATCTCGCGAATTTCGAAATCGGATATGTCCGGTTCGACGATGATCCGTTTCAAGGTGTTGCGGCCTTTTTCATCGACGCCGTCGATGCAGGTCACGGCCATAATATCGGCGATCGAGCCATTGGAAATCCATAATTTTCGCCCGTTTACGATGGCCGTGTCGCCGTCGATTTCCATACGGGTGGTCAACCCGCGCGGGTCCGATCCAGCGCCAGGTTCCGATGTGGCAGTGCCCGCAATTTTTTTGCCGGAGAACAAATCAGGCATGAAACGCTCGCGCTGCGCTGGCGTTGATTCCGCAAAAATACGCGAGGCGGTGACCTCATGCGCCATCACGGACACGGCGAACCAGGCGGGCAATTGTTCAAAGATCAGCCCGTAATCCAGCATCTTCAAGCCCCCGCCACCTTGATCCACGGGGATGCGCGGCGCGCAGAGGCCCTGCCGCGCGGTGATGGCGAACAGGTCTCGCATCGCTGATTTTGGAAGGGACTTGTCCGCCGGATGGGCGTCAAGAATGGGCTGAATGTCGCGCTCGACCATCTGGATGGCCGAATCGCGGATCAGCGTTTGCTCTTCGCTAAGCTGAAAATCCACACTGCTCTCCCATAACCGCTACTCTCGCCAATCTGCCGCTGACCATCCACGGACCCGCTACCGGCCAACCGCGCTAATTTTCCGCTTGAGCGCGGAAAAAACAAGTCTCCCTATTTGTTCTGTTTGTTCTTTTCTCTCGCTTGCGCCTTTTTCGCCTCCCAGACCGATTTGAAATCATACGTTGCGTAGAATTCCGTCGAAAATCCGCCCCAGGCTGACCGCTCAACCGCCAGATTGACTTCGCGCAACCGGGAGGCGGGCACCCGCAAGGTGGCGACCTGACCGATTCCCATCATGACGTACCAGGATTCGACCTCGATGCCTTCTGGGGGAAACATTTCCCAAAATCCTGTTTCTGCATGATGGGCGTTGATGTCCGCCAAACTCATTGTCTGGTCGTGTTTCAGGAACACCGTTAACAGAATTTCATCATTCTTTTCAGACATGTTCTTATGTCTCCCTCTTCGTTGGCGTGGTTGTTGGAAAACAGGTGGTTCGCTCTCAGGGGCGGAAAGGGCGATGATGGATACATATTTCCGAGACTGGCCTTTTCCGTCCCTGACCCTATGTCCATAATAATCAACCAGTTGGTGGTGTGGACAACGAAAACGGAGCGCGTCTTGTATTTTGACCGTCGCCTTTGGGCGTTTACGAAAGGCGTCCGGGGGCGCATTTTCTGGGCTGTCGTCGTCGGCCTCGTTTCCGCGTTCGTTGGGGTCGCGCGGCTGGCGCTGCTGGGGTGGGTGCTGGCGAAAATATTCCGTGGCGAACCGATGGAAGCGCTGGTGGAGCCCTTTTTGCTGGTGGCCGCGATTATGGTGTTGCGCGGCGCGTTGGAATATGGCCGCAACATGGTGGCGCACAAGACCGCCGCCATCGTGCAATTGTCGCTGCGCGAACAGATGTACGCCAAGATTGTCGAGCTGGGCCCCGCGCATTTCGGGCTACAGCGTACCGGCGATGTGATCCTGTCGCTGGTCGATGGGGTCGAGCAGCTTGAGACTTATTTTGGACAATACCTGCCGCAACTCTTCGTGGCGGTGCTGACGCCTATCGGGATTTTCTGTTTCGTCGCGTTTCTGGATTTGCCGGTCGCCGCTGTGTTGACCGCATTCGCCCTGATCACCTTTGTGGCGCCCCAAATGTTTCATAAATGGGACAGCGTCAACGCGCTGGCGCGCTCAAAGGCCTATAAGGGGTTCGCAGCGGAATTTCTGGATTCGATCCAGGGGTTGGCGACGCTGAAATCCTTTGGCCAAAGCGCGGCGCGCACCAGGGTGCTGGAAGACAAGGCGCATAAGCTGTTCCGCAGTACGTTATGGGTGCTGGCGACAAATTCGCTGTCGCGCGGCATTACCGATACGGGTATCGCGGTTGGCGTCGCGCTGACGCTGGCGCTGGGCGCCTACCGGGTCGTTGACGGGGCGATGAGCATTCAGGCGTTGCTAATAATTCTGATGATGGGGATTGAAGTGTATCGCCCCTTGCGGGAAATGCGGGCCCTGATGCATCAGGGCATGGTGGCGCAGGCAGCCTCGATTTCGGTGCTGGGACTGCTCAATTCCACGGCGGCGCTGCAAAACGCCGCGCCCGGCGCGCCGATGGGCGATATTGAACCGACGGTCGAATTTGATCATGTGCGCTTCGCCTATCCGGGCGGGCGCCGCGCCGCGCATGAGGATCTGAGCTTTACAGTCGCGGCGGGCGAGCGCATTGGCGTTGTCGGCACCAGCGGCGCCGGAAAATCCTCCATCGTGAAGCTATTATCGCGGATTTACGATCCGAATTCGGGCGTTATTCGATTGGGCGGCCATGATCTGCGTGACCTGTCGTTTCATGACATTCGCCGACAGCTCGCGATTGTCAGCCAGGACACCTATCTGTTTCACGGTACGGTCGCGGACAATATTCGCTTCGGCAAGCCAGACGCGGATCAGGCGGCGCTGGACGCCGCTGTCCGCGCGGCGAACGCCCATACCTTCATCGCCGACCTGCCACAGGGCTACGACACGGTTATTGGCGAACGAGGGCTGAAACTGTCCGGTGGCCAACGCCAGCGTATCGCTATCGCCCGCGCCCTGTTGCGCGACGCGCCCATTCTGGTGCTCGACGAGGCGTTATCGTCGGTCGATGCGGAAAACGAGGCGGTGATACAAGATGCGCTCGACCGTTTGATGAAAGGGCGGACGACGCTGATTTTTGCTCATCGCCTGTCCAGCGTCGTCGATGCGGATCGAATTTTGGCGCTCGATGGCGGTCGTGTCGTTGAAACGGGAACGCATAAATCATTGATGGCCGAGCGCGGTGTTTATTACCGCTTGATGGAAGGTCAGGCCGCGCAGTCCAGTGATGTTGAGCCGATTCTACTGGATGAAGATATGGCGGGCGAGGCGGCGCCGACGGAGCGCGGCCAGTTTGAACAGGCGGCTGAGCCCACCGACGCCATTTTACGCGCCGAAGGGCTCGGTTGGGGCGGTGCGATCAAGTCGCTGTTCGGACATATAATGCCGTACAAGGGCGAGTTGGCGTTGACCTTTCTGTTCGGCGTCGCGCGGGTCGTGTCCCTGATTGGCGTTGGCGTGGTCAGCGCGTTGATCGTCGCGGCGGTCAAGAATGGCGAACCGTTTGATAATTTGCTGATCGTGCTGGCGGTCATGGCGCCGCTGGCGGGGATTTTACATTGGTTTGAATCCTGGACCGCCCATCACATGGCGTTTCGGCTGCTGGCGGAGATGCGCGTCGCGCTGTTCAAAAAACTCGACCGCTTGGCGCCGGCCTATCTGGTGCGACGGCGAACCGGTGATCTGGTGTCCATGGCGACGCAGGATGTGGAGACGGTCGAGTTTTTCTTCGCGCATACGGTGGCGCCGGCGTTTGTCGCCTTCCTCGTCCCCGCTGCGGTGCTGGTGACGCTGGCGACCTTTGGCTGGCAGATGGCGGCGGCGCTGTTCCCCTTCCTCGCGATTGTCGGATTGAGTCCGTTTTTTATGCGGGGTCGGATCGACGCGTTGGGTTCAAGGGCGCGTGAGGCTCTGGGCGATCTGAACGCTCATAGCGTCGATACCATACAGGGGCTGGGCGAAATTGCGGCCTTTCAACAGGAAGACGCGCGCGGGCGCCAATTCATCGACCGGGTGAAAGTTCATCACGGATTGCGGATGCCGTTTTTCAGCGATTTGACAGTTCAAACGGCGATCCTTGAAGCCGCGACGGGGTTGGGTGGTCTGGTGGTGATCATCACCGGGGTCTTTCTTGTGGGACAAGGCTCGCTTGACCGCACGATCCTGCCTTTGATGAGCGTTCTCGCGATGGCGGCGTTTCTGCCAGTTGCGGAGATCGCCAATATTGGCCGCCAATTGGCCGATACGCTGGGCTCAACAAGGCGCCTTCATTCTGTGGAGCAAGAGGTTGTGCCGGTGACCGATGGGCCCGGTGTTGGCGAAATGGATATGAGCGCGGGCGCGGCGATTAGCGTGGAGGATGTGTCGTTTTCCTATGCGGGAACCAATCGGGCCGCCTTGGCGCATGTGTCGTTCGATGCGCCAGCGGGGGCGACCGTAGCGCTGGTTGGGCCGTCAGGCGCGGGCAAGACGACGACGGCGCATTTGTTGATGCGGTTCTGGGACGCCGATCAGGGCGTCATTCGTCTGGACGGTCAGGATTTACGGGATTTTGTCCTGGATGATTTGCGCGACCGTATCGCGCTGGTGGCGCAGGACACCTATTTGTTTAACGACACCTTGCGGGCGAATGTTCTGGTTGCGCGGCCGGATGCGACAGAGGCCGAACTCGATAAGGCGCTGGAGCGGGCGTCCTTGACCGAATTCGTCGCCGGGTTGCCGGAAGGGTTGGATACGCCCGTTGGCGAGCGGGGCATGCGCCTGTCCGGCGGGCAGCGTCAGCGTGTCGCAATTTCACGTGCTTTTCTGAAAGACGCGCCGGTGTTGATACTGGACGAGGCGACCTCGCATCTTGACGCGGTCAACGAGCAGGCGGTGCGGGGCGCGCTACAGGATTTGATGCAAACAAGGACGACGATTGTTATCGCGCACCGGCTCTCCACAATCCGCAACGCTGATTTGATCGTGGCGATGTCCGAAGGCCGTGTCGTCGAAACCGGAACCCATGACAGCCTTCTGGCCAAGCGGGGTCTCTACGCGCATCTCGTATCGCGTCAGATGGGCGGCGGCCGGGAAGCGGCGGAATAGCCGCCGGATAAAAAGAGAACGGAATTTATATGGCTGATTTGGAACGTGTCGTTCTCATAACAGGCGCCGCCAGCGGGATTGGCGCGGCCGTTGCGCGACGTTTGGCGGGTCCGGAAACCGCGCTTATGTTGCATACGCGGCGCAATGAAGCGGGGCTGGCGGCGGTCGCGCAGGCGGCGCGGGCGAAGGGTAGCGACGTCTCAACGGGGCTTGGCGATTTGTCGGAGGCGGGTGTGGGCGCCGCCATGGTGTCGGTGACGGTGGAAGCGTATGGCCGAATCGATCAAATCGTCAGCAACGCCGGGTATGCTGACAAACGCCGCGTTGGCGACTTCGATCTGGCGGACTTTGCAAAAGCGCACGCGGCGATTACGCAAGCGTTTCTGGAAATCGCGGGCGCGGCCTTGCCGTATTTGAAAGCCAGTGATTGGGGGCGGGTGGTCGCGATCAGCTCGTTTGTGGCGCACACCTTCGGGGCGAATGACGTTATCTTCCCAACGACAGCGGCGGCGAAAGGCGCGCTGGAAGCGTTGGCCAAGGCGTTGGCGTATCAAGTGGCGGCGGAAGGCGTCACCGTGAATTGCGTCGCGCCGGGCTACACCCAAAAAGATCCCGGTACGCATCAGGGCGTCACCGGGGATGGCTGGCGACGGGCGGCGGAACTGGCGCCGATGAAGACCCTCGTCGCGCCAGACGATGTGGCGGGCGCCGTGCAATTTTTGTTAAGCCGGGCGGCCGCCCGCATGACAGGGCAAGTGCTCCATGTCGATGCGGGTCTGAGCCTGCTTTAGGCGGCTGTTCTAGAACCGGTATCCAAACCCGACGCCAAAGATGACCGGGTTAATATCGACTTCCACGTTGCGGATCACGCCGCGGGAGTTCAACTGAATGTCGACGCCAAGATCGATATATTTGACGTCGATATTCATGAACCATTTGTCTGAAATCTCGTAATCCATGCCAGCCTGAACCGCCCAGCCCAGGGAGTTATCGGCTTTGACCGATGTCGGCCCGAGAACGGCCTCCAGCGAGCGGTGGGCGTTTTCCAGATAACTGATGGTGTAATTGACGCCCGCGCCGACATAAGGGCGGAATTTGGAATTTGTCTTGAAGTGATATTGCGCGAGTAATGTCGGGGGCAACAACCATGCTTCCGCCACATCGCCCAGCCCGGCGATGCCGCCTGTTCCCTCAAACTGGTGAACGGAGGCCGCCGCGATGAGTTCCAGCCCGATCGTATTGGTGGCCATATAGGTAATGTCCAGTTCCGGCACGATTGCGGATTGAGGGTTCAACCCGGAGGTCAGCAGGTCCGGCGAAATGCCGCCGCTTTCATCGGTGGGCGATACTGAAATCGCACGCATTCGAAGCAGCCAGTCTCCTTTTCAGTGCGATTGACGGCGTAACGGCGCCAATCATCGAAACGGCAAAAAACAGCGCGGCGAATGTGGATGTGAGGGTGTATTTCATGACTATACCTTAAAAAAAGAGTCGGGATCACATGATTAGAGACCTCTGCATAAGTCTCGGATACAGCGCTGAGATTTGTTATATTTGTGGAATGAGAAATTCCTTTGAGACCCAACCAGCGCTGTTTGTTTCGAGCACAGTGCTTGATCACCCTTCCTTGCATGGTCTGGACGACACCGAAGCGGTTTT
>JBLHZD010000080.1:0-13766 GCA_047631095.1 Alphaproteobacteria bacterium
CGGTTCCGCAAAGGGAATCAAAATCAATTCCGAAATTCAAGAAAGCGCACCGGACAACCAATTCATCCGACCCATTAAGTCTTCGGACGGACACTTAGGAAAAAATTATGAATAACGTTGTTGGTAAATTTCATTTCAAACATTAAAATTATGCTATGAAATCAATTATTTCCCGATTAATTGTGAAACGGTGACTAGTGGCCGATGTGAGTTTATTGTATAGTTTCGTCTCGAAATTCTATTTTACCGGTATTTACAGGTTCCTCGCGACGTCGGAGGACAACGCATTTTCGAACGAATAACCAATCCCACGGCTCAGGCGGATAAGACGGCGGCCCTCGTCTTTTTTCTGGTGTCCGGGTGTGCGGCCGCGTTTGTTTTCTATAACGACGGTGGTGTTTTGGCGCCGCTACTGCTGGCGTTGGCGGCGATAGCGCCACTCCTCTATGTCCATCTTCGCCAACACAATCAACCAACCGATAGCGCTGGCGACGCGCTAACGCAAAGCGACAGCGAAGCGCCTGTCCCAAACGGCGCTGCGGAGAACAATGGGGGTGAAAACAAGGCCGCCGAGGTTCTCAGCCAGGCGCTCGACACTTTACCTCAGGCGCTGGCGTTGTTTGACGATAATCAGAATTTGATCCAGGCGAACAACCGGTTCAAGGGTTTGTTTCCAACCTTCGCCGCGCGCATTACGCCCGATACGCCGTTCCGGGATTTGGCGGATGCGATGGCCCATTCCGGGTTGATTGCGGAGGCTATAGGCGATGAGGAAAAGTGGATTGCGGAACGCTGCGCGCAATTCGCCGAGGCCGATGGAGAATGGCGAGAATTGGCGATTGGCTCGCGCTCGCTGCGCATAAGCGAATCCAGGCTGAAGAACGGCGGCGTCGTCCTGATGCACAATGACGTCACCGATTGGGTCGATACGGAAAAAGAATTGCTGCAGGCCAAAGACACTGCGGAATTGGCGGATCGCGCAAAGTCTGAATTTTTGGCCAATATGAGCCACGAGTTACGCACGCCCTTGAACGCCGTCATCGGATTTTCCGAGGTCTTGCGCGACGAATTGTTCGGCCCCCTGGGCGACCCACAATATTATGACTTCGTGAATGATATTCATGACAGCGGCGAACATCTTCTCGAATTGATCGACGATATTCTCGATTCATCCAAAATGGAAGTTGGACAGCGAGAGCTCGACGCCAAACCGATGGATATCTCCCGCACCATCATCGCCGCCGTTCGGATGGTCAACCAACGCGCCGAACGCGCCGAGGTCGCCGTGCGCGTCGAGACGGCGGAGGGTATCCCCCCCTTCAACGGCGAAGAGCGCGGCATTAAACAAATCCTGCTTAACCTGTTGACCAACGCAATCAAATTCACGCCCGAGAACGGCGAAATTTCGGTCTCCACCCAGATGTCCGCCGATGGCGGTCTGGTCATCACCATCAGCGATAACGGCATCGGCATGCTGCGCAGTGAAATCCCCCTCGCTTTCGCCCCGTTCGTGCAGCTCGATTCTGCACATGCCCTACAATATGAAGGCACCGGCCTTGGCTTACCGCTGGTGAAGTCTCTGGTGGAAATGCATGGCGGCTCTGTCAAGATTGACAGTGAGGTTGATCAGGGCACCAGCGTCGTCGTGAGGTTCCCCAACACGAGTATGGTACGTGATGTCGCTGCTGGATATTGAAACGCTTCGCGCGCAAACACCGGGATGCGCCAGAGTCGCGCATTTCAACAACGCAGGCGCGGCCTTGCAGACAAAGGGCGTTAGCGATGCGGTCATCGACCATTTGCGCCTGGAGTCTGAAATGGGCGGTTACGAAGCCGCCGCGGCGGCGGCGGACGGGTTGGCGAATTTTTATACCGCGACGGCGAAATTATTGAACGCCAAGCCCCCGGAAATCGCGTTTGTAGAGAACGCGACAAGAGGCTGGGACATGGCCTTTTACGCCTTTTCGTGGCGCCCCGGCGACCGCATTATCACCTCAGTCGCAGAATACGCATCCAACTACATCGCCTATCTTCAAGCCGCCCGGAAATATGGCGTCTCGGTGGAAGTGGCGCCCAACGACAATCAGGGCGCGTTGGATCCAAAAGCGCTGGCGGCGATGATGGATGACCGGGTTCGCCTTATTTCCGTCACCCATGTACCGACGAATGGCGGGCTGGTGAACCCCGCCGCCGTAATCGGTGAAATCGCAAAGGCGCATGGCGTGCCGTATCTGCTGGACGCCTGCCAGTCCGCAGGGCAAATGCCCCTGGATGTCGAAGCCATTGGTTGCGACATGCTCTCCGCGACGGGTCGTAAATATCTGCGCGGCCCGCGCGGCACTGGCTTCCTTTGGGTTCGGGAATCGTTCATCGAAAAACTGGAACCGCCCTTTCTGGATCTGCACGCCGCCGAATGGATCGCGCCCGACGATTATAAAATTCGCAGCGACGCCAAACGGTTTGAGAACTGGGAGTGCAATTTCGCCGGCAAGATCGGACTGGGCGTCGCCATAGACGAGGCGCTGGATCTGGGTCTGGATGCGATTTACGCCCAAATTCAGGCGTTGAGCCGCACGCTGCGCAAGCGACTGGCGGATATTCCCGGCGTCACGGTGCGCGATATTGGCGCCGAGCAATGCGGGATCGTCACTTTCACCATGGACGGCGTCGACCCGGACCGGATCAAGGCGTCACTAAGCGCAGCGCATATCAATGTTTCGGTGTCCGGTCGGTCCTCGACCTATCTGGATATGAGCACGCGGGGTCTGGACCGCATCGTCCGCGCGTCGGTCCACTACTACAACACCGAAGATGAAATCGAACTGTTGTGCGAGCGCCTGTCCACCATAACAACATAACGCCATAACGCCGTCTTAGCCCCATAACGCCGGTTCTGAGGGCGACACGACGCTACCGTCATAAGACAGGCCCATCTCCCGATCCTTCGCCAGCAGAAGTGGCCCATCGAGATCGACCACGCGCGCGCCTTGCGCCACCAGCACGGCTGGGGCCATAGCGAGCGATGTTCCGATCATGCACCCAATCATAACGCCCAGTCCCGCTGCATTCGCCGCATCGCGCAGCGTCAACGCGCCGGTCAGCCCGCCGGTCTTGTCGAGCTTGATATTGATCATGTCATAACGCGCGGCGAGTTCAGCGATATCACCGCTCACATGACACGATTCATCCGCGCAAATCGCAATGGGATGCGCGCAGGTCGCCAAGATTGAATCGTCGCTCGCAGGTAAAGGTTGCTCGATCATCTCCACGCCATAATCCATCAACGCGGTGGAGAACCGCTCGACCATCGCCGATTCCCAGCCCTCATTTGCATCGACGATAATCCGCGCGCCAGGCGCGTTTTCCCGTACCGCGGCGACACGCTCCAGATCGCCCTCGCCCATCAGTTTCATTTTCAACAAGGGCCGCTCCACATTCTCCCTCGCCGCCGCCCCCATCGCCTCGGGCGCATCAAGGCTCAGCGTATAGGCGGTCACCAAGGGCGCGGGCTTCGGTAACCCCGCCAGCCGCCAGACCGGCTCCCCCGCTTTTTTCGCGTCCAGATCCCAGAGCGCGCAATCCAGCGCGTTGCGCGCGGCGCCCGGCGGCATTGCGTCCTGCAGCGCGGCGCGGTCCATACCCGCGCCGATGGCGTCGCGCTGCGTGGCGATATCGGCGGCGACCTGTTCCACGGTCTCGTTATAGCGGGGGTACGGCATGCATTCGCCGCGCCCGATGAGGCCGTCTTCATGGATTTCCGCAACGACGACTTCAGAACTGGTCCGGCTGCCGCGCGAAATGGCGAAGGCGCGAGCCAAAGGCCAGGATTCGGGCCGAACGATCAGATGGGCCGCCATACGCTATCTCCCGCGTTTATGGGTCTACGATAAATTATCAACGATCCAAATTATCCACAATCCGGGCCGCGCCATCCTTGAAGGCGTCGATACACGGCAATCCCAACCGGGTTTCCGTCTCGCCCAGAAACCGCGCGGCCTCGTCCGCAGACAAGCCAGAGGAATTCACCGATACGCCAACGCAGCGAATGTCCGGATTAAACAACCGCCCGGCGGCGATATTCGCGTCGATGCAGGCCTGAAGATCGGGCATGGGAATATGCGGCGTGCCGCGCATATGCGGCCGCGTCGGTTCATGGCACAAGACGATGGCGTCGGGTTGCGACCCATGCAGCAATCCCAGCGTCACCCCGGCATAGGATGCATGAAACAGCGAGCCCTGCCCTTCGATCACATCCCAATGGTCCGGATCATTGTCGGGAGACAGGGTTTCCGTGGCGCCGGAGATAAAATCGGCGACGACGGCGTCCACCGAAACCCCTTCCCCGGCGATAAATATGCCCGTCTGGCCCGTTGCGCGAAAATCGCATTTCACGCCGCGCGCCTTTAATTCCTTTTCGATGCTGAGCGAAGTGAACATTTTACCCACGGAGACATCGGTGCCAACGGTCAACAACCGCTTACCCGTGCGCGGTTTGGCTTTGCCGACGGCGAAATCCTGCGTCGGATGACGCGCATCATAAAGCTGGCGCCCCAAATGCGCGGCCTTTTCGGATAATCCCGGCACTTCGGTCAGCCGCATGTGAAGACCGCTGGCGATATCCATGCCGGATTCGAGCGCCTGATTCAGCGTCGCCATCCAGCTATCATTGAAATAACCGCCCTGATTCACGACCCCGATCACCAATGTCTTCACACCGGCGGCGGCGGCCGCCTCCAGCGTCATATCCGGCAATCCAATGTCGGCGTTGCAGCCTTCCAGACGCAATTGGCCCAGACACCAGTCCGGGCGCCACTTCGCCACGCCATCCGCTGTTTTCGCGGCCAAATGGTCCGGGGCGTCTCCGAGAAACATCAAATAGGGCGGAACAATTTTCACCAGCTTATCTCCCTTGAAGAATACATCCCTGACCATAACGCCCTCAGATCACGCTTCAACCAGACTTTCGCCGTTAAGCGTGAATAGCTCCTGTTCACGGTCCAGACCGCGCAACCCATGACGCCCCAGACTGCGTAAATGCGGCGCGCATTCAGTCGCCGCCTTGGCGAAGGTCTCGGACGCCAGCAAATGCACACCCAACCTGTCGGCCAGCGCTTCAATCCGGCTGGCTTCGTTCACCGCCGGGCCAATCACTGTGAAATCAAGGCGGTCCACCGCGCCAACATTGCCATAGAAAACATCCCCCAAATGCAACGCGACATCGAGCGACATCGTCGGCAACCCTTTGGCGGCGCGCGCTTCATTCAGGTCCTTGGTGCGCTGCAGCGCCGAAAGCGCAGAGGCCAGCGCAACATGGCAAATGGAATCGTGCTTCATACGCTGCAAATCAAACGTCGCTAGCAACCCGTCGCCCATAAATTTCAAAACCTGCCCGCCATGCTCCTTTACCGGGGTCACCATACATTCCAGATAATCGTCCAGCATGGGAACAAGGTCTTCGCGCGGCGTGCGGTCGCTGACCCTTGTGTACCCTCGTAAATCCATAAACAGGATCACCGCATGAATGACATCCACCGCGCCGCGTTGAATTTTCCCTGCGAGGATGCGCGTCGCCGCCTCTTCGCCGATATAAGTTGTTGCGATGTTTTTTTGTAATTTCCGCCGCCAGTATCGTCTTTATCGTCAGCGCCAGTCGCGGCTGGAGGCGGTCCAACGCCGAAACCTCGGATTCGTTAAAGCCGCCCGGTCGGTCCGACGTCCACGACGCCAGAACCCCGGTTAGACGTTCTTCCGCGCCGCCATCGCCAAACGGCAAAATGCGCGCGACATAATCTGTACCGCCCTGCTCCCTGAATTCCTCCAGCATGGGAAACCCCAGAGCTGATTCCGGACCATCAAGTGATTTCCGAAAGACATACAATTCCTCATTCAACATGTAATAGAAGGGGCTGCGACGCCACTGATCGCTATCGCCCTCAGTATGGGCGACCTGATTGCCTTCCACTGTCTGCCCGCGCCGCCAGATGAAAAACATCGCTTCAAAACTCGGGTGCAAGGTCCGCATGCCGACCTGCCCGCGCCACAAAGGTAATCCCAGCATATCGACAAGCCTGTCGCAGAACCCTTGCAGTAAATCGCTGAGATTGGCGCCCATCAGACCTTGTTGCACCAACCAGTCACTCAACTGCTGCACGTTATCCAGATCGCAAACCGGTCCACTGGCGCCCAGTTGGCCCATGCCCCGTTGGTCCATTTTGGGCGCGAAAGCGCCCAGGTCATCCCCGGTCTGGCTCATCGCATTTTCCTTTTCCCTCGCTACCCGTCATCAATATGCCCCGCTCGAGCGCGATGGTTCATGGTCCGGCGCCAACGCCTCCAGCGTTTGCCGCGTCGTCCGCGTGTTAATATCGTATCCGCACGCCACCGGGACGCCTTCAATCGCGTCGGAGACTACATAAATTTCAAACCCAAACATACAAGCTTTTCCGGTTGTTGGCGCCAATACCGGCGCCGCGTCTCCGCCGACCCACACCAAACAATTCAATCCTTCGCGCCGCAACCGGGATTTCAGCGCGTTATCGTCGTCATAATTGGCGGGTTGGCGGCGAAGGATCGCTTCACCCGACATCGCCAGGCCAAGCCCGGCGCCATCATGGGCGTCGCGCAGATGCATCAGGGGGCGCTGTCCCGCTCGCCACGCGGCCAAAAGGGCGCGCACGTTATTGTGAACCATGGCGCCGCCCGGCGACCCTTCCGCCCCGCCAACCATCGGCAATGACGCCAGCACCAACACTGCATTATTGGGAAATTAAAACCGGCCTGAACACATATCGCCCTCCTGTTTCTGCAACATGCGCAAACGGATTCAAAGCTTGCGGACAAGATGGAAACAAAAAAACCGCCCCAATGGCCGGACCCAGCTCCCTAGAGCCGACCCCTTCGCCGCGGGCGGTTTTCACCGACCGCTTTAGCAGAATTTATACAAGCGCCCGCAAGCTGAAAATCAAATCGGCGCATTCGTAACTATTGTGTAGCGCGGGAAAACGCCCGGCGTCAACAGGGGCCGTTTCAGGGAAGCGCCGGGGCGGTATTAAGTCTCGTCGCCTTTTGTGGACGGCAGGCGGTGCTGTTGCAGGCGCGGCGCCAATTGGGATAGTGCGACATTGCGAACGCCCGAATCCGTATGAGCCAACAAGACTGGATGCAAGGACAGCAGCAAGGCGCCCGCCGCCGTGTCTCCCCAGAACCAGTCCGCCAAATCACGGCTCGACGCCGCCCCCGGCTTCGCCGCCGCCGCCGCCATGTAATAGGATTTTAATTCCTCGCATGCCTGGCGCACATTTTCGCCGAGCGGCGTCCCCGGTTTTAAAGGCGCCGGTTTAAACTTCGGATCGCTGGTTTCCCGGAACGCCCACAGAAATTGCGCAATTTCTTCGATGGGCGCACCCAACACGCCCGTCGCCTTGCGTCCCCGCGTTTCAGCCGCAAGCAGACTCCAGGGCGAAAGTTGATCGATCTCAGCCTGTATGGCGGTCCCTATAGTATCGGGCGCCGCCTCGGTATCGGGCGTAATCGGGACCGGGGGCAGCGGGATTGGGGGTAATGGAATTGGGCAGGTCCACCCGGTCATATCAGCCGATGGCCCCGGCGCATCGTCAGGAAAATCCAGCAAGACTGGCGGGGGCCCCGGATGGTCAAAGAGCGCCAGCAAGCGCCGCAAAACACGGGTTTGAAATTCCGCCTCGTTCGGCGCGCCAAAGGGACGCCCCAATTCAAACGGCGTCCACAGAAAACGCGGGGGCTGCAACCGTTCCGTATTGTCGCGCACCAGACTGATCCCCGCCGTCGGCACGCCTTCTTCTTCCAGATAATGCGCAATCGCGCCAACGGCGCGGGTGCAGTTTGGTCAGACCGGGACAAGCAAGGCGGCGTTCACCCCGTCTTCCTTCAGCAATCCTGCAATTTCCCGCGCAGTCGGCTCGATCTCATGAGGCGACCAGCCCGCGCCATTCAGCGCGTAGTGAAAATCAGCGATCTGGCCAATCTCACCAGCGGCGTTCAGCTCGCGCAATCGGTCGAGGGGAAACACCACATTGACGTCCTGCTGAAACCCGGTGCGGTCGTAATTGACGGAGCTTTGCGTCATCACAAGATCAGCAGCGTCCACATCACCGGGAATAATTCTGTAGCTGAGGTCCCGAAGGGCGAAATTACGATCCGTGCGGCGATGCAACCCCGCCGTCGTCACAATGGCGACGCGACGCTCGGCGACAGGCGGCCCTGCGATCCACGGTGCGGTATCGAAGGGTTCGCATTCCTTCGATGTCAAATGACGCGCGTCAATCTCATCCATATCCGTCAATCGAACCATCGTTAACGAGTAACCGGGCGTCGTGACCAACGCAAGCACCCTTATCGCGTCTCAAATGGTAATGACGCTCAAAGCGCCTTGCGGAATGTCAGGTTGAACCGGCGACGCCCCGCCCCGCTGTGTTCACCATCGGCCAGCGGCGCAATGCCGTGATAGTTCAACCGTGACGCGCGGCCCCACACCACCACATCGCCGCTTTCCAATAGAAGGCGCCGGGCGCGATCCTTTCGCCGCTCGCCGCCGAACAGGAAAGTGGCCGGTAGCCCCAACGACACAGACACAATTGGCTGGGTGAAATCCCGTTCGTCCCTGTCCTGATGCAAGGTCAGTTGCGCGCCAGGGTCATAGCGGTTCATCAGGCAGCCATCGGGCGCGAAGTCCGGATACCCCGCCGCCTAAGCCGCGCGCCGCGCCAGATCCCCAAACAGCGTCGGCATTGCTGGCTATGGGCGTGCGTTCTGCGGATCGAGCGCCTCATAGCGATAACCGCGCTCGTCGGTGACCCAGCCCGCCGCGCCGCAATTCGTCAGGGCGACGGACATAGGGCGGCCGCCGGGCGTCATCATATGGCGGAACGGCGCCCCCGATGAAATTTCAGCGATGCTCTCCAGAAGCGCCGGCGCAATCGGGGACGCGAACCCGCGCAGAAGCGACGCCCCCGCCGTCAGCATTTCAACAGAACCGCCGGAAGTTCCCGCAAACAAATCCGCTCCGGCGGCGCCGGGTATTTTGCTCATGGGGCGGCGCCGGGTATTTTGCTCATGGGGCAGCGCCGGGAATTTTACTCATGGGGCGGCGCCGGAGATCTTGCTCATGTGGCGTCATGAAAAATGACGCCCAGCGTCTGGCGATGGCCGGACCGGATGCGACTGACCCCGTGACGCATGGTCACCCGATAAGCGCCGCGCGCACCCTGCGCCGGGCGCTGACGCACGGGGAAAATAACCGCATCGCCCTGGGTCAAAGGCACCACCTCCGCGCGCGTTTGCATGCGCGGCCGTTGCTCGCTCAGGATAAATTCGCCGCCGGTGAAATCATCGGACGCAGACAAAAGCACCGCCGCTTGAAGGGGGAAAACATGCTCCCCATACACATCCTGATGCAGGCGGTTGTAGTCATCCGGGCCGTATTCCAGCAAAAGCGGGGTTGGTCTGGTTTGTCCTGCGGCATGGCAGGTTTCCAGATACGCCTCGTGACGCGCGGGATAGGTTACCTCTATGCCCAATCGCGCATTCCAGTCATTGGCGATGCGCGCAAGTCCCGGATACAAGGCGGTGCGAAGGCTGGCGACCAGATCGGGCAGCGGGTAGCTGAAATATTTGTAGGCCCCGCGCCCATACCCGTGGCGCGCCATGTCGATATGGCTGCAAAACAGCGTATCGTCCGTATAACGGGCTGCGAGCGCCTGACACTCGTCGGCAGGTAACAGCGCGTCCAGAATAGCGTAACCGTCTTCATCCAAGCGCGCGGTGATCGCATTCCAGTTGAGCCCCAATAATCGCGCGGCCCTGTCCATCATAACGCGCCTTCACGCGCCAGCAGCGCCTTCTTTCGCGCCACGCCCCAGCGATAGCCGGACAGGCCGCCATCGCCGCGTACGACGCGATGACAAGGAATCGCCACCGCGATCGGGTTCGCCGCACAGGCGCCAGCGACGGCGCGCGCCGCCTTTGGCGCATCGATGCATTTCGCGATATCCGCATAACTGGCCGTGGCGCCGCACGGGATATCCCGCAGCGCGCGCCACACGCGCTGCTGAAACGCCGTTCCGGTCGGATTCAGTTTGAACGCGGCCCGGCGCGCTGGCGTTTCAATCTGGGCGGCGACCTGAAGACAATCCGCCGCCACGGCCGGGTCGTCGCACTTCAAACACACAGCCTGGAAACGACCTTGCAGGTCCTCTATCAACGCTTTCTCGGAATCACCAAACAGGATCGCGCATATTCCCCCGGACCGCCGGGCGACAAGAACCATCCCAAGCGACGAGTCGCCCAGGCCGAATGTAATAGTTTCAATTTCCATGTTCGGAGCCTCCACATTCACCTCGGATCAATTCGCCCGAAAAATGACAATGAGGAAACATCGCGCGCCGCGCATTCCGATTCTTGCTACACGCGCAAAAAAAGCGCACGCGCCAACGTTTATTCCGCTGCCATGGCCCCGCCGTGATCGCGATACCAAGCGTAGGCGCTGGAGATCCCCTCACGCAGACCAATCGCCGCGCGCCAGCCCTGTGCGTCCAGTCGGCCGACGTCCAGTTTTTTGCGCGGCGTGCCGTCGGGCTTTGATGTGTCAAAGTCCAGCCGCCCGGTGAAGCCGACGACTTCACATATCAACTCGACCATTTCCTTGATGGTCACGTCCTCGCCCACGCCAACATTGAGCGCGACTTCGCCCTCGTAATTCTGCATGGAGAACAAACAAGCCGCCGCCAGATCATCGACATGCAGGAATTCGCGGCGCGGCGACCCAGTGCCCCAGACGCCCATCGAGTCAGCGCCGGAAACTTTCGCCTCATGCGCCTTGCGGATCAGCGCCGGGATGACATGACTGGTCTCCAGATCGAAATTATCATACGGCCCGTAAATATTCGTCGGCATCAGGGAAATCGCGTTGAAGCCATATTGCTTGCGATAGGCTGCGCACATCTTCAACCCCGCGATCTTGGCGATGGCGTAGCACTCGTTCGTCGGCTCCAGCTCACCGGTCAGCAGATATTCTTCCTTGATCGGTTGATCCGCGAATTTGGGATAGATGCAGCTTGAGCCGAGAAACAATAATTTCTCCACCCCATGGCGATACGCGGAATCGATCACATTCGACTGGATCGTCACGTTCTCGTATAAAAACGCCGCCGATTGCGTCGCATTGGCGTGAATGCCGCCAACCTTGGCCGCCGCCAGAAAAACGAATTCCGGGCGCTCCGATTCAAAAAAACGGTCGACGGCCGCCCGATCGAGCAAGTCCAGCTCAGTACGGCTGCGCTCCAGAATCTCGGTATGGCCCGCCGCCGTCAGCGCACGGGAGATTGCGGAACCGACCAAACCCCGGTGGCCCGCGACGAAAATGCGTGATGTTTTTTCCATTGTCATGGTCGTCATTATATCGACCGCTCAGAAAAATTCCACGCGCTGATATGACCGCCTGTTCTCCCGCTTCACGCCGCTTTGAAACCCCCTGAACAGAGGGCGAAAAATCCAATATTAAGGTCGCCTCTCATTTCGTGAGAACTTCGTTGAAGGGAATGGCCAATTTATTGGTATAGTTAGGCGAAGCAATTCTGGAGTCCGCTATGATCTGCACAGGCCCCCAAATGCTCAGAAACGTCGCGACCATATTCTTCGCCGGGGCGGTTATGGCTGGCGCTGCGTTGGCGGATGACGCGTCCATGGGCCCCGTAATCGGCGCCGCTATCCGCGATGTCCCGATCTTCGATGCGCATATGCATTGCAAAAAACCGGCCTGGGACGCCTACCCGGTGGGGAGCGTTATCGAGCTCATGGATAAAAACGGGGTCGCGATGGCCGCTGTTTCATCCACGCCCGACGAGGGAACCATCAAGCTGCGGGATTATGCGCCAAACCGTATTACGCCCTTGCTGCGGCCCTATCATGACAGCTCAGGGTCTTCCAACTGGACGAAGGCGGCGGGCATGATCGACTATATCCGCACCCGCATCGAGGCCTATTCTCATAACGGCATTGGCGAATTTCACATTCACAATCTAGACCCGAGCGACCGCCCGCTTCTCGCCGCCATCGCCCAGATCGCACTACAGCGCGACATCCTGCTACAGATCCACACCACCGCCGCCCCGGTGCGCTGGCTCTACGAGATTGAACCCCGCCTCACCATTCTCTGGGCCCATGCCGGGATGAGCGAGCCACCACAAATCGTTGGCGCCATGCTCGACGAATTTCCAAATTTATATGCCGATACATCTTACCGGGAGCGGGATATTCTAAGCGGCGATACAATCGATCCAGCGTGGCGCGATGTGTTCAACCGGCACCCGAAACGGCTTATGGTCGGCAGCGATACCTGGGTGAACGGGCAGTGGGATCAATATTCCGAATTGATGGCGCTAAATCGACGCTGGCTCGCCAAATTGCCGCGCGGTCTGGCGGAGAATATCGCCTACCGAAACGCCGCCAACCTGTTTGGTCGGAACGTTTCCAACGCTCTTTTAGGGACTCGATAAAACCTGTTAGCCCGGTAGAAAGGCGTTATTTCGACCAGTAACCGGGATCTACGGGAAACACGGACCGGGTCTCAACCCGCTCAACCGGGCCATCCAGTGTATGGGCGGCGTTCTTCCAGGCCTGATAATGCGGCGCGGCGCGATGCGCGTCGACCGCATCGTTATCCTGATACACTTCGTAAAAATAATAGACGTTCTCGTCTGCGGTATCCTGCAACACGTTAAAGCGCGCGCAGCCCGGCTCATCGCGTTCCGAACCCAACGCGTCGATTTCGATGGCGTCCAGAAATTCCTGACGCAAATCCGGTTTCACCCGGACCTTGATCCATTTAGCGATCATTTGAAGTCCTCTGAAACGCCGCGACAAAATAAATTCGGAGACAAAAAAAACGAACCGCATAACTGCGCGCATAGGCCCGTATTAGCTTAGGTCATTATTTAATATTCCAAAACGATGAGGCTCCGCTCATCATTAAATATTCCACAACGATGAGGCTGCGCTCATCCCGGCGCTATTCAGTAGCGTCAACAGCGCTGTCTGAACTGTCCGGGCTATCGACGTCTTTTTGTTGCTGTTGGCGTTCTTTTTTAGCTTCGAGCCGCGCCGTTTTTTTAGCGGCCTTTATGCGGTCCCGTTCCAAGCGTTCGAATTTGTAGTTGGGCTTGCGCGCCATTTAAATACTTTCTGATTTGGAACCGCGCCCGATTAGTTTGAACATCCGACGAAGCGACTGTAAACATTGCGCAGAAAACATTGCGCAGATAAAACGCCGCACACCAAATCTCAGGCGAACGGCCGCCGCCTCACCCGACAAACGAATGTCGTCCAACAAAAAACGTTGATTGGTGAGGCGGTTGCTCAGAATTTCTTGGTCGAAAAGCGCTTAGTCTAAAATAGACAGGTCTTCGGCGGAAGATTTTCCGTTCTGGCCAGCCTGCAGTTCAAATGACACTTTTTGTCCTTCGTTCAACGTGCTCAAGCCAGCGCGTTCAACAGCTGAAATATGGACAAAGGCGTCTTTCGAACCGTCTTCAGGCTCAATGAATCCATAACCCTTTGTCGGGTTAAACCATTTAACTGTACCAGTAGCCATCTCAAATTCCTTTAGCAGGGTCTCTCAAATCCACGCCTCACACCATGTGACGACGCGGCCGGTTTCACGCTCGCATTGTCTGGAAGTAACGACGTTAATCGGCGCACCGCTTATTGACGTAACACAAAACAAATAAAGCCCG
>JBLHZD010000081.1:0-13749 GCA_047631095.1 Alphaproteobacteria bacterium
TCCAGACCTCACGTTACACAAGCAAATAAAACATAGTGTGGCTTATAAGAAATGTTGCGCTGTGAATTTTCTCATAAAGCGCATGAACAGGACATTTTAAAGTGAAGAGGAATGCGCGAGATGGCTGAAAACCAAGACGATACAAACCTGATTCGTGTACAGCACGCCGTTGTTGTTCAGGGTGGCTCGGACTTGCGGGCGTTGAATGACCTTTTGTCGGTTGGTTGGCGCGCCGTTCATACGTCGCCGTTGGAGGCAAATGTTCTCGTCATTCTGGAAAATATAGGCACGACGGAAACGATTGAAGAATTACGGGCGGCGTTAGGGTACGAAGTCACTTCGGATATCGCCTGAGTTTGATCGTCTACTGTCCTGCGACATTAAGAACTTGAGTTGACTTTGAAATATAAAAAATTTGCGGTTTTGCTTGTGGTGACGGCTGCAATGAGTGGCTGTCAGACCCAGAACGAAGGCAGCATGCGCGCATCTATGATGATTGCGGGCGTGATGGCGGGCGGATTTATTGGCTACAATTTGGTTGGCGGCAGCGACGCGGCGCGAGCGATATTCAGCATCGCTGGAATGGCAGCGGGCGGCGCCGGCGCTCAATATGCCTCTGAATTTGTGATAAAAAGGGATCAGGAGCGCCGGAAAAAGGCGGCGTATCGTAGCTTATCCGCCAAAAAGGAAGGTGTTCCATTTTATTGGAAAAATCCGGAGACCGGGTCGGAAGGCAGCTTTAAAGTCCTGAGGAGTTATAAATCGCCGGAAGGCCGCCGGTGCCGGGAACTGGAATCGCACGCCAAAGGTGGTGAAGGCGCCGTGACCAAGCGTCAAACGGCTTGTCGCATTCATAACGGCGCCTGAGAAATTGCGTAAAGAAACCCACTAAAATAATCACGTATTGCGGCATACCCCAAAAAAAGGGGCCGCAGCTATAAGGTGCGGCCCAAGTCTAGGGAGGAAACGCGCAAGAGGTGATGGTCATCACGATCTTGCGGTGCAGCATAATCAGGGAGTGAGTATGCTGCATTGCACAATATGACGATGCGGCCTTATGGTTTCAAGTCCAAAAGACAGTTTTATTTAAAATTTTAGCATCGGCCCATATGTTTTGGGCGCGTTGTGGTGGCTAACCCCCAAACCCTGCGCCGGATTTTCTGTATTCTTCACGGGGCGGACTGAATATATCTAAAATTTTTGCACCGTCTGGTCCGGCGATGACGCCATGCTCAACATCGCCGGGCGTACGCCAGAAATCGCCTTTTGCGACCGGATGTTCCTAACCGTCTTGAATTCGAATGGCGCTGCCTTCCAAAAGTACGCCCCATTGCTCCTCTGGATGGCTATGAATGGAGCCTTTCGCGTTAGGCGCGATGACCACAACGGAAAGCATGGCGGCGTCGCCAACGAAAATATCAGCGTCAACGCCGTCCGCGAGTTTCCGTTTTATGCCGCCGACCGGATTATCCAGATTAAAAATGTTGAATTTCCCATAAAATGTCGCCTTTTTTCATTCGTAAAACATTGCAATTGTGGCACTGATTGTGGGGATGATATCAAACCGATGCAATATGTGATAAGCGCGGATCATGCGTTATCGAGGACTGAATTTTGAGGAGCCCGTTGTGAAGAATGAAGAGAGCAGCCTGTTTAGGACTTTTATGTTTACGCCCGGGAATCATCCCCGGCGCGTCGAAAAGGTTTTTACCGTGGGCTCGGACGCGGTCATTCTCGATTTGGAAGACGCCGTTGCGACCGATGAAAAAGTTGGCGCGCGCGCACCAATCGTTGCGGCGCTAAAAAAACCAAGGACGACGCTCGGATATGTGCGTGTAAACGCGTATGACACCGAATTTTGCTATGGCGATACGCAAGCGGTGGTTGGCCCCTGGCTCGACGGCATTGTGTTGCCCATGGTGGAAACCGCCGACCAGCTTCGGTCCTTTGATTGGTATTTAAAAAACCTGGAACGCGAGCAAGGGATGGCGGAGGGAACGGTGGACCTCATTCCCATTATTGAAACGGGCAAAGGGTTGGCGGCGCTCGCCGAGATTGCGGGCAGCGGGACCCGTGTGCGGCGACTGGCGTTTGGCGCGGGCGATTATACGCTTGATATGGGCATGACATGGTCTTTGGAGGAATGGGAACTTGATCCGGCCCGGTCGCAAATGGTTCTGGAATCGCGCGCTGCGGGTCTGGAAGCGCCAATCGACACCGTCTGGATTCATATCAAGGATATCGAAAACCTGACGCGGTCCGCCACTCGGGTGAAGGCGATGGGGTTTCAGGGGAAAATGTGCATCTATCCGCCACAGGTTGACGCGGTGAATGGGGTTTTCACGCCCGGCGCCGCCGAGATCGCCTATGCCAAACGAGTCGTGGAAGCGTTTGAAGTCGCTGAAAAAGAAGGCTCTGCGTCGATACAGCTGGATGGTTATTTCATCGATTACCCCATTGTATATAAGGCGCAACGGACGATCGAACGCGCAACATTGATCGCGGCGAAAGCCTAGAATCGGTTATTGTTTTCAATTTGACGTAATTAAAGGGGACGCGCGATGCACAATTTGAAAATCAACAGCGACCGGCTCTGGGCGAGCCTGATGGATATGGCGCAAATTGGCGCAACTGAAAAAGGTGGCGTTTGTCGTTTGGCGTTGACGGATCTGGACCGGGAAAGTCGGGATTTATTTGTGCAATGGTGTGAGGTGGCGGGCTGCTCGGTATCCTTCGATGCGATGGGAAATATCTTCGCCCGGCGCCCGGGTCGCGACAATTCACTGCCGCCCGTTATGGCCGGTAGCCATCTCGACAGTCAGCCGACGGGCGGTAAGTTCGATGGGGCCTATGGCGTTCTTGCGGGGCTGGAGGTCGTGCGCGCCCTGAACGATGCTGATTTTGAAACCGATGCGCCTATTGAAGTCGCGGTTTGGACGAACGAGGAAGGCAGCCGGTTTCCACCTGCGATGGTCGGGTCTGGTGCTTTTGCGGGTATTTTCGATTTGGCCGAAGCGCATGGTAAATCCGACATCGATGGCAAAACAATTGGCGAGGAATTATCCCGGATCGGATATCGGGGCGAAGGCTGTGGCGGTCGCGATATCGGTGCGTATTTTGAGGCGCATATCGAACAGGGACCGGTGTTGGAGGATACGAATACGACGATTGGCGTGGTGACGGGGGGGCAGGCGCAGCGTTGGTATGAAATCATTCTGACAGGACAGGAGAGCCACGCGGGCCCCACGCCGATGGCGGTGCGCCGAGACGCGCTGGTTGGCGCTGCCGAGATCGTCGGGGTGGTCAATCGAATTGGCCATGACTTCCAACCTGGCGCGTGTTCCACCGTTGGCATGATGCAGGTTAGCCCCAATAGCCGAAACGTCATTCCTGGCGAGGTTTTTATGACCGTCGATTTCCGCCACCCCGATGATGATCGTTTGAAGGCCATGAATGACGAACTTCAAAACGCGTCGGAAGCCGTCGCTGCGAAGCATGGGTTGCAGTTAAATTTTGAGCAGATATGGAGCTTTGCGGCGACGCCCTTCGACCCCCAATGTATTGATGCTGTGCGGGATGGCGCGGTCCAAACGGGCGCCTCGCATATGGATATCGTCAGCGGCGCTGGTCATGACGCCATTTATATGGCGGGCGTTGCGCCCAGCGGGATGATTTTTGTGCCGTGCGAAGGCGGCGTCAGTCACAACGAAATCGAAAACGCCACCGTGGAGGATATCGCAACGGGGTGTCAGGTTCTGTTGCATGCAATGGTCGCGAAAGCGGGGGCCTCGAAAGCGGGTGACGGCTGAAGGCGGCTGCTTTTTTGATCTGCATTCCGTCGCGGGCCGAATTCGATGAATACCAAATTTGATGAATAAAGGGGTCATGATCGCCCTTAAAGTTGCTGTAACGGGCAGTCTCTTGTGGTGGTTGGCGCAGCAAATGGATTTCGCCGCTGTATTCGTCGCTGTTAAGGCGCTGAACCCGGTCCCTGTAGGCCTCGCTTTCCTGGTGTTACTATCTTATGGCGTCGTCAGCGCTGAGCGTTGGCGGCGGATTTGTCGTGCGTTGCGCATTGGACTGTCGTTCCCCGTTGCGGTGCGTTTGTTTTTTATCTCAATGTTTTTCAATCAAACTCTGTCAACGACGATTGGCGGCGATGCGGCGCGGGTATGGCTCTTACGCAATTACGGGTTTTCGGCGACGGTAGTGGTTGCGGGCATTGTTTATGAAAGGGTCGCGGGTTTCCTGGGATTGGGAGTCCTCGCCCTCGCCGCCGCGTTCGGTATCGCGAACCCTGTGTTATGGGGCGCACCCTTATTCGCCGGAATCGTCGCGATGGTTCTGATCATTCTGGCAATGGCGGCGAGTCCACCGGCGGGGCCGCGTTGGCTGCGTAAAGTCAGGCGGGCCGCGCGATTAGCGCGTCGGATTTTTATCTCCCGAAACGGTGTTCTTTTAGTCGCGCTCTCGGTCGCAATTCATGGCGTTGGCGGCCTTGCGCTGTATCTGGTAGCGGCCGCCATGGGCATGAATGTAGATGTGTGGGTGTTCCTGCTGGCGACGCCTCCAGCGCTCATGTTGGCGACCTTGCCGGTTTCAATCGGTGGGTGGGGCGTTCGGGAAGCCGTGCTGGTCGCTGTCCTGACGCCTTTCGGCGCGGCGTCGGCGGATGCATTTCTACTATCGGTGATCTTTGGCGTAATGGTCATGGTCGCCGGTTTGCCCGGTGGCCTTATATGGGTTCTTTCCGCTGGATCGCGTGCAGGCTCCAGACCGTCAGGGAAAATACGATAATCGCGCCCAGTTGATGGCAAACCGCAATCGGCGCGGCTACGACAAGCAGAAGCGTGGTTACGCCCAAGCCGATTTGCGCGATCACGGCGATCATAAGAATTGAAAGCGCGCGCTGGGCGTGGCTTGAAATTGGCGCGGCGCGACCTTTTACCCAGAACAGACCGACCAGCGCGACTGTGACATAGGCCATGATCCGGTGATCGAATTGTATTGCGGCGAGGTTTTCAAAGGCGTTGAGCCACCAGGGGGACAGTTCAAAAAGGCCTGTCGGCGCAAACCCGCCCTCCATCAAGGGCCAGGTGTTGTAAATGAACCCGGCGTTTGAACCCGCGACCAACCCGCCAGATAAAACAGTTATGAAAGCACTCGCCAACGCTGCGTAGGCAAAGGGGCGCATGCTCTGGCCACGCCCGGTGGCGCGGGGGTAGGATATTTCCATTGCGAGCCAAAGAAGATAGCCAAGAATGGAAAATGCTAATCCAAGATGAACCGTTAAGCGGTATTGGCTTACATCCGTCCGGTCGACAAAGCCGCTTTTCACCATCCACCATCCGATAACGCCCTGAAATCCCCCTAGGAAAAACAGAATCAGGATGTGGCGCTTTTTTCCGTTCGGGATTTTTCTTCGGATCAGGAAGTAGAGGCCCGGCAATCCAAAAACCAGACCAATCAAACGGCCCCAGAGCCGGTGGATGTATTCCCACCAGAATATTGTTTTGAACGCGGCGATATCCATCCCGGCATTGTCGAGACGGTATTCCGACGTTTGTTGATAGAGTTCGAATATTCGCGTCCATTCCAACGCGGATAGGGGGGGCAAGACGCCAATCAGTGGTCGCCACTCGACAATGGATAATCCGGATTCGGTTAGCCGTGTAATCGCGCCGATCACCATCATGGCGACGACCATAAAGGCGCTGACATAAAGCCATCCGACAACACCATGGAACCGGTGTTTCGAAGAAGCGTCCGTTGTTTCCAAGTTCGAGTCCATTTTAACGGCGGAAAAATTGCGCAACTAGCGCTTAGTGCGTGTTTATACATCGCCCATGAATGCCAGCCAACACCATGCTGATTTAGATAAATGTGTTATAAATATTCAATAACAAAAAATAAGTGTTGTTTAAATTTACAACAAAATATATTGTGTGGAAGATAGGCTCGGCATTGGAATGCAGGCCTTCGTATTTTAATCGTATAAGGCTCCGGTCAATGTCATATCAGATTGTAACCGCAAACAGACTTCTTGATGGTCACGTTGTCTACCTGAACGCCGCTCATGTCTGGTCGGAAGATGTTAAGGCCGGGGTGTGTGTTGATTCAGACGCTGCTGGCGCTGAAATTATGGAACAGGCCCAAGAATCCGTCGCGCGTCAGGAAGTCGTTGATCCTTATCTGGTCGACGTCGAAATCGGAAGCGACGGGATCGCGCCTCTTTCCTTCCGGGAAAAAATCCGCGCCGAAGGTCCAACGGGCGATTACGCCGCCGCCGGATTAGCGACGATTTCATCGGCGATGACTTCACCGGCGACCATTTCACCGGCGACGGCGCGCCGTGAGCGAGCGGCCTGACGATGTATCAGTATGACCCCATCGATCAGCGGGTCGTCGATCAACGCGCCCACCAATTCCGGGATCAGGTAAACCGCCGGTTTTCGGGTGAATTGAGCGAGGATGAATTCAAACCACTGCGCTTGATGAACGGCCTCTATATGCAGCTGCATGCCTATATGTTACGGGTTGCGGTGCCTTATGGAGTTCTCTCCGCACGCCAACTTCGAAAACTGGCGGACATTTCACGGCGGTATGATCGTGGATTTGGTCATTTCACCACGCGACAGAATATCCAGTTCAATTGGATTAAACTGAGCGAAGCGCCGGATGTTCTGGACGAACTCGCTTCGGTGGAAATGCACGCTATTCAAACCAGCGGCAACACCATCAGGAACACGACTGCGGACGAATATGCAGGCGTTGCGGCGGGTGAGATCGAGGACCCTCGGCTTTATACGGAGATCATCCGTCAATGGTCGACCCTGCATCCTGAATTCGGGTTTTTGCCGCGTAAATTCAAGATTGCGGTGACCGGCGCGGTGGAAGATCGCGCGGCGGTGAAGGTTCATGATATTGGACTGTTGATGCGGAAAAACGCCGACGGCGTGACGGGCTTCGAAGTGCTTGTTGGTGGGGGGCTGGGCCGTACGCCGATGATCGCCAAAACCATCCGGGAGTTTCTACCCGCGACGGACATGTTGTCCTATCTGGAAGCGATCTTGCGTGTTTACAACCAGCTTGGTCGGCGCGACAACAAATACAAGGCGCGCATAAAGATTTTGGTCCACGAACACGGGATTGAAGAGGTTCGTCGTCTCGTGGAGGCGGAATGGGAAACGCTCAAAGAAGGGGCGTTGGATCTGCCGGTTGCGGAAGTTGACCGCATTCGCGCGCATTTCGCCCCACCGGCTTATGAGTCCCTAGAGGACGATCCGCCTGTTCTCGGCGCAAAACGGTTTGAAGACAAAACCTTTGCGACTTGGGTCCGAAACAATGTCGTAGCGCACAAAAAATCTGGTTACGCGATCGTGAATATTTCGCTCAAGAAAACCGGTGAGGTACCTGGCGACGCCACTGCAGATCAAATGGAAGCGGTTGCGGATTTAGCGGAAAAGTACAGTTTTGACGAATTGCGGGTGACGCATAAGCAAAACCTGGTTTTGCCCCATGTACGGCAGAAGGATTTATTCGAAATTTGGACAGCCTTGAGTGAAATTGGGTTTGCTGAAGCGAATATCGGGTTGATTGGCGATATCATCGCTTGCCCGGGGTTGGATTATTGCGCGCTCGCCAATACACGCTCCATTCCGGTCGCGCAGCAAATCAGCGAAAGGTTTTCGGATATCGCCCAGCAGAATGACATCGGGGATCTGCAGATCAAGATTTCCGGCTGCATCAACGCCTGCGGGCATCATCATGTTGGTCATATCGGGATTCTCGGCGTTGACCGCAAAGGCGAGGAATATTACCAGGTTACGCTTGGGGGGCGCGCTGACGCCGACGCCGCAATTGGCAAGATACTGGGCCCTGCGTTTTCCAGCGACAAAATTATCGGTGCGGTGGAGCAGATTATAGATATCTATCTTGAAACTCGAAATTCAGGAGAGAGCTTCAGTGATATGTATCGCCGGGTCGGACCCAAGCCGTTTAAGGAGCGTCTCTATGCCAATCATTAAGAATGGTGAATTGATTACGGATCAATGGGTCTCGCTGGACGATGACGATCCAGCGCCAGAGAAAGGTGCGATCATCGTGAGTGTGTCGCGCTGGTTAAAGGAGCGTGTCAGCCTACAGTCTCGGCACGCGCCTGTGGGCGTCTGGTTCCAAAGCAGCGACACGCTGGAAGATGTCGCCGGGGATATTTCGGGCTTTGAAATCCTCGCGTTGGAATTCCCAGCGTTTACTGATGGTCGGGCGTATTCGACGGCGCGCACCCTCCGGGACAAATTTGCGTTCAAGGGTGAAATTCGGGCGGTTGGAAATGTTCTTCGGGATCAATGGTCCTTCATGAACCGTTGTGGGTTCGATGCTTTTGAGGTCGATGAGACGACGACGTTATCTGCGTTCAAGGATGCGATTTCGGAAATGGACGACCAATACCAGCCCGCCTCCGACGACCGGACGCCAGCGTTCAATCGGGCGCGAGGGTAAGGGCGGCGACTTCCATATCCTCGGCTGTCCGATAGGCCAGACATAAAAAACAGCGTGTCGTTGAAAAACGCCACGCTGTTTTTGTATTTTGTAAACCCAAATTCTCGCCGCTGCGCCAACCCTTAGGCCGCTGCGCCAGGCCTTAGCCGTTGCGCCAGGTATGGCCGCTTCGAAGCAGATCATTGATGCTTTTAGACGGACGCCCAACCGCCCCGGCTTGTTGCCGGACGCTTTCCACATAAGTTGGTGCGGGGTTGCAATAAATAACGCCAATCGCCACCGGGAAATTCGGCGGATCCATCGCCGCCAGCATGTTTGCCAGGGTCACATTGGTTTCGTCATGAACCAGGATATCGTCAATTGTGACGCCGTTTTCGCCAATTGTGACGACTTCTAACTCAAGAGCGCCGGGTTTGACGCGCAGGCCTTTATCGGCTTCTTTGCCGAAGATGAGCGGCTTGCCGTGCTCGACGTCAATTTGATTGTTCGCCGCGATATCCCGTTCCGTAAACCGGCCAAAAACATTGTCGTTGTAGACGATACAGTTCTGGAAAATTTCGACAAAGGACGCGCCTTTGTGTTCATGTGCGCGCTTCAAAACCTTTGGCATATGTTTTAGTTGGGTGTCGACGGATCGTCCGACAAACCTTGCGCCAGACCCTAATGCGAAGGACGCTGCGGAGACGGGGCCTTCAATGGAGCCTTTTGGCGTAGAGGGCGACCGTGTGCCGGTGCGTGACGTTGGCGAGTATTGGCCCTTCGTTAATCCGTAAATTTCATTGTTGAAGAGCAGGAATTGCAAATCCACATTACGGCGCAGGACGTGAAGCAGATGGTTGCCGCCGATTGATAACGCATCGCCATCGCCTGAAATTACCCAGACGTCCAGCTCGGGATTGGCAAGTTTGACGCCGGTTGCGACTGTCGGCGCGCGTCCATGAATCGTATGAAAGCCGTAGGTTTCCATATAATAGGGGAAGCGCGCGGCGCAGCCAATGCCCGAGACGAACACTGTATTGTGGGGTTGTGCGCCCAATTCCGCCAAAGTGCTCCGAACGGATTTTAAAATTGCGTAATCGCCACAGCCAGGGCACCAGCGGACTTCCTGATTTGTTGTGAAGTCTTTGGCGGTTAGCTTTTCCGGTGGGGTTGCGATGTTCATATTATCGCTCCAATCGATTGCGGATTGCGTCTTCGATTTCAAAAATCTTGAACGGCTGTCCGTTAACTTTGTTGAGCCCTTCAGCAGGAACAAGGAATTCACTGCGCAGGACGGTGAGCAATTGTCCGTTATTCATTTCAGGCACCAGGACTTGATCGAAATTGCGCAGAAGTTCGCCCAAATTCTCCGCCATGGGCCAGATATGGCGCAGATGGATATGGGAGACCTCCAGACCGCTCTCAATCAAATTTGAGACTGCGCGGCTGATCGGCCCATAGGTTGAGCCCCACCCGACAACAGCCAACTTGCCGGATGACTTTCCGTGTTCAACGGCCTGGGCGGGAATATCTTTCGCAATGCCATTGATTTTAGCAGCGCGGACATCCGTCATTTTCTGGTGGTTCTCGGCGTCATAGGAGATATGGCCGCTGTCATAACCTTTTTCGATTCCGCCAATCCGATGCATCAGTTCCGGAGTGCCTGGTTTCACCCAAACCCGTCCCAGGGTTTCCGGGTCACGCAGGAAAGGATGGAACCCTTCCGGATCGGTCCGGTGTTTTACCGGGAAGGGCGCATACTCGTCGAAATCCGGAATTAGCCAAGGCTCTGAAGCGTTTGCGAGATAGCCGTCCGTTAGCATAATGACCGGTGTCATGTATTTTGTCGCCAGCCGCACGGCTTCAATTGCGGTGTCAAAACAATCCGAAGGGGAGCGTGAGGCGATAACGACAAGAGGGCTGTCCGCATTCCGACCGTACACCGATTGATAGAGATCGGATTGCTCGGTTTTTGTCGGCAAACCGGTCGATGGCCCGGCGCGTTGTGAGTTCAGGATAACCAGCGGTAGTTCGGTGCTGATCGCCAATCCAATGGCTTCCGTTTTCAAGGCGACGCCCGGCCCGGAACTGGAGGTGACGCCAAGAGACCCGGCGTAGGAGGCTCCGATTGCCGCGCCCGCGGCGGAAATCTCGTCTTCCGCCTGGAAGGTCGTGACGTTGTAATCGTTCATGCCCGCAAGCGTGTGAAGAACGGCGGAGGCGGGCGTGATGGGGTAGGAGCAGAAGATCAGCTCCAATCCGGCCAATTGCGCGCCTGCGGCCAATCCCCATGCGGCGGCCTCCGTTCCGGTGACGGTGCGATACAGACCGGGTTCGATATCGGCGGCCGGAATGGAAAGCGGCCGGACTTCTGACGGCATCTCGGCTGTTTCGCCAAAGGCGTGTCCGGCGTTTATGGCCGCGATATTGGCGGCGGCGATGCTTGGCACCTTACTGAATTTCTCTTGGAGCCAATCAACCGTGGCCTTCCGTTTGCGACCGTACATCCAGTAAATCAGGCCTAGAGACCACATATTCTTGCATCGCAGGGATTCTTTGGACGTTAGACCCAAATCCTTGACCGCTTCTTTGGTCAGCTTGCTCATATCGACTTCCAGGACTTTATGTTTGTCCAGGCTGCCGTCTTCCAGCGGGTTGTTTTCGTACCCTGCTTTGGTCAGGTTGCGTCCGGTGAATGCGCCAATGTCGGCGATGATAAGGCCACCAGCGCGCAAATCATGGACATTCACTTTCAGGGCCGCAGGGTTCATCACGACGAGAACGTCGAGAACATCGCCTGAGGTTTGAATGCCCTTAGAGCCAAAATTGATCTGAAAGGCCGATACGCCAAACGTTGTGCCAATGGGCGCGCGGATTTCAGCGGGAAAATCTGGAAACGTCGCAAGGTCATTTCCCTGAAGCGCGGTGGCCAACGTAAATTGACTGCCGGTCAGCTGCATGCCATCCCCGGAATCACCAGCAAATCGGATGACCGCCGATTCAACCTCTTGTCTCGGGGTTTCATCCTCGACGTATTCGGCGACTACAGCCATCAATTTTGTCCTCCGTTTAAAGCCGCTCTTTGCGGGATGCTAGGCATCGCAAAACCGCGAAAACATAAGGCGGCGATCTTTATGGAAACTTGGGTGTTTCTAAAGCGCTCATCAAGGATGAGCCTCGTAAATAGAGTGTCTATCGCACGAAACCCATCGTTTCAACTGCGATCATGGCAAACTACATACATGTTATGTTGTTAAATGGCGCGCCGACACGATTCTTCCATAGCTGTTGAAAAATAATCTCTAGTTTTAGGGGGCGGCGCCTTGGTTTTCAGGCCTTTCCGACAACCGAAAGCATGTCATTGAGCGACAAAAACTTCTCCCGAGGCGCTGCAGGCCGGGCATTTGCGATTTCCGCCTCGTTGATCGCCTGCCAGTCGTCAAAATCGCTCCAGCTTACGCCTTTTTTCGCCAGCAGTGCGATGAACGCGTCCCGACCGGGTTTCGACCCTGACGATATATCCGCCACTATCTGTGCGGCGGCGACCTTGCCATCGGGTTTGTTGCTTCCAATGACGCCGGTAGGGCCTCGTTTCGCCCAACCCACCGCATAGATCCCTTTGCTGATTCGGCCTTCATCATTCGCTACACAGCCGGTATTCTCGTCGACGGGCAGGCCTTCAAACGGTTGCAAAGCGTATCCGATGGCCGGAACAACCAGACCGCATTCGATTTCGAAGAATTCGCCCGTGCCGCGCGCCCGGCCATCTTCTACAGCGGTCTTCTCCATGCGAATGCCGGTGACCTTATCGTCGCCCAACACTTCAACAGGTTGCGCGTAAAATACGAAATGGACCTTTTTGGTTTTGCCCTCAGGATCAATTTCGGGAAATTCGCGCATGGTTTTCAAATTGCGCTCTCTTAAGCGCTTGTCCCGGTCCGACCAATCCCCCGTTACTTCGTCTGGCAGACAATCGGGGTCAATGATGGCGACGGCGTTTTCCAGCTGGCCCATTTCACGGAGTTCAACATTGGTGAATTTTGCTTCGACAGGCCCACGGCGCCCAAACATATACACATCGGTGATTGGCGCGTTTTGGATTATCTCGCCTATGGGGCCCGGAAGGTCAGTTTCGGACATTTCCGCCTGGGTTTTGACCAGGACGCGGGCGACGTCAATCGCGACATTCCCGTTGCCGATAACCGCAACATTGCGGGTGTTCAGGTCTGGCTTGAATTCAGCGAAGTCAGGATGGCCGTTATACCAGCCCACAAATTGAGTGGCGCCGATGACGCCTTCCTTGTCGCCGCCTGGAATACTAAGGGGCGGATCTCCTGGCATGCCGATCGCGATGACGACGGCGTCGTAACATTCCCGCACCTCATCGATAGAAACATCCCGACCGACTTCGACATTGCCAAATAAATGAACTTTGTCATCCTGCGCCGTCCGCTCATAGGAGCGCGCTACGCGCTTGGTGCTTTGATGGTCCGGCGCGACGCCGGCGCGGATCAACCCAAAGGGCGTTGGCAGTTTATCGACGAAGTCTATTTCGACGTCGGCATCACTTTTTAACAAAGCATCGGCGGTGTAAAATCCGCTCGGGCCAGATCCGATAATTGCAATCCGTATAGGCACAGGCGCCCTCCCCAAAAAAAACGCCGCACCTAGGGTTAAGGAAAAGTGCGCCGACAAGGGTGATAGGGTATCGCCAAAATAGCGCCTGTGTAAACATGGGGCGCAGCCTATTTTTTCGATAATGTCGGTTGGCGGGCGTCTCCTTTACCGTTTTCCGTTAACGCGACGGTTGAATCAGCGAGATCAAACGGTTTGCCCGAAAGGCGAGAGGAAACGATATGACGGACCCTTCCGGATTTTTGCTCTTGCGCGCGGCGAATATGTGGCAGCGGCGGATGCGAAAGCTCTTAAAGCCCTTTGATTTAACGGTAACGCAGTATCTTTTGCTCTCCGGTCTAAAGGCGTTGCAAGAGCCCTCCAGCGCATCCGTTTCGCAGGCGACGCTTGCGCGGCATTGCCGGACCGATCCGATGATGACGTCTCAGGTTTTAAGGGTGCTGAAGAATAGCGCGCTTATTCGGCGAACCAGCGACGCGGATGATGGCCGGGTTATTGTGGTGGCCCTGAGTGTCCGTCCGAAGACTTAATGGGTCGGATGAATTGGTTGTCCGGTGCGCTTTCTTGAATTTCGGAATTGATTTTGATTCCCTTTGCGGAACCGAATCGTTTCGTGAGGTGCGCCATGTGGAC
>JBLHZD010000082.1:0-13725 GCA_047631095.1 Alphaproteobacteria bacterium
ACGAAACTGTGAAAGATATTCCTGTGCGCATACTCCAGATTTGCACATAATAACCTTACAAGGAATCCCGCTTCGGACTCCTTTGTTCCGGCCTATCCACTAGGTGACTAACGAGGGTTTGAGCGCTTTCATGATCGACGGAAGAATAGCTGATAAAAACGTCGAATTTATTTTGTGCAGGCTCGCTCATTTTCTTTATCGCCAATGTGGCGGACAAAATCCTTTGAGAGGATGAACAGCTATTTGCGCCCAAAATTTAAGGCGCGAAATTGACCAGCAGGATTACGCTGGAAAATAGCATAATAATCAACATTAAACGTATGGGTGACGGCGCCGGTTGCTGGAATGTCGAGCGCCCGCTGCAATCGGGTTTGGCTACCGGGATTTGCGGAGTAGAAAAACCAGCGGCATTGTGGCGATGGCGACCGCGACGAGAAAAACGAAGGCGTTGAGATAGGCGATGGTTTCAGCCTGGGAAATGATCAACTGCTGCAACGACGCCAGCCCGGCCACGGAGTTGAGATCGATGTTGGGCAGCGATGTGTGCAGGGCCTCGTTGTACGGTGTGATATGGTCGCGCAGCTCAATATAGTTTACTTGTGACGAGCGCACGATGACCGCGACGATGACCGATGTGCCCAGACTGGCGCCAATGGCGCGGATCAGGGCGAACATAGCGGCGCCTTCGGTGCGGAATTCCGGCGACAGGGTTGAGAACGTTACGGTGGTCAGGGTGACCCACATAATGCCCATGCCAAACCCGCTCAACATCGTCAGCCATGTGATTTCAAAGCCTTCGACATCCGCCGTCCATCCCGTCATGAAGGCGTTCGCGACGCCGACGCACAGGACGCCAATCAATATCAGGTATTTGGGCGGGAAACGGTCGGCGAAAAATCCACCCATCATCATGGCGAGCATCGTGCCAATACCGCGTACGGAGGTCATCCACCCGGCCGCCAGCACAGGGTAGTCCTGAACTTTTTGCAAAAATACGGGCAGGATAAACAGGCTGGAAAACACGGCGACGCCAAACATGAAGATCAGCGCTAGACCGACGACAAAATTCCGGTCCTGGAAAATCGCCAGATTGATGTAGGGCCGGTCATGGGTCACGCAATGGGTGACGAAGATATAAAACGACATGACCGCGACGGCTAACTCGATGACGATTTCGGTGGAGCTAAACCAGTCCAGACGTTCGCCGCGGTCCAGCATCATTTGTAACGACACGACGGCGATAATAAGGGAGAGCGCGCCGATCCAGTCCAGGGGCTGGGGGTGTCGCTCGCCCTCCGGCAAGGTCATGAACACGCCGATAAACGCCATCAATCCCAAGGGAATATTCAGTAGAAATATATAACGCCAGCCATACCATTCCGTCACCATGGCGCCGACCGTGGGGCCAATAACGGGGCCCAAAATCATACCCATGGACCAGATGCTCATGGCGAATCCGTGCCGCCGACGGGGATAAATATCGAGCATGATGGCTTGTGAAATCGGCAGAAGCGGCGCGCTGACGAAACCTTGCGCGGCGCGAAACATCACCAGTTCCTCAAACGAGGTGGCGGTGCCGCATATGGCGGAGGTGAGGGTGAACCCTGCGATGGCGCCCAGAAAAACGCGCCGTCGACCGATCTGCATGCTCAACCAGCCGGTCACCACGGTGCCAACGGCGCTGGCGACGACGAAGGCGGTGATGATCCAGCCAACCTGATCCGGGCTGGCTGACAAATTGCCCTGAATACTGGGCAACGCCACATAGGCCGTGGTCATGTTCAACGCGTGCAACAGCGAGGCCATCAATACAGTGGCCGTGATAATGGACAGCTGCGCCGTTGAAAACGGGCCCTGAGCGGGCATTTTTCTCAGTTGCAAAGGAGGCCTCTGGATCAGACATGTATCATGGTGCGGCGCACCATAAGCCTTCCCGCCGGGCGATCAAGCGCGCCAGAAACGATTTTCCTCATTGAGCGCCAAGGCGGGGTTGAGCGCCAAGATGGGGCGTTACGGCGTCAGCGGGTTTCGACTGTCCGCCAAAATGCGCCCGCCAATGGCGACGAAACAAACGCCCGCGGCGCGTTCAATCCAGTGCTGGGAATTTCGAAACCGGGCGATAACGGGTTGCGAGGACATAAAGACGCTCACGATGGCGTACCAGATGAGCGCGCTCATAATGACCAAGACGATCATCGACGCCATGACCCAGTGCGGTGTATCGCCTGTCACAGCGGTGGCGAAGACGCTGGTGAACAGGACAATTGCTTTCGGGTTGGTCAGGGTGACCAGAAACCCCAACACAAGCGGGTTTCCACGCCGCCGATTGTTGGTTTCAACAACCAACGGGGCTGGCTTTGTGAAAACCAGCCTGAACCCCAGATAGGCCAGGTAGCACCCGCCCGCGATGCGGATCGTCCAGGCCAGCCATTGATACTCCACCAGAATCGCGGACAGGCCCAAAAGACTGAGGGAGGCATATACGCCAAGCCCCACCGAGACGCCGATGGTCGTCAAAAGTCCCGCAACGGTTCCGTGCGCCATAGAGGCGCGGACGACCGCGATAAAATCAGGGCCGGGCAACATCAATGCAGGAATGAAGATGGCGAAAACACTAACGAACACGATCACCCATTCCATCCACGTCTCCAATCTCTCGAATATCGAGTCAACCTAACACCAATTCCGGAGTCGGGTCACAGGTCCGGACAATTTATACGCAGTCAAAGACGCGCCCCGCCTTGCAAAGGGGTTTTAAAGGTCGCAACATCAACGCTGCATTTCGCACCACATCTGAGGGAGACCGCGCTCATGGGACCGAGGCTTGTCGATTATCTGCTGTATGAAAAAGAAGACAATGGCATCGTCTGGATCAAGTTCAACCAACCGAAAGTATACAATGCGCTGGTTGGGGCCTCGGAGGAAAACGGCACCGTCGCCAAGGTTGGCGAATATATGCGCGCCGCCGATGATGATCCCGATATCCGTTTCATAATTCTGACCGGGGTTGGTCGGGGGTTCTGTTCCGGCGTCAATCTCAAGGGTAAGGGCGACGAGTCCATCACCGGTAAAAACTTCCCCGGCAACCGCGCGCCCACGGCGGGGGCGGAAGGCGTTCGACAGGGGTTCGTTCACGGGTTCACCAATTTGCACCGGGACATTTCGTTGATCCGCAAGCCTACGATCGCCATGATTAACGGTCCGGCAGTTGGCTCCGGAATGGATATGGCGCTGCATTGCGACATTCGCATCGGGTGTGAGAACACGCGCTTCGTCGGGTATCAGCAGGCCGGTCAGATCATCGAGAACGGCGGGTCGTATTATTTGCCCAAAATGGTCGGGTTGGGGCGCGCGCTGGAATTCGCCTATACGGGCCATCTCGATGCGCAGCGCGCCTATGACTGGGGCGTTCTCAACCATCTGGTCGAGGCCGACAAGCTGGAGGAAACCACCCGCGAGTTGTGCGAAAAAATGGTGACGATCCCACCGCTAGTGCAGTGGATCAGCAAGCGCATCCTGCGCACCGCCAATGATACGACGCTCGAAAACACGATGGCGTTGACCTCGAACGCGGCGCCGATTCTGGGCCTGTCGGAAGACGCGGTAGAGGCGCGGCGCGCCTTCGTCGAGAAACGCAAACCGGTCTTTAAGGGGCGGTAATAGGCGGCGCCGGGCTGATGTCGGGCGCGGTATTTGGGCGTAAAGCCGGGGCTTCTGCAGCGCAGAAATAAGACGGACAGGGAGAGAAACCATGGCGGTGAAATTTGATCGCGCACACGAAGACATGACCAATGTCGTTGGGTTGGAGCACATGAACCTGACGGTGCCGGATCAACGGATTGCGACTATTTTTTATATCACCGGGATGGGGTTCACGCGTGATCCGTATCTGGTTACGGGTGTTGTGAATATGTGGGTCAATATTGGCCGCAACCAATACCACCTGCCCATCGGCAAGCCGCAAAAAGTGCGAGGCCGCGTGGGTCTGGTGACGCCGGACCTGAAGGACCTCGTACAAAGTTTGAAATCGGTGCGGAAGGATTTGGCCAAAACGAAATTCGACTTCAAGGTAAAGAAGGCGCACATCGACGTGACCTGCCCCTGGGGCAATCATATTCGCGTCCATGAGCCTGATCCAAAATTTGGCGCCATAGTGCTGGGTATGCCCTATGTCGTATTCGATGTGCCGAAAGGAACGGCTAAGGGTATCGCGCGGTTTTATGAATCCATCTTCGAGACGCAGGCGACGGTGGAGAAATTTGAAAACGCGACGACGGCGAATGTTCTGGTTGGCGCCCAGCAGCGTTTTTTATTCAAAGAATCAAAAACGAAACTGCCCCCTTATGACGGCCATCATATCCAGCTTTACGTCACAAATTTCTCGCGACCCTATCAAAAACTTCTGGATCGCGGGCTGATTACCCAGGAAAGCAATCAGCATCAGTACCGGTTTCTGGACATCGTCGATCCGAAGAGCGGCAAAAAACTATACCAACTGGAGCATGAAATCCGCTCCATGACGCATCCGCTGTTTGGCCGCCCCATGATCAACCGAAACCCCGCGCAAACGAATAATTCCTTCGCCGCCGGTTATGATGACCGGCCTTGGGCGGCGCCGGTCTAGGCTTGTCCCCGAGACTTTAAATAGACCCAGGGTGTTGGCTCCAATCGTTCGAACAGCGCCAACAAGCCTTCTGTGTGGGACAGATTGCTCAGGATAGGATGGGCGCCGGGATCGCCTGCGACGGGCTGGATGATCTGGATTTCGTGGGTTTTGAGAAACCGTCTGGCGAAGTCAAACGTCGATTTTTGGCCCAGCGGGTGCGTTTCAACGATCAGGTCAAATCCGGCGAGAGCGGGCGCAAGCGTTGGATCCAGCAAGGCGTATTCGCCACCCTCGATATCGCAAATGACGAGGACGCGCTGGTCTTCGAAGGCGGCGAAATCCTCGGGCGAAAATAGTCCCCCGATTGTCACCCGGTCGTCAACGCCGTTGAGGCGGGCGATGGCGGCGCAGCGTTCCCGGGCCAGATCATTGATGTCATAGGCGTAAATTCGGGCGTCGGGTAGCAATCGCGCCACCCCAACCGCGTAATATCCTTCAGCGCATCCGATGTTTAAGATGACGCCGGGCGTGCGGGAGAGGGCGTCAGATGAAGCTCCTGCTCGTAACACCCCAACAATTTCGGGATCAGGCAGCCATCGGCGGCGTCGCCGCCGAAATTCATGCCTTTGAAAGGTCCCCCATGCACAATGCCGTCAAAGTTCCCGGCCAGACTCCGAGACAAATCGATAATCCGACGCGCGGTTTCGGCGTCAAACGTAATGCCGGCATACGGATCGTCAGGGGGCTGTTCAGACATATTCAGCGCGCGGCCGCGTCAGGACTCGTCGCGTTGTAAAATCTCGATGCTGACGTCTTGCGGGCCGGTCATGAAGGCGATGCGCACGCCGGGGCGGATCGTATTGGGCTCCATCGTAAAATTGGCGCCCTTGGCCTTTAGTTCCGTGACGGCCTCGTCGAGATCCGGGACGCATAACCCGATGTGGTCCAGTCCGGGATAGGGGGATTGCGGGGGAGAGTCTTTATCGTCGGCCGCCATTTGCGCGATAAAAACCGTGGCCCCGCACAGATCCAGATCGACGCGCGGTTTACCTTGCGGTGCGGAGCGGTTGATCGTTGCGCCGAACATATTTTCATAAAATTTTGCGGTCTCTTCCGGGTCGGGGCTCCGAAGATGAATGTGCTCGAATGTGAAAGACGCCATGCGTGCCTCCTAATTGTTTTTGAATGCGAAACAGAAAGCCTATACGCGCCTCTCGCACGCGACCAGCCGCAATTATCGTTTTTTGACGGGCTCGTTGAGCGGGTGGTGGACCGGTTCCCCTTGCATAAAGCGTGCGAGATCGGCGCTTGCGGTCGCCGCGATCGTATCCAGACACTCTACCGTGGATCCGCCAATATGCGGGGTCAGCAGGATATTGGGCGCGTCGAAAATGGGGCTGTCCGGGTTCGGTGGTTCGCCTTCAAGCACATCGAGCGCCGCGCCGCCCAGCTTGCCGCTTTTCAACGCGCGCGCCAACGCCGCCTCGTCGATCAGCGGACCCCGCGCGGCGTTGATGAGGAAGGCGCCGGTCTTCATGGCGGCGAAGGCGTCCTGGTTGATCATGTGATGCGTGTCGGGAATATGGGGCGCGTGCAGCGAGATAAAATCGGACGCGCCCAGTAATCCTTCCAGCGTCATGGCCTGGGCGCCCAGCGCGTTGATCGCTGCTGCATTGAGGCCGGGGTCATGCGCGCAGACCTCCATGCCGAAGGCTTTGGCGATGCGCGTGACGCGCCCGCCAATTTGTCCAATGCCGACCAACCCTAATGTCTTGCCCTTGAGTTCACTGCCCGTATGTCGCGCTTCACCCCAGACCCGGTCGCGCTGCACGCGCGCCGCGCTTTCCGATACGCGCCGCGCGAGATCAACCATCAGGCACAGGGTTAGCTCCGCCACGGCGTCGGCATTGGCGCCGGGTGCGTTGGTGACCAGCACGCCGCGTTGCGTGCACGCGTCGACATCGACCTGATCGACTCCCGCGCCGTGCACTGCGACGACTTTCAAATCGGGCAATTTATCGAGAAAGGACGGCGTGATGTAGCCGGGGCGGAGCAGCATTCCCGCAGCGCCTTCCAGAATGGCGGCGAATTTGACTTCCTCGTGTTCGCCAATCGGGCTGAACGGCAACGGAATTGTCTTGATTGGGGCGACGCCATCGAGCGAGGCGTGGACGGGGTCCATGGACACGGGAAAATCTTCGGTCGCGGTGATGGCGACCCAAGGGCGCGGTGATGGCATTGTGTATAATCCTTAATTGATCGGAGATTGACTGGGCCTTGATTGGAGATTGATCGGGACTATCGCCAGATCGTTAATCACGAATCCAGCCGGGCCCCCAGAGATTGAGACTGCGTTCTTCCAGCGGCCAGACGCGCGGTGACATATCGCGCGGCATAATTTCCAGTTCCGCGGAAATTTCCACCTGATGACCGTGCGGATCCTTTATCATGAAAAATAAATTATTACCGGGTCCATGACGTCCGGGGCCCCACCACAGTTTTATTCGGAGCGCGGACATATGATCCGCCCAGTCGCGAATATCGTTCCAGCTATCGACTTCATAAGCGTGGTGGTCGCACCGGATTTCCGAAGCACCGAACACGGCGAAACTGTGATGCTCTGGATCGGACCGATAAAACGCGACCTTTCGCGTGGCTGAATCATCCGGGTCCGCGCTGCAATAGTCGGACGGGGTAAAGCCAAGCATGTCGTCATAAAACGCCATCATGCGCGCCAGATTATTTGTGGCGACCACGACATGCTGCAAGCGCCCGGACAGGGTAAGCGCGGAGGGCGTATTGACGACAGGGTGGGAGGGTAATCCCGCGCGCGGCAGCCCAAAAACGCTCAACCAGCCATCGGGATCTCGCACCGCGACGGCGCCGTCTTCGAAGAGCGGGGAGGGCGAGGGTTCAAGGTTGATCCCTTTACCCTGCAGAAAGACGCGGATGTCGTCGAGTTGCGCGCGATTGCTTACGCGAAATCCGTGATAGGGCCGGGCGCCCGGATCGCCGCCGCCAATCACCAATCGCCGTCCCGGTCCCTGCAGCAGACTCAACCTGTCTGAAAGGTCGGTGGTCTGAAACCCAAATGTCGTTGCGTAAAAATTCGCCAAGGCGGACGGGTCATCGGAGTCGAGCCGAAGGTGATCGAGTTGCGCTGGCCAGATGGGGGATAGCGTCGTCATGGTGATTGCGCCTAGGGACAGTTTCGCCTCGTATTTTACGGCGTCTGAGTCTTCTGGCAATAGACGGTTGGATTGTTGTTGCGCGGACAAGCAGGGTATAATTTACATAATGAGAATATAGCAATGGACCGAAGCGGGTCTTCGCGCGATCCGGGCTGTTTGTCGGGCGTGAAAGTCAGGCGCTGGAACCGGGCGACTTCATACAGGGGGGGCGCGATGAAAATTCGCCGGATCAAACGGGATGATTTCGACGCCTGGTTTCCCCTGTGGACCGATTACGTCGCCTACCATGATGTGACGCTGCCGGGTGCGGTGACGCAGTCGGTCTGGAAGCGCCTGCATGATCCGAACATTGATTTATTTGGCCTGGTGGCGCTGGACGATGCGGATAAGGTTTACGGCTTCGCCCATTACGTCATTCATCAGAACACCTGGAATGAGTCCCGTATTTGTTATCTGGAGGATATGGGCGTCGCGACGGGCCGACGTGGTGGCGGGACGGGACGGGCGATGATCGAACATCTGGCGGCGCTGGCGCGGGAGCAAGGATGGGGGCGCCTCTATTGGCACGCGAAACAGGACAATGCCCCTGCGCGCCGACTTTACGACACAGTCGCGGATTTATCGGATTACGTGCGTTACGATTACCGCTTCTGACCGGGTTCTACAAAAACGCTGGCGGCGAGGACCGGAGCGGCCCGGCGGGGTAGTCCCAATGAACCGGCGTTCCGGCAATCTCGAGCGGGAAGCGCAGACGCGAGGCGTCGCCCCAGCCGGTTTTTTCAATCTCGTGGGTATAGTCGTCCTCTGCGATGGGTGCGACATTGGTGTCCGTATTTACCGACGCGCCATGGTCCACCAGCAGTCGCGCGGTCCGGCTGAGGGAGAGCCGCGCGCTGGTCGCTTCCCCTGTCTTGCGCCGCCGGTTGAGGCCGTTTATCGCGGCGGTCGCCATCAAGTATCCGGTGGCGTGATCGAGCGCCTGCACGGGCAGCGGGTGTGGTTTGTCATCCTGGAACCGCGTCATGCCAAAATCGGCGATCCCGCTGCTCATCTGCACCAGACTATCAAAGCCGCGACGGTTTTTCCACGGTCCGATCCAGCCATAAGCGTTCAGACAAACGTCAATCATGCCGGGGTTCATTGCGCGGCGTTCCTCGGGCCCAAAGCCCAGACGCGCCAAGGCGTCGGCGCGATAGCCGTTCAGGAATACATCGCATTGCGACATCAGTTTTTTCAGAATCTCGCAATGTTCGGGTTTGCGTAAATCCAACTCCGCGCAGCGCTTGCCCAGCGAGACTTCGGGAATGACGCCGGGTTCGTCCCACCAGGGCGGGTCGATGCGTAAGACTTCGGCGCCATATCCGGCCAGAAAACGGCCCGCCACCGGTCCCGCCAGAACGCGCGTAAGGTCCAGAACACGAATCCCCTTGAGCGGGCGTTTGGGATCTATCGGGGCGTTGGGCGCGTCGCCGCCTGCGCTGGTTTCAAACCGAATGAGCGGCTCCGCGGCGACTGCGGCGCCTTGGGGGTGTTTGCTCCAGTCTTCCGGGGATCGCATCTGCGCCGTGCAACCGTTCGCCGCCACGACGGCGCTCTCCAAATCCTGCGCTGACCAGGCGGCGACCGCTTTGGCGACATCCGCCTTGTCGGACTCATCGCCGAGATTGACGCCGGATTTTTCATTCAGGACTGACAGGGCCGCTTTTCGGTGTGGCGCGGCGTTCGTATGCAGTCGTATCCAGCCATCTTTCGTCTGATAATCACCTGCGACGGAATTCCACGATGCGGGCATCGGCCACCCATCGGGGCGAAGCGTCCAGTGATACCACAAGGACGCCAGGCGTTGATCTACTGAAATCGGCGCGTCGACGCCCGTATAGGCGGAAATTGCAGCACCTGCGGCGCCGATTGTCGCCGCCGCCAGATCCGTCACTTTATAGGCGGATGGTAAATCGCCATCGTTGGTGATGGTGAATTCCGGCGTGGGATCAAAAGCGGCGCGCAATGTCGCTACGAAGGGATTGCTCATCGGGGATCCTAACCGCTAAAGGTTATTCGTTCATTGTGGAGCCGACGCCGCACACGCGGGTTTGGCGCATGCGTCGACGAAATTTATCCGCGTCGTATCCCGCGCCGCGATGCAGCAGGCAACGATTGTCCCAGATGACCACTTCGCCGGGCTTCCAGTCCTGGGAATAAACGTTTTCCGGTTGGGCCGCCTGGTCCAAAAGGCTGTCGATCAGGTCGCGACTGTCCGCTTCGCTCCACCCAACGACGGAGCGTGCATGGCTGCCGAGAAAATGGTTTCTGGCACCGGTGCTCGGGTTCGTGCGCACCATTTTCTGCTCCACCGGCGGCAGCGAGGCGGCGTGCGATGGGCTTACCGCACCGGGGCCGACCTTACTGCGCGAAAACACATAATCATGAATGACGACCAGAGGATCGATCCGGTTTTTTTCGGATGCCGACAACCGGTTATAGGCAGCGCGTCCGCTGATGAATTCAGTCTGACCGCCTTCGTCCGGCACTTCCTGCACCGACATGATGGACACGAATGTGGGCGTTTCCCGAAACGATGAATCGCTGTGCCACAAATTGTTGCCGGTCTGGAATCGGGTGCGCTGGTGTTCATTGTGCAGCACGGTTCCATCGTCGAGAACATTACCAATTGTGCCGAAATATTCGATGATTCCTTCCTGGCCCAGTTTGACATGGCTGGGTTCGGGTTCCCCCAATAATCGGGTGAAGGCGAGATGGGCGTCGTCGTCGAGATGCTGGTCCGGGAAAATCACCAGGGAATATTCGTCGATTGCGGTGTGAATTTCCGCAACCTGATCCTCGCGGATTGGTGACTTCAGGTCGATTCCGGTGATGCGAGCGCCGAAATCATTGTGGACCGGTTCAATCGTGAGCGCGCTCATAATCGGGTTCCCTTTCGCAAAATTGTCGAGAAGACGTCCGGACATTCAAGCACTTTCCTTTGGGATGGTCCAATATCGGGGAGGGCGTGAGGGCGGGATGTGAAAATTTGCGTCAAGAATTCTTCGAACGTGACAAATCGATGCGAAATTGGGTAATTACGTATTCAATCAAGCGCATGGCGATAATCAGGTGCGTCTGGAAATTTGAGTCCGGGCGTGTTGCGGCGCGATTTGAATGACCGGAACCGATGAAAACCAATAAGAAATTAAAACTCACAATCTTTGTGCTGGGCGTCGCCCTCGCATCGTTCGTGTCCTATGAGTTGTTCTACTGGTTCACCCATGTCTACGAATTCGACGCGCGCATAAAGACAGAGTTGACGACGTTATCGAGCCAATTCGACGCCAATATTGAGACCATTCACGTCAAGGAAGGCGATTCGGTCCAAAAGGGCGATGTGCTGGTCGAGCTGGAATCAGGCGTTCAGCGTTTGAAGATCGAGGGGTTGAAAGTTGATCTGGCGCGTGAGGAAGCCCGCATTGAAAAACTTCTGGCGGAAAAACGGGCGCTGGAGGTCAGTATTCAGTCGCGTTTGGCGACAAAAAGTGAGGAAATACGCGCCTTGCGAATTGAACACAAGTCGATCCGGGACCGGCGTCATCTGGCGGTTAAAAACCTCGACCGAACAAAAATATTGCATGGCAAAAAATTACTGGCCGCCAAAAACCTGGAAGCGGAGCAGGCGAAAACACTGCTCCTGGACGGTCAGGTGAATTTCGCTGGCGCTAAAGTTAAGGTCGCCGAACGGGAACGGGACGAAATAAAAGCGACAAAATCTGAAGTAGATATTATAATTTCCGAGTTAGGCATCTCTGCAATAAACATAAAAAAAGTAAAAGTTAGAATAAGAGAAGAAGAACAGCAGTTAAAACGGCGGTTTTTATATAGTCCCATCAACGGTATTATTGATAATATCTTTAAATACGAAGGAGAGACGGTTGAAGAAAATGAAAAGATCATTCTACTTCACGATCAAAACTCCTTCTGGATTGAAGCGAATATAGAGGAATCGCAGCTTCGATATCTGAAAATATCGCAAAACGTTATTATCGATATCGACGCCTATCCCTTCGACACTTTCGTCGGCATCGTCACACGGATTGGCAGCGTCACCACCGCGCAGATGGCCAAAGGCAGTGTGGTCGATGCGCGCGCGAGCAAGGCCACGCAGCGCATTCCCGTCTATATCAAACTGCTCGACCCGCCCAAAACCATCGCGCCGGGCATGCTGGTCGAGGTTAATATCCAGATTTACGACCAACTTGGGTTTTAGCCGCCATGGCGTTGGCCAATTTAAACTGGCGCACCATCCTCACCATCGCCACGGCGTCGATGTTGATGCAGCAGGCGTTCTCCTACGTTTGTCAGATTGCGCTGCCCATTCTGGCGGATCGGATCGCGGAGGATTTCGGCATTTCCCGCGCCTGGTTGGGTCTGTATCTGGTTATTCAAAACATCACCGCAGTTATTGCGGCCCTGGGGTGCGGCGGGTTTATTGTGCGATTGGGCGCCTGGCGGGTTAGCCAGATTTGTCTGATGTTGATGGGGTCGAGCCTGTTGGTGATCGCCAGCGGTGTTTTATGGCTATACCCGATTGGCGCGGTGTTGCTGGGCGCGGGTGCGGTGTCCACGCCCGCCAGTTCCCATATTCTGGCCCGGTTTTGCCCCCGTCACCTGGCCCCGATCATATTCTCGGTCAAACAAACCGGTGTGCCGGTCGGTAGTCTTATTGGTGGGTTGCTGATCCCCGCACTACTGGGCGTCGGCTTCTATGTGGCGAGTATTGGCGAGTCGGTGTATCTCGATGCGTATGGCGCGGCGTTTGTCGCGGCGCTGATCGTCTATTCAATGGTGATCTATCTACAGCCGTTCCGGGCGTTTTTCGACACTGACCGGGATCCGACCGTCAAACCGTCTTTTTCCGGCGTGGCGAAGACCATCAAAATTGTTTTATCGACGCCCAGTTTGCGCGATCTCGCCTTCGCCGCTTTTGCGTTTGGCGGATTGCAGTCGGTCTATGCCGGGTTCTTTATTCTCTATTTGGTGGACGGCCTGGAATATAGCGAAATTGACGCCGGGTTCATCTTCGCCATCGCCAGTTCCTCCGCCGTTGTGGCGCGTATTTTGTGGGGCTGGTTGGGCAGTACGATCATATCCCCGCGCATCGTGATGGCGATGATTGGTCTTTTCGGTTTTGTCGCCGCCATTCTGACCGGTTATTTTGATTTTGGCTGGGGCGCCAACAGCATTTTGGCGGTCGCGATTCTATACAATGTTACGGGGTTAAGCTGGCACGGCGTCTTGCTGGCCGAAACCGCGCGGCTCGCCCCACCGGATCAGGTCGGCGGCGTCACGGGCGGCGTGCTGGCCTTTACCAGCGTCGCCATGATGATTTACCCGGCGGTTTATGGAATCATGTTAGCGGTGACGGATTCCTATGGGTTGGGTTTCTTTTTCGCAGCGGTTCCATCGCTGGCGGCGGCGTTCGTATTTTTTCGCCCGCCAGTGGAGGGCCGATGGCTGCGCATTATTGGCGACGCCGTAATCTGGAGTCTGGTGCCCATGCGGCTTGTCTACGCCGCCGTGATTACAGTGACGGGCGCGACGATTGGCGCCGTGCTGGTATACGGTAATTTGATGCGCGTGATCTAACGGGAGATCGCTACAGCCGTCCGGCCAACCAAGCGAGCCCGTCTTCGGTGCGGCCCTTGGGGCGGTATTCGCAACCAACCCAGCCCGTATAACCGAGCGCGTCTAACCGCTCGAAGACGAAATCATAATTCAGTTCGCCGTCCGAGGGTTCGTGACGATCAGGAATACCGGCGATCTGGATATGACCGATGTTTGGCATGGCGTGCTCCAACGCCTTCACGACGTCGCCATCCATGATCTGTCGGTGATAAATGTCGAATTGCAGTTTCAAATTCGCATGGCTGATATCAGCGA
>JBLHZD010000083.1:0-13531 GCA_047631095.1 Alphaproteobacteria bacterium
CGCGTCGCGACGCGTTGGTAATGTCGGGGGTTCCAACGCCAACGCCAGCGCAAAACAGTTTCAAGCCGCCGCCGGACCCTGTGGATTCAACCTTGGGCGTCTTGAAGCTGCTGGTTTTACCAAACTGCTCCGCAACAACGGTTGAAAAAGGATACACCGTGGAAGAGCCGACGATATCGACCTGGTCGCGAGCTTGCGCCGCGCCCGTGAACGCTGTCAGCGCGAATCCCGCGACAGCGACATGTTTCAAATAAGTGTGTTTCATTCGTTTTATCTCCGTCCAATCACCGAATGGGTCATCCCATCCGCAGGACGCAAACTACCGATGCGTCAAAAAGCTTTTATGACGGAAATATTACGAATTTATGACATGGCGTTTTGTGCGGGTTTTTCAGGCGTCGCCGCCGCTATCGCCGGTCGGCGTCTCCGCTGGTGTCGCTGGCATCACCAGTATCGCCGCTCAAGGGCAACAGGACCTTGAACTCGCTGCCAACGCCGCGGGTGCTGTCGATGACGAGCCGCCCGCGATGACGATTGACGATATGTTTGACGATGGCGAGACCGAGGCCGGTGCCCCCCATCCCTCTGGAGCGCCCCTTATCCGCGCGATAAAACCGTTCGGTCAATCGCGGCAAATGTTCTGGCGATATGCCGTCGCCTTCATCGCGCACCGTCACCACAACGCCCAGCCCCCCGATATCGGGCACGCGCTCTGTTCGATCCACCGAGAGACGCACCGGCGTTCCCGCGCGTCCGTATTTAATCGCGTTTTCCACAAGATTGTGAAAAACCTCCGTCAGTTGATCCGGGTCGCCCGTGATACGGGGTAGATCCTCAGCCGGACTAAATTCAATTTGCATGCCCCTATCGAGGGCGCGACCCGACAGGGTGCTGGCGACACGCTCCAGCAACGCCGTTAAATCAATCGCCTCATTGGGCAAAATATGTTCATTGGCCTCAACGCCCGATAGAGACAGCAAATCATCGATAAGCCGCGTCATCCGCTGCGCTTCCTGATCCATGATGGACAGAAAGCGGTCGCGCGCTTTTGCGTCATCGCGCGCGGCGCCCTGCAAGGTTTCGATAAAACCAACCAGCGATGACAAGGGAGAGCGCAATTCGTGGCTTACATTGGCGACAAAATCGGCGCGCATTTGCTCTGCGCCCCGTAAACTTGTGACGTCGCGCAAGACCAGAATCGCCGCCACTGCGCCTTCGCTTAACGCCGACACATGCACTTCAAAATCGCGTCGCATGGGCGCCGGCAGGGAAATCGTCGCACTCTGGGCCACGTCACCCGCCAGGACGGCGTTCACCGCGCTCAAGGCTTCTGGATGGCGCAAAACGCGCAACAGGTCCTGACCCACGATCTGACCGCCCAAAAGGCGCCGCCCCGCTGGATTCGCCGCGACAATCTTGCGATCACCGTCCAACAAGATGACCGGGTCCGGCAGCGCGTCAATCAGTGTGGTCTGAGTTAGAATATCCATGTCCTTGAAGCGATATAAACGCCAAGGTCGCGCCTTGGCGTCATTCGTACGACCCATACCTACAATTTAACAGCCCCGCTTCACACGACATTTTGTTTGACGCCTTGCTTTGCTGACGGCGCCATGCGATTGACGACCCCCATGGAATTTGGCCGGGATTTGGCCGGAATTTGGCCGGGAACAGGACGAGATAAAGATGATCGACGGCGGATTAAATGGCGGATTAAGCGTCCTGTTGATTGGCCTCACTATTGGCATGCAGCACGCCTTTGAAGCCGATCACGTCGCGGCGGTGTCCAGCATTGCAGCGCCCCGCTCATCGGTTCGCCGGATTGTCGCCCATGGTGCGCTATGGGGGTTGGGCCACACGCTCACGCTTATGGTCGTCGCGGGCGGCGCGGTTGTCTTTGGCCTCAACATCGACCCGTCGCTGGCCGTATGGCTGGAGATATTCGTCGGCGCCATGTTGATTTGTCTGGGCGGCCAGGTGGTTTTCACCATGGTGCGCAATCGAATTCACTTCCACCGTCACGCCCACCAGGACGGCGCCGTACATTTTCACGCCCACTCCCATTTAGGCGAGACCGACCAGCATAACCCGCGCCAACACGATCATGGCCACGCGCCGCGCCTCCCGATCCGGGCCCTGTTTGTGGGCATCATGCACGGGTTGGCGGGATCTGCCGCCCTCCTGGTTTTGACCGCAACGACAGTCGGCTCCACCATCCTTGGTATCGGTTACATCCTGCTCTTCGGCCTGGGGTCAATTCTGGGCATGGCGTCGTTATCCGCGGTGATCGCCATCCCCTTGTCCTGGTCCGCAAAAGCGATAACCTGGGCGAATAACGCTCTACAGGGCGCCATCGGATCGGCGACGGTGGCGCTGGGCGTTTTTGTCGTCGTGGATAATTTGCCCACTGTGATGGTTTGACGCCCGTGTTGGTTTAACACCTGTGCTGGTTTGACTTCTGGCCGCTAAAACCAGGTATTCTTATCGACGATATTGCGCAATGGTTCGCCTCGGGCGAAACGGCCGCAATTATCGAGCAATATGTCCAACCGACGGTCGTCGAGATAGGGCCCAAATCCTGCGGTGTGCGGCGTGATCATCACATTTGGCGCCGACCACAACGCATGATCCGAGTGCAGCGGTTCGACCTCGAACACGTCCAGACCGGCCCCCGCGATCTCGCCCGCGTTAAGCGCCGCGACAAGATCGTCCAGTTTAACCGTCATGCCGCGTCCGATGTTGATGAGGAACGCGGTCTGCTTCATCCGGCGCAGTCGGTCGCGATCCATCAACCCTTCTGTGGCGGGCGTGTGTGGAATTGTCATGATGACAAAGTCGGCGCGCGGTAAAAGGTCGTCTAAGCTCTCCGGCGGGTGCATTTCAGCCACGCCCTCAGGCATATCGTCGCGCCGTCCATCCACGCCAATCACATGCATACCAAAGGCGTTGCACAGGCGTGCGGCCTCGCCGCCGATACCACCGACGCCCAAAATCAACGCCGTCGACTCGGGAAGATGCACAACGCCGGTATTATGCGCACGGGGCTGGTATTCGTGGCGCATTTGCTGCGGCAGATAATAGTGAAGGCCCCGCGCGAAACCGAGGACAAACGCCATGATGTGCGCGCCAATATGGTCGTTGAAGATTTCACGGAAATTGGTCACCTCGACCGAGTGCTCCACAAGCGCCGGGTGATAGAAGCCCGCAGGCGGCGCAATTTGCGGGGCCTGGAGCCAACGGAGGCATTGCGCCTCCCCCAGAACCTCGGGCGGGATGGCGCCAAAGGCCGCATCCGCCTCCACGATATCGCGCTTCGCATCCTCAATGGTTTCGGGTTGGAGCACGCGAATACCAACATCGTCCTCGGCGATGCGCGACGCCCAACTTCGCCGCACCGGCGTATGCGGCGGCATCATAACCAGGGTAAAGGCGTAATTTTTCATCAGCTGGATCTCGACGGTGGTTGAAGGGGGCGGATAGGCGCGCGCCCGCCAAGTATATCAAAGCGGGATGGTGGCGATAGGGTTCTTTATTCTCAAATTACAATGGGCGACCCGGGTGCGCTTTTCGAGCGCAGCGGTCATCCAAAACAAACGTCAGGACCGTTGATTAGCGCAGTCGGTAGAATAATGTTTCAATGTGTTTGAATATCTCTGCGAGCTATCCACATTTTGCGAAAGGAATTCTATGACAGCCTACATGCTGGTTGATTTGGACGTGCATGAACCGGAAGGATTTGAGAAATACCGAGCTGACGTACCAGCGCTCATCGCCAAACACGGCGGAGAATACATTGTGCGAGGCGGCGAGTTTGAGGTGATCGAAGGCGACTGGCAGCCGAACAGATTGGTAATTTTTCGGTTCCCAGACCGGCAGGCGATCCGAAACTTTTTCGATGACCCGGAATACGCGGGTTTAAAAGCGTTGCGCCACAGGGTCGCCGATTCCTCCGTCGTGGCCGTTGATGGTCTCGATTAAAGTTGAAATTCGCTCATAACGATACGCAGTGTTTTGAGTTTTCATAAGCTTGATCCGCTTTAATTTTTTGATGTCTCGGCGCTAACAATGATTTTGCGTCGGTTGTCGACAAACGTGCAGACCATGAGTGCATCCTCACGAGAAAACCTACCTGTAATCTGATGGTGCGTTGGGTTTCGAAACGACGACAACATGCCCCAGCATAGGCTAGAAAGGCCCTGAGCAATGATGCAGGTGACTCTGCACGCGCGCTCAATTCAATATCAATCGAAGAATATAAGAATAGTGGGTTATTCTATGTTGGCTGGGGCGGCAGGGATCGAACCTGCGAATGCCGATACCAAAAACCGGTGCCTTACCACTTGGCCACGCCCCAACACAGCGCCGAACGAGCGCTCGGCGGCAACATAAGCAGATTTGTTCTACGCTTCAACCGGTTGAATGCATATTCTTTCAGGTTGCTGCGCGTCTGCTATATCGGCGCACCGTCGCCTATCCTGCAATCTCGGTCGCTTCGACCCACCAGCCGTCGCGGGCTACAGATTCTTTCGCCGCCGTGGCGGCCGCAAGATCGTCGAATATCCCAAAACAAGTGGCGCCGCTGCCGGTCATCCGTCCTATATGGCAACCGGGCGTCTTGTTCAACACGGACAGCACGTCGCGAATGACGGGGCATAGCCGGATCGCGGGTGACGTCAGGTCATTTTCCCGGTCTTCCAGCATAGCGGCCAAATCCGCCGCATTTTCAGGCGCATTTTTAAACCGGTTCACTGGACTGAAGCCGCCTTTGCGCGCGCCATAAACCGACGACGTCACCAGCGCCACACCTGGATTCACCAGAAGAATGCCGGCGTTCGGTAATTTGGGGCCCGGCGTCAATTCTTCGCCGATGCCGCCCGCGTAGCTGGTTTCGCCAAGAATGCAAACGGGCAAATCACTTCCGAGGGACAGGCCAATTTTATTCAGGTCCGCGTCCGAAGGGGAGATGCCCCAGACGTCGGCCAAGGTTCGCAGCGTGGCGGCGGCGTCCGACGACCCGCCGCCGATTCCCGCAGCGATTGGCAAGTTCTTGGTAATCGCGATATCCGCACGTGCTGAAACGCCCGCCTCATCCGCCAAGCGCTGCGCCGCAAGGTAGACCAAATTGTTGTAGGGCAGCGGCATATTGGCCGCAAAGGCGCCCGTACTCGTCACATTCAGCGGTTCCCCGGGCGTGATCGCCAACGCATCGCCAAGCGTGGTGAAGGCCACCAGGCTATCAATCAGATGAAGTCCGTCGGCGCGGCGTCCGGTAATGGTCAGATACAGATTAATTTTCGCGGGCGCCGAAACGATCAGCGTTTTTGACTCAGACATGCCTAGCCTCCAGACTCAACCGGTTTGGCCTCTCCTGGGCCATTTTCCAGCTTCGCTTGCGTTTTACGCTGGTTTTCAATCTCCGGCTCCAGGCTCAGGGACCGGCGCCACTGGAATTTGGCCTCCAGCTTGCGCCCCGCGCGCCAATAGGCGTCGCCAAGATGGTCGTTGATCACCGGATCATGCGGCCGCAAGCGCACGGCTCTTTCCAGCTGCTTCACCGCCTTTTCGTATTTTCCGACCTGATACAGGACCCAGCCCAGACTATCGACAATGTATCCGTCATTGCGGCGTTGCGCGACGGCGCGTTCGATCATTTCCTGCGCCTGCTCGAGATTTTTCCCGCGCTCCACCCAGGAATACCCCAGATAATTCAGGACATAGGGCTGCTCCGGCAAAAGTTCGAGCGCCTTCAGGAAATCCGCTTCCGCGCGATCCCACTGCTTGGAGCGCTCCAACGCAATGCCCCGGTTATAAAAGAAGAGCCAGTGTCGGGTCTGAACGGTCTTGATACGGGCATACGCCTTATCATAGGCGACCAGAGCGTCTTCGTATTGCTCTTCCAAGCGTAAGGCGCTGGCCAGTTTGAACAGCGCATCAATCCGGTCTGGTTTTTCCGACGCCATGATCCGCAAAAGATCAATCGACTCTTTCTTATGGTCCAGCGCGTCGAGATTGTCGGCGATGCGCAGTCGCGCGGTCCAACGATAGGGCGATTTCACATCGACTGATTCGTAGGTTTCATTGGAGCTGATGAACTGTTCGCGACTTTCGAGGATTTCACCCAACAGCAAGGTATTCACCGCAAAGTCGGGCCGCATGTATCGCGCAATTCGCGAATACACCAGGGCGATGTCGCCCGCGCGGCGCCGCGGCAGCACCGAGGCGATGTGAAACAGTGATTCGGCAATGCCTTCCGCTGCATTCCCGACCAGACGGGGCGCAGGATCGCCCGCGTTCAAACGCGCCAATTCATGGCGAATGACCAGATTGCTCGAATTCGCCGCCAGAAAATCCTCATAGAGCACCCGCGCCTCATCAACGCGGCCACCTCGCTCCATCAACGAGCCCAGCGCGCGCAACAGGCGCACCGGCGCTTTTTTGATGTTCGACGCTGATTTTCGAAAACTTTCCTCCGCCGCTGTCGTACGCCCGGCGAGGTCCTGAATTAGCCCGGCATGGAGATGGTGTAACGTCAGGAAACCGCTTTTTTCGTCCAGTGGCGACAGCGCTGCGAGAGCGGCGTCAAAATTGCCCAGCCCCGCCTGAATCCACGCGGTCGCCAAAGGCCCGGAATAAACGACCAGCCCTTTTCGGGGCAAATCAGAGAACCGTCGCAAGCTATCCTGAAGGTCGCCAAGGCGCGCTGATTCGATCGCGAGAAACAATTTCGCCGTCGGCATCGCGCCATTCGCCGTCTCGATCCGTCGGGCCAGATTCAGCGCGGCATCCATTTTCCCGGCGCTCACCGCCAACAAAAATGATTTCCGAACCAGCTTGACGTTGTCCGGATTGTCTTCGATGACCCGCAACATAAATTCCGTCGCGCTCGCCATATCCTTCAGCACGACCGCATGACGACCGGCCAGAAAACTGCCATACACCGACGTTCGCTTCGCCGACGATTCAGCGCGAACCGGTCCATTGGACAAGAACCCGATGGAAAGCGCTGTAACCGCGATTATCACCGCGATTCCCCATGTCGTCGATAAAGTCGTCGATTTCAATGTGCGCGGGACTTTAGCCGCAATGCGTCGAAACATGCTCAATCCTTAAAATTTCACATATCACCGCCAAGCCCACAGCCAGCGGAGAAATATCAAAATCAGTATTTATTATAGGCGAAGTCGCGTCGCCGCGTAAGTCGCCGAATCGAATGTCGCCGAAGATCGTCACATATTCGGATAGTTCGGACCGCCGCCGCCTTCTGGCGTCACCCAGACGATATTTTGGGTCGGATCCTTGATATCGCATGTTTTACAGTGAACACAATTTTGTGCGTTTATCTGCAATTTAGGATCAGACCCGTCGTCTTCGCGGATAATTTCATACACGCCCGCGGGGCAATAACGCTGCTCCGGCGCATCATAAAGCGCCAGATTAACGTCAATCGGCGTATTCGCGTCCTTCAGCGTTAAATGCGCGGGTTGGTCTTCTTCGTGATTTGTGGCGGAGAACGACACATTGGTCAGGCGGTCGAAGCTCACTTCGCCATCCGGTTTCGGGTATTCAATCGGCGTGGCGTCGCTCGCCTTCATCAGGGTTTCATGATCCTTATGCGCATGTTTGAGCGTCCATGGCGCGCGGCCGCGCAGGAGAATCTGATCCAGACCGGTGTAAATCGTCCCGCCTAACAGGCCCCATTTAAAGGAAGGGCGCATGTTTCGCGACGTCCAAAGCTCGTCGTAGACCCAGGAATTCCGGAAAGCGTCCGCAAACCCGGTTAGTTCCTCCGCGCCCGTCGCACCGGCGCCAACGGCCTCAAACACCGCCTCCGCCGCCATCATGCCGGTCTTCATCGCCGTATGGGTGCCTTTGATCTTCGGCACAATCATGGTGCCCGCTTCGCAGCCGATCAACGCGCCGCCGGGGAAGATCATTTTAGGCAACGATTGCACGCCGCCTTCATTGAGCGCCCGCGCGCCGTAGGCGATCCGCCGCCCGCCTTCAAAAATGGGCCTGATCTTTGGATGGGTCTTGAAACGCTGGAATTCCTCGAAGGGCGACAAATACGGATTGGCGTAATCCAGGGCGACCACAAACCCGACCGAAACCTGATTGTTGTCGAGGTGATACAAAAACGAGCCGCCATAGGTGTCGGCTTGCATGGGCCACCCGGCGCTATGCATCACCAGGCCTTCCTGATGCTGCGCCGGATCGACTTCCCAGAGTTCCTTGAGGCCGATGCCATATGTTTGCGGCTGGCAATCCGCGCGCAAGTCGAATTTTTCCATCAATTGCTTGCCTAGGCTGCCCCGGCACCCTTCGCCAAACAGGGTGAAAGTGGCGTGCAGCTCCATGCCAACCTGATAATTCGGTCCCTGTTCGCCGTCTTTGGTCACGCCCAGGTCACCCGTCGCGACGCCCTTTACCGAGCCGTCTTCGCGGTACAACACCTCGGCGGCGGCGAAGCCTGGATAGATTTCCACGCCCAGCGCTTCGGCCTGCTCGCCAAGCCAGCGGCAAAGATTAGCCAGAGAGATAACGTAATTGCCGTGATTCTTCATGGCCGGCGGCAACAGGGAAGCCGGCCATGAGACGCCGCCGGATTCTGTCAAAAACAGGAACTTTTCAGCGGAAACCGGCGTCTTCAACGGCGCGCCCATTTCGCTCCAATTAGGGAACAGTTCGTTTAACGCGCGTGGATCGAGAACAGCGCCGGACAAGATATGCGCCCCGATTTCGGAGCCTTTTTCCAGAATACAAACTGAAATCTCCCGGTCTTGTTCCTGGGCGAGTTGCTTCAGTCGAATACCCGCCGACAAACCCGACGGTCCACCGCCAACGATGACGACATCATATTCCATTGACTCGCGTTCCATATGCGCGCTCCTTTAATTCCGCCTAATACTAACAGCCCACGCTGGCCGGATAACCCGTACCCGACAAAGCGTCTGGCCCAAAGAGACCCAGCAGCGGTATCTATATCAAACCGCCCCGATTTGGTAGACAATAACAAAAATCACCAAAGGTTCCAGCGCCAGAAACATGACCCAGCCATGATGCCGACAGAAGAACAGCCCCCCTTATCGCCGTTACAAGCGCTGCAATGGTCCATAGAGGCAGGCGCGGACGAAGCCATTGGCGATGTCCCCGTCAACCGATACGCCCAACTGGCGGCGCAACCATCAATCGCGCCAGCCCCCCCGCGTCCCGACAGCCAAAGCGCCGCGCCCCACAGCGCCGGCGCCGGTGCGCGTGCTCCCGCGCCCATTCCAGGCCGACCGCCCGCGGCCCAATCACCCCAGACGCAGGACAGCCGACCCATCGCCCAAGCAGCGGCCACGCTGGACGCGCTTCGCGTGGCGTTGGAAAACTTCGACGGCTGCCCACTGAAAAAGACCGCAACCAATCTTGTATTCGGCGATGGCGACCCCAACGCCAACATTATGTTTATCGGTGAGGCGCCGGGCGCGGAAGAAGACCGCAAAGGCGCGCCGTTCGTCGGCGCCAACGGACAGCTTCTGGATCGAATGCTCGCCGCCATCGGGATTGCGCGCGAATCGATCTACGTCACCAATGTTCTGTTCTGGCGCCCGCCGGGCAACCGAAACCCAACCGCAGCGGAAATCGCCGCCTGCCTGCCTTTCGTGCAACGCCATATCGAATTGGTCGCCCCGAAACTACTGGTGTTTGTGGGCGGCGCTGCGAAAACCCTGCTGGAGCGCACCGAAGGAATCACGCGATTGCGCGGAAAGTGGCATGAATATCAAGTCGGAAGCGGACCCGCCATTCCCGCTCTTGCGATGTTCCATCCCGATTATTTATTGCGCTCCCCCGGCCAAAAACGACTGGCCTGGCGCGACCTGCTGGCCTTACGTGAAAAGCTTGATCAATTGTCCTGATCTCACGGCCTGATCCCACGGCCCTGACCCTATCGGTAACCTTGCGAAAATTCGCCCCTTCGGTTAGGAAGTGCGACTGTGATCAAGGGGGACGGCGCGTGTTTCTGGTTTCAATTCATGACTAGGTTCGTCAACGCAAAAAACGGACGTTCGATAGCACGCCGATTCTGCGCGTCTTTCTTGCTGCTTCTCGCCTGCGCGATTTTGGCGGCCCCGCGCCCTTTATTGGCGGCGACACAAAGTCCGATTGGGGCGCAAAACCCGGCAGCGACGGAAACGGCGTCCCTGCCGCCATCAGACCATAACCCGGTCACCCAGACCGCCTTGCCAAAGATATTGAGCGACCGCGACGCCGCCTTATACCGTCGCGTTTTCGCCGCCCAGACCCAGGGCGATTGGCGCAAGGCCCGCAAAGCCATCAAGTCAATTTCCGATGACGTCTTAATGGGCCATGTCCTGTATCAGCGGCTCATGCACCCGACCCACTACCGCGCAAAATACAAAGAACTGAAATCGTGGATGGATCTATACGCGGATCATCCCGCCGCCATGCGGGTTTTCCGACTGGCCTTGCGTCGGCAGCCGAAAGGCTGGCGGGCGCCAAAACGCCCCACCGCGCCGCGGCGCATTGCATCATCTTTCCAAAAAACCAAAACCAAATTGCGCAAACGCAAAGTCCGCGGCGCACGCGCCAGTCGGGCGCGTCGGGTACAGATGCGGCGGATGGAAAACCGGGTAAAGGGCCTCGTTCGGCGCCAACGCCCGACACAGGCGTTGGCGCGATTCGAAACCAAACGGAATCGCAAATTATTTACACCGGACCGTTATGACCAAACCCTGGGCATAATTGTGCGCGGTTATTACCACGCCGGCAAAAACAAAAAGGCGCTCCCCATCGCCACACGCGCGGTGAAACGGTCGGGCGAACTGGCGCCGATGGCGCTGTGGTGGGGCGGGTTAACCGCATGGCGTCTCGGCGAATTCGACACGGCGGCTAAATTTTTTGAACGCATGGCCAGCGCAACGAATGAATCAGCCGCATCCCGCGCTTCCGCCGCGTATTGGGCGGCGCGGGCATATCTGGTGAACCGTCAGCCGCAAAAGGTCAGCCCCCTTCTGAGCCAGGCGGCGGGGTCGGGTCGTAATTTTTATGGTCTGCTCGCGCAACGCGCGCTGGGCGAAGACATCGATTTCGACTGGACGGCGCCGACGTTCGGCCCGAGTGAAATCGCGCTTCTGGACCGTATCCCCTCGGCCAAACGCGCACTGGCGCTTATCCAGGTTGGACAGACCGTGCGCGCCGAATCAGAATTAAAGCGGATTGCAAAAAATCCATCGCCAGCGCTGACCAGAGTGCTGCTGGCGTTATCCAACCGCGCGAACCTGCCCGATGTTTCGGTTCGAATTGGCGCGCGTCTCGAGCGTGTTCGCGGCGAACGCTATGACGCTGCGCTATATCCCCTGCCAGGCTGGACGCCAGAAGGCGGATACAAGATTGACCGCGCGTTGATATTCGCGCTGATGCGCCAGGAATCACGATTCAAAACCACCGCGCGAAGCCGTAGCGGCGCCGCCGGGCTCATGCAGCTTATGCCCGCCACCGCCCGGTTTATTGGCCGCACAAACTATCGCGGCGCAAACCGCAACGCCTTGTACGAACCAGAACACAATATCGCGCTGGGACAAAAATACCTTCAGCATCTCATGAAGGACCCGGCGATTGGACCCAATCTGTTTTACACCACCACCGCCTACAATGCGGGGCCGGGGAATTTAAGCAAATGGCGCCGGAAGACCGATTATCAGGGCGACCCGTTGCTTTTCATTGAAAGCATTCGCTCCCGCGAAACCCGTAATTACGTCGAGCACGTCATGACGAATTTCTGGGCGTATCGACTGCAGCTGGGTCAACCAACGCCATCGCTGGACGCTGTTGCAGCAGGCGAATGGCCCGTTTATATCCCGTTTGATCAAAACAGCGTCAAGGCCGCCTTCCATGCCAATTAGCGACAAACGCGACTTTATCCCCGTCCGCATTGCAATTTTGGCCGTATCGGACACCCGTACGTTGGAAGACGACCGATCCGGCGACACGCTGGTGCAACGCTTGACCGATACCGGCCATAAGCTCGCCGACCGCGATATCGTTCGCGATGAAGCGCAAATTATCGCCGAACGACTGCGCCTCTGGATCGCCGACCCGAACGTGGATTGCGTCATCTCCACCGGCGGCACCGGCGTCACTGGTCGCGACGTGACCCCGGAGGCGTTCGAGCAGGTCATGGAGAAAGACATCCCCGGGTTCGGTGAATTATTTCGGTGGATCAGCTATCAGAAAATCGGCACATCGACGATCCAAAGCCGCGCCGTCGCCGGGGTGGCGAACGGCACCTATTTGTTTGCGTTGCCGGGATCTACCGGCGCCTGCAAAGACGCCTGGGACGAAATCTTCGTTCACCAGTTGGACTATCGCTTCATGCCGTGCAATTTCGTCGAGTTAATGCCGCGCCTTCTTGAGAAATAAGGTTCAAGCGGCTCGTTCGTGCGCCGGATCGAGCACGCCAACAGTGATACGCCGCACCATCGTCGACATCGCCCAGAACATCGCAGAACGCCACAGAGAAGCGGTTCCCTAAATTCGACGTCGTATCTGCCAAGGCGTGGCCGCTTGACCATCGCACCGGCGCAAAAGGCGCGGGCGTCACCGGGCGTCGGCGAAATCCCACCAACCAGTAGCCGCCGTCATCTGCTGGTCCAAACACAACATCCCGGGACCCTAGCGCGCGGAACGCCGCAGCAATATGGCGCGGGCGGATGTCGGGTATATCGGCCCCGATAATAACGACAGGTCCCTGCGGCGCACTTCGCATGACATGGGCCATACGTTGTCCAAGGTCGCCTGAAACCTGACGGTGGCGAGAAACGCCGCGCGGCCACCGCGCCGCGCCGTCATCCACCCAGAGCCGACAATTCCAGCGCGGGTCGCCCCGCAGGCGCCGCACCAGCTGCGCCAACGCATTGCGGTAGAACCCCCAGGCCCGCACCGCGCCAATATCCGCCGCCAACCGACTTTTCACGCGGCCCAACCGAGGCGCCTTGGCGAGGATAACAAGCTGCCCCTTCACCCGTAGAGCCGCCTTAAAAAGCGTTGCGGCGCGCCCAGAAAATACAGACTCAAACACAGCAGATTTCGCAGGGGCCGCAAGACATATCCGTCACGTTGATAACGCACGGCCGATGAAGTCGCCCGCCCCGCGACCGGGGCCAGTCGGCGGCGCCCGATACGCCGGACAAGCGCGACATCCTCCATAAGGGAGAGCGCCGGGTAGCCGCCGATAGAATTATAGAATTCGCGAGAGATCAATAGCCCCTGATCCCCATAAGGGAGACCCAGCCACCGGCATCGAACCGCCACGGCGCGTTCCAATATCCGGGCCGCAAACCGGTCATCGTCCAGCGCGAACCGAAAATATCCGGCGCGGCGGCGGTTCACGTCATTCGCCATAAAATCATAAACACAATCGGCCCATCCCGCGTCGAGCACCGTATCCGCATGCAGAAAAAGCAACCATTCCCCGGTCGACGCCGCCGCGCCCGCCGCGAGCTGTACGCCGCGACCGCGCTCAACACGC
>JBLHZD010000084.1:0-13502 GCA_047631095.1 Alphaproteobacteria bacterium
AAAGAAAAAAGTGGTGGAGCAGATAGGGATCGAACCTACGACCTCCACGTTGCGAACGTGGCGCTCTCCCAACTGAGCTACTGCCCCAAGACCTTGGTATCAAATTAAGACTTTCGTCTTTTTACTGCAACTACCTTCGCAGATTATTACACATAGTAAATACACATATCATTCACACAGTGTTTTTATAACCCGCAACCCCTTGATATACCGTAACAAACTCGGAGAACTCTTTGTTGCGAACGTGGCGCTCTCCCAACTGAGCTACTGCCCCAACCGTGACATGGCGTTAAATTCGCCCCTGTCATTGTGGCGGGAATATGTGGGGACGGCCCCTTCATGTCAAGCCTGTCGGGCAATGAAAATAGCACGCTTGCGCGGCGGTTTGCGGATCGTTAATTTACCCTTCGAAAACCACAGAGCGGCGATGCCCCATGGACGCTATAATCGTTCCCCTTTTTAATTTGATCATCGCAGCGTTACGCATATACGTATGGTGCCTAATACTGTCGGTAGTTCTGAGCTGGTTGGTGGCGTTTAACGTCATTAACACAAGCAATCGATTCGTTTACATGGTTGGCGACTTCCTGTATCGTATCACCGAACCCGCGTTGCGGCGAATCAGACGTTTCCTGCCTAATTTGGGGGGCGTTGATTTATCGCCGATCGTTTTGATATTGTTGATTTTCTTTGTGCAGGAAACCCTCTCCCGCCTTGCTTTCAAATTTTACTAAATCACCAATCCGATCAACGCAGGAGGGCGTGACCGTCGCCGTCGCGCTCACGCCGAAAGCATCCCGGAACGCAATTACCGGCGTGGCGGAAACGGCGGATGGCGACACCATGCTGAGCGCCCGCGTCACGGCGGCGCCGGAAAATGGCAAGGCGAACACCGCATTGATTAAACTTTTGTCGAAGAAATGGAAATTGCCGAAGTCAGATTTTTCGGTCCGTATCGGCGCCGCCAATCGCCGGAAAGTTATCGAGATCGCCGGATCCAGCGCCGCTTTAACAACGAAATTGAACACTTGGATCGCGCACCATGTCTGAGGCGCAGATCATTGACGGCAAGGCCTCCGCCGCGGCCTTGCGCGACCGCATCACCACAGACGTCGCCGCCCTGAAGCAATCCCATGGAATTATCCCCGGCCTTGCGGTTGTTCTGGTCGGTGAAGACCCCGCCAGCGAAGTGTATGTCCGCAGCAAAGTCAAACAAACCGGCGCGTGCGGGATGACGAGCTTCCACCACAGATTGCCGGATACCGTCACCCAGGACGATCTTTTGACGCTGATTAGCAACCTCAACAGAGACGATACGGTGCATGGTATACTGGTCCAGTTGCCGTTGCCCGATCACATAAACGATCATGCGGCGCTGAATGCCGTCTTACCGGAAAAGGACGTTGATGGCTTCAGCATCCTGAACGCTGGACGCCGGGCTGTTGGCGCCCCTGCGATGGTGCCGTGCACGCCGCTGGGCTGCATGGCGTTATTGCATCAAACGCTTGGCGATCTTACCGGTCTTGAAGCCGTGGTGGTGGGACAATCAAATATTGTGGGAAAGCCAATGTCAGAGCTTCTTTTGCATGCTGATTGCACGGTCACCGCAGCACATTCAAAGACCCGTAACCTGGCGGATGTATGCCGACGCGGCGATATTCTGGTGGTGGCGACCGGCAAACCTCATCTGGTTCGCGGCGACTGGATCAAACCTGGCGCGACCGTTATCGACGTCGGGATCAACCGCAAGCCATCCCCGGACAATCCCGGAAAAACACGTCTGGTCGGCGACGTTGTCTTCGACGAAGCGATTCACGTCGCCGGGGCGATCACGCCCGTGCCTGGGGGCGTTGGCCCGATGACCGTCGCCATGCTGTTGCGAAACACGCTGGCGGCGGCTCACAACAAAGCCGGGCTGCCGCCACCGCCATACTAGGAACGACCGACATTATGGGCGCGTGGACCGGCATCCCCAGACGCTGACTTTTCCATCGCCATTTTGGTCGATAAGCGTGGGCGTAATTTCAGTGACCTTAGTCACGTTTATGCGAAATTTCTTATTTTCTGTCCCATAGGGGCAAACACAAACATGCGCCAATCGCCATTGCAGCGCCGCCGGTTAAAAAGACTGGTGTATACGCCCCCGTCGCGTTGAAGAGCGATACAAGCGAATACCCGGCGACCGTTTGCCCAGCGGCGACGGACAACACCATATAGCGCCAAACCGACGCCATATCCCGAACGCCCACTACTTGGCGGACACGCCCTGCAATGACCGCCGACAAGGCCGGTTGGGCGCCGAAAATCAAGGATGAGCTGACGAGAACCGCTGGGGCTGTAATCAGCACGGGCAAGGCGATCCCCATAGCGAGAATCGCGAACACGAGAACCAGCGCGACAACGAAACCGATCCAGTCTGCGAGCCACCCCGCCAGATAAGTTCCGCCCACTGCGCCGAGGCCGACCAGAACCCATTGCGCGCCGCCCGCCGCCACGCCGAGCGATAACCCGCGCTCGATATAATCGACCCAGTAGATGGAATGCGGCACCAATCCGATGGCGAACATTCCCTGCGCGGCGATCAACCGCAACGCGGCGGCGCTCAACGTGGGGCGCCGCAACGCCTCCGGCGCCACAGTACCCTTGGCGGCAGGCAAGGCGGCCCACCCCCACCATGCGATCGAAGCGCCAAGCGCCCCGGTCAACGCCAGACCAGCCCACGCCGCCGTTAGACTGATATTCAGCAGCCAGGGCGTTAACACACCAGCGCAAAGAATACCGACGCCAACGCCGGTGAAAACAATGCCTGTCGCCTTGCCCAGCACATGCGGCGGCGCGGCGATGGCGACCAGGCTCAGGGAATTGATCATCATGACCGCGACAGCAACGCCGATCAGAAACCGCCACCACGCCAGCCAGATGAAACCAAACGGAAAGACACTGCACGCCAGGCATAATACAGAGACGATCAGGCAGCCCCGCAGGAGCAGCCCGTCGTTAAAGCGGCGGCGCAGCAGGGGCGTCGCCAACGCGCCAATCAGATAGGCGCCAAGATTGATCGCGCCCACATAGCCCGCTTCCGCTTCGCTCAGCCCCCCATCGCGGATGATCGCGGGCAATAACGGCGTATAGGAAAACCGACCCAACCCCATGCCGACCAACAATGTGGCCGCGCCGCCAATCGACAGTCGCAGCCAGGCCGGCATGCGACGCTAGCCTTCGCGCGGCAGACGCAAACGGATAACGCCTTTAAAGTCTTTCAAATCGACAGGTTCGCCTTTGCGGGTGATTTCAATCTGTCCCGTCCGGGCAAGCCCCAGCGCCTGTTGTTTGACCGCCGTCAGGTATCGTCGCCATAATTCCGGCGGGTCCTTTGGCTTGCGGCGTATCTCCGCATAGGTCTTGGCCACATCCATCGGCGACAGGGATTTATCCGCGCCCGCCGACGCCAGTTGATCCAGGATCGCTTCCGCGACCGGGTCCATTCGTTTTTCTTCTTCTTCGTCCATGCCTCGCTTGTAGCACGGCGACTCAAGCGCGCCCAGATCGGAATCGCAGACAATACGCCACGCCTGATTTATGATTTTTGGTGACGAAGCCGTATTCGCTGGATACCCTTTATCCGGGAACTCTAACGAAAAGGATTCGTCCATGCCGGAACACGCCATAAAACCTTTCGATCATCCCGCCGCCTGGCGGGCGGCCGATGTCTCAGGCAAGGAGGATTTCGCCGTTGATCTGACGCCGCGCCATATCAGCGCCATGCAAGACGGCCTCGCCGGGTTTCGCGCCGCCGTCGATGAAACCGGCGCCGCGACGCCGGACGCCTTTCCCTTATCCACAATCGCCGATGATATCCCCCGATGCCGCACAGAGGTCTTGCGCGGGCGCGGCATGGTCGTGCTGCGCGGTTTTCCCATCGATCAGGAAGACCCGGCGGATCTGCGCGCCATGTATCTGGGACTGGGGGCCCATTTCGGCCGCCCCGTATCGCAAAGCGCGATGGGCGATCTGGTGGGCGATGTCGTCAATATCGGCGGCAAGGACCCGCGCGAACGCGCCTATCGCAACAGCCGGACGCTGAATTTGCACACAGACCGCTGCGATCATATCGGCATGTTGTGCCTGCATAAATCAATGGAGGGCGGGCTCAGCGGGTACGCCAGCGCGCTCACCATTCACAACGAAATTTTTGCGACCCGGCCGGAACTTCTCGCGCCCTTGTACAACGGCTATCACCATCACCATTTTGTTGAACAAAAACCGGGCGACCCGCTTGTCACCGCCGGGCGGATTCCAATTTTTTCGGTCACCGACGAAATCCCGAACGCGATTTATATTCGCAGTTATATCGACCTGACCGTCGAGGAAGGTCATATCACCCTGAGCGACGCCGAACAGGAAGCGCTGGATTATTTGGACGCGGTGGCCAATCGGGACGACATCCGTCTGAACTTCATGATGGAGCCCGGCGAAATCAATTTCACCAATAACTGTTTTCTGCTGCACACCAGAACCGGATTCGAGGATTTTCCCGACCCGGCCAAACGTCGCCATTTATTGCGGTTATGGCTGCGCGAAGACGGTCGCCCCGCCGCCGACGGCGTCATCGCTCATAAAGGCGAAGACGGCATTTTGGCGCGCCAGAACAAAGGCACCTATTACGCAGCGCCGGACGCCGCGCCATAAGCGGGTTCAGTTAACCGCGCATCCGGGACAAACGAAGCCGCAGCGCGTTTAGTTTGATGAAACCTTCGGCGTCGCGTTGGTCATAAACATCGTCGTCTTCAAAGGTGACGTGCTCCAGCGAGTACAGGCTGTCGGGCGAAGACCGGCCCACGACCGTCACCGACCCCTTGTAAAGTTTCAGGCGAACGGAGCCGTTCACCATTTCCTGACTCTTGTCGATAAGCGCCTGAAGCATTTCGCGTTCGGGCGAAAACCAGAAACCGTTATAGATCAGCTTCGCGTAGCGCGGCATCAACTCATCCTTCAGATGCGTCGCCTCGCGATCCAGCGTAATTGATTCCATGGCCCGATGCGCCGTCAGCAAAATCGTGCCACCGGGCGTTTCATAAATTCCGCGAGACTTCATGCCCACGAAACGGTTCTCAACCAGATCGAGCCGCCCGATCCCGTTGGCGCCCGCAACTTCGTTCAACCGGGTCAACAATGTCGCCGGGCTCAAGGGTTCTCCATCAACGGCGACTGCATCGCCCTTTTCAAACGCGACGTCGATATAGGTCGGTTTGTCGGGCGCATCTTCGGGCCGAACGGTTCGTGAATATACGTATTCGGGCGCTTCCACCGCCGGGTCTTCCAGCACTTTTCCTTCTGCGGAAATGTGCAGCAAATTGGCGTCGACCGAAAACGGCGCTTCGCCGCGCTTGTCTTTTGGTACGGGAATTTGATGTTTTTCGGCGTATTCGATCAACCGGGTGCGGCTGGCCAGATCCCATTCCCGCCACGGTGATATAACCGTAATATTCGGGTTCAGCGCGTAATACCCTAGCTCGAAACGAACCTGATCGTTGCCTTTGCCGGTCGCGCCGTGAGACACCGCATCCGCGCCGGTGGCCTTGGCGATTTCAATCTGGCGTTTGGCGATCAAGGGCCGCGCGATGGAGGTGCCGAGCAGATAAACGCCCTCGTACACCGTGTTCGCCCGAAACATTGGAAACACATAATCGCGTACAAACTCTTCACGCAAATCCTCAACGAAGATCTCCTTGATGCCCAGCATCTCGGCTTTCTTGCGCGCGGGCTCCACTTCTTCACCTTGCCCAAGGTTGGCGGTGAAGGTGACCACTTCACATTCATATTCATCCTGCAGCCAACGCAGAATAACCGACGTATCGAGACCGCCCGAATAGGCCAATACGACCTTTTTTACCGGACCACTTTTTTTCGACTTGGACATCGCGTCATCTTCCCGTTTGGGGCCCGGTCTTGGGGCGTTTTGGCGGCCAACGCCGCCCTGAAAAACTGTCTCTAAAACTGTCCCCGGTCCCGGACCGGACGGCGGCGCAGTATAGGGCCGTAAACCTCGCCTGCAAGCGTGGATAAACCCTGTCGCATTGATCGCGCAATGATTAAAGTTCGCCTGAATTTCTGACACTATTACACGAGGACACCGACCATGAGTGAAGACATCCTTTCCGAAGCTGAATTCGCGGCCCTCGTCGCACTGGACACACCGACCGTTTGCAACGCACTGGAAATTGTTGCGCCGAACCGCCGCGCTGTCGGCTTCACTACCAAACAACTGGTTTGCCCACGTCCCGGCCTGCCGCCGATTGTCGGGTACGCCCGCACCGCACGGATGCGCGCCATGACGCCAGCGTTGCCCGAAGCCGTCGACCGGGTCGCTTATTACGAATATGTCGCCGCTGGCGCTGACGGCGCGCAAAGCAAGACGCCGCGCATTATCGTAATTGAAGACCTTGATTCCTCTCCGGGCTTCGGCGCGTTTTGGGGTGAGGTGAACACTAACATTCACAAGGCTATCGGGTGCCTCGGCTTGATCACTAATGGCAGCATCCGCGACCTGGACGATTGCGCAGAAGGCTTTCAAATGTTGGCGGGCAATGTTGGCCCGTCCCACGCCCATGTTCATATCACAGATTTCGGCGGCGATATCATCGTCCATGGCATGGCGGTGTCATCCGGCGATTTAATCCATGCCGATCAACATGGCGCGGTTATCATTCCCCATGAAGTCGCGCGCAACGTCCCCGCAGCAGCCGCGCAAATCGCCGCACGCGAAGCCATCGTTCTGGACGCTTGCAAGGCGCCGGGATCCGGCATCGCCGAGGTGAAGGCGGCGCTTTCGAAAGCGGCTGAGTACCACTAACCTCGATTTACCCGGCGGCGTTCCCCTGGCGCAAGGCGCTATATTTAAGGCGCGCGGTTACCGCGACGCTGCTTTGTCACAAGGCGCGCGGTTACCGCGACGTTGCTTTGTCACAAGGCGCGCGGTTACCGCGACGCCAGGGCTTGCGCCGCCGCAAGATCGACCGGTTCGTCACCCAATACGGCGTCAATCGCTGCTTCATCGCTATCGCCAACAGCAAGAGGATCTTGCGGGGCGAGGCGATGGTCCACCACCATCCGCGCCAGAATCAAGCGCCGCGCATCGCCGCCCGCCGCGCCCAGCTGTGCGCCTTCGCGCGCCATCACCACCGCACTGGCGACATGATAGAGAGCGTCAGAGGCGCGGCGCGCCTTGGGTTCGTCCCCGGTTGCGCCCACTTCGCCTGCAAACGCAACAGCGCGTTCGATCGTGTTGGATAAATTCCCCCGGAACTGCCCAGGAATCTCCGGCGTCGCCGCAACCGCGTCCTGCAAAGCCGCCCCCAGATCTTCATGAGCGCCCAGCTTGGCGACGGCGCGATTGACGACATCCAGCGCGTTGATGTTGGACGTCCCTTCCCACAGCACGCCAATATGGGCGTCGCGCACCAAACGCGCATTGACCCAGTCTTCGATAAACCCATTGCCACCGCGCACTTCCATCGCACCCGTCGCAACAGAAATATTATCGCGGCAAGCCCGAAACTTCACCAATGGCGTCAAAATTCGCGCCACCCGTTCAGCGTCTGCGTCGCCAGCGTCCGCCGCCTGCAACTGGGTCGCCGCATAAAGCGACAGTGACAAGGCCTGTTCGGTCGGCACCAGTATTTTCATAAGCTGGCGTCGCAGCAACGGCTTGTTGATCAATCGTTCGCCAAACGCCATACGGTTATGCGCGACGACAAGCGATTCATTCAGGCATCGACGCATCATCGCCGCTGCACGCACCCCATGGGACAAGCGCGACAAATTCACCTGATCCATCATTTGTTTCAGGCCCTTATTCGCGTGCGGCCCAACTTCGCCCAACGGATAGGCAACGGCGCCTTCAAAAATAATTTCGCCCGACGCCATGGAGCGTGTGCCCATCTTTTCCTTCAGGCGCACGATCCGGTAATCGTTGCGGCTTCCATCATCCAACCGTCGCGGCAGCGCGAACAGACCAAGGCCCGCATTGCCGTCGGGCGCCCCTTGTGGGCGCGCCAACAAAAGGGCGACATCGCCGTCCGCGCAGGAGCAAAACCACTTTTCTCCATAAAGGCGCCATTCTCCGTCTTCGAAACGCGCCTCCAACTCGATATTCGACACGTCGGAGCCGCCGGTTTTCTCAGTCATGAACTGGGCGCTTTTCAGGATTTTGTCTTTGTCCTGGCTTCGCATGCCCGGTAGGAAACGGTTTTTCACCGCCGCGTCGCCATAACGCTCGATTAACAAAATCGACGTATCGGTGACGGATAACGGGCACATCATGCCAAATTCAGACTGCACGAACAGATATTGGAATACATATTTCGCCAAGGCGGGCACGCGCTCCGGCCAGCCCAGCACGCCGGGAGTCCGGGACATGCAATGGATGCCGAATTCATGAAACCCGATCTCCTCCATTTCCCGGTAAGCCGGGTGAAATTCCAACCAGTCTTCGTCCTGGCCCATGGCGTCGCGATGATGCAGCACCGGGTCGCGCCGATCCGCAAGGCGCGCGGCGGTGTCCAATCGTCCTCCGACGATCTCGCCAAGACGTCGATAATGCAGAATCATATGCGTTCGCAGATCGTCGTCCATATACAATGACAGCAAATCCTGAAGGCTTTGGTCGATGTCGTAAAAATTGAGACCATGGCAATCCGGCGCCACCCAATCCGATAGCGTTCCTGTTTGCAGCGTTTCCAGACGATGCGCGTAACCCATACTTTAGTCTTCCTTTAGGCTGGTTGAATTTGGTCGCATCGTGCCCGGATCGAATTCATGCGACAAACGATGAATCCTCGGTTTATGATTGAGTATTCATCAATCAAGGAAAAATATTATCCGGCATTTACCTTCTGTATCCGGACTTCTCGCCTTTGAAGCGGCGGGTCATAGCTTGAGCTTTGTTCATGCAGCACGCGCCTTGAATGTGACGCCTGGCGCCATCAGCCGCCAAATTCAAAGTCTGGAATCCTATCTTGGCGCGGCGCTCTTTGTCCGGCGCCATAAACGGGTCGAACTGACGCCGCTGGGTCGAGACTATCTGGCGGATATCACAACGCCACTGGAGCGCATAACAGCCGCCACCGCGCGCATTCGCGACCGGGCGAGCGAGGGATCAAATCCCGGCGCGCTATCGATCTGCGCCTACCCGACCTTCGCCATTCGTTGGCTTATTCCGCGATGGAGCCGCTTTCACGATCATCGGCCCGATATTGATTTGCGCTTGACCACGACCCTGAACCCGGTCGATTTTGAGCGAGACGATTATGATCTGGCCATTCTCATCGCGCCGAAAAACGGGAGCACGCCTGGGTTGGTTTTCCAAAAGCTGATCGACATTGATATTTTCCCGGTTTGCAGCCCAAAAATCGCCAAATCCCTGCGATCAATCGACGATCTGCGGAAACACACCATGATCCACGATGGCCCCAGACCGACAGATTGGCGGCGCTGGCTGGACTCCGTGGGTGCGGAAAACATCGATGCAAGCCAGGGCCTGCGCTTTGAGACCTTGAACATGGCGCTGCACGCCGCCATCGAGGGAATCGGCGTCGCAATCGCCGTCGAGGCCCTGATTGGCGATGAATTGCAACAAGGCCGCCTTGTCCGCCCCTTCGCCAACGCCGCCGTTCCCGAGACCCGCCGCTCCAACAGTCCATTCCAGATTGTCTACCCCGAATCCAAGGCGCCAAATCCGAATTTGACCGCGTTCTGCGATTGGATGTTGGACGAAGCCGCCAGCGGCGGGGTAGAACAGTCCCAACAGTCTCCAACCTGAGGGGTCTACCATGCCTTCCTTCGACATTGTCTCCCGTACTGATATCCCCGAAGTCGACAACGCCATTCAGGGCGCGCTTCGGGAAATTTCCACCCGCTACGATTTCAAGGGCAGCAGCTGCACCATTGAACGCAATGAAGACGCCATTCTTCTACACGCGGACGATGATTTGAAATTGCGTCAGGTTCAGGATTTGCTGCGCACCTATATGGTTCGACGCAAGGTCGACGCCGCGGCGCTGGATTTTGGCGAACCGGAGAAGGCGGGGAACAACACCCTTCGCCAGACAGTGACCGTCAAACAAGGGGTCGAGCGGGAATTAGCGCAGAAAATCGTAAAAGCGCTGAAGAGCGCCAAGCTAAAGACTCAGGTCGCTATTCAGGGCGATGAATTACGCGTCACCGGCAAAAAGCGCGACGATTTGCAGACGGCCATTCAGTTCGTCAAGGACATGAAGATCGAACAACCGCTGCAATATCTGAATTTTCGCGACTAGTCCCGCGCTAATCAGGGCGCCCGACGCGCGATTCAATTCGAACCAGCCCCTGACCCGGATCCGCGAATATCGTATCACCTGTCTTTAAGGCGCTGGTGATGTCCACGTCAAAGCGGTCGATAAACGGTAGGTCGGCGAACGCCGCGCCTTGCGCCATGACCGGATTGGCGTTGTTCAACAACAAGGCCAGCGGCGCTTTGCCCGCCAGCACCATATCGCGCAACATCCACGCTGAGGCGACCCCGCCCTTCGCCGCGTTCAACACCAGAATTTTTCCAACATAGGTTTCGCCATACAATTTGTGGTCGGGCCGCGAGACGACGCCACGATCCCGGTCGAGGTCATAACGCGCGCTAAAATCATCGGGCGCGGACAAAACAACACCGTGCACCGAGGGCCCAATACCCACATGGCCGCGCAGAATGGAGTCGCTGGAGGGAGCGCTCATGGCAAAACCTTTCCCGCAATCGCTGATTTAACGCATTGCTCAAGGGACGCCGGTCGCGGCCGATACCCGTACCCGGCGCAAATATTGGCGAGCTTTACCGAATGAGTCATCAGACGGTCCCAGCCGTGATGCTCGCGAATTTCCTTGGCGAAGGTCGCAAAAAAATCATGGCCATGCACAATGCGGCCCCCCGCATTCTCTATTCGTTGCTTCAAGCCGATACGCGCCGCCGCATCCTTTATCTCCAACGGCGCATAGGCCAGCAACGTTGTGTCGGGATGCACGCGACGCCCCTCCAATAAATCAGCGATTTCAATTAATTCCGTGATGGAGAGTTGCGGCGTCGATAACGCGACCACATCCAGTTTTTCACCAGCGCCGCCCCATGATTCCAGAAACGCTTCAATGTCGTCGCGGGTCAGGATCGTCGGCGATGGCGGTTTCCCGCCAAACGCCGTTTCCCAGTCCGGCGCTTCCGGCGTCGTCCCGATAACATGAAACATCGCGACCGACCCATAACTGGCGAGATTCAGCGCCATATGGTTCAACGACAAAACCGATGGCGTCGGTCCGGCGCATTCAATCGCGGGAACCGACCAGTAAGAATTTAGCGCGCGCCCGATGATCGCGCCCACAGCGCCCCATTCGGCGACATTTCCCGGTAAAAACGCCAATCGATAGGCGTGAGTTGCGCGGCGACATTCCGTTAAATGAAAGCCATAGCGCGGCACCCGGCCGGTGAAGAACGCCGCAAGACTGGATGGGCCCGCTTCAAAGTTGCACCGCGCGCCGACCAGCGCGTTCATATAGATGACCGAGGGCGTTCCGGAATACCCGCAGACCTCGCCAAAAACCGGCGCCGTCACGGAATGATCGTTCACATAGGCGTGGGCCGTTGAAACGCCGAGCCGCCCCAACGCGTCAGCAGCCTCCGCGCTTTGCGCCGCCAAATCGCGCCCCGGCAACAAGAACCGAAACGTTTCTTCATCGAAGCCGCGAAAATCCGCCACCGCAAAAGCGCGCGGCCGGCGGGATTCGGGCGCCAGTTCGCCCAGCTCGCGGATAAAGGAGACGCCAGACTCTCCCATGGTTTCGCGGTCGGTGCTGATGTGGATCAAACGAACGGGCGCAAAATCTTCGGCGTCAAAAAAGGCGCCGACCCGTTGCTGGTACTCAATGCCCCAGCGCGCGGCCTCGCCATGCGTGCCGTCCAACATCGCTTGCTCAAGCACAGTGAGCTTCACGCGCGCCTCCCTTCAACCATCAGCATCGAGATCTAGGACTCTTCTTCGGGAAACCGGTCAACGATCCGGTTCGCCGACGCATGGATTCCGTGCGTTTTCAAATCAACGGTCCCGGTCGCGCGAAAACCATGTTTCGTCTCGGGCGGAAACACCATCGTGACGCCGGGACCGATGGCGATTAAACCGTCCTGACCGTCAATCCACGCTTCACCCTCGCCTTCAAGGACACTGACGACTTCCATATAGGGATGGGAATGCGTGCCGGTGGAATAGCCCGGCGGCGACACTTGCACGCCAACCCGCACCGGGGTCGAACCATCCTCGTCGCCAACAAGCGTCTGATAACTGGCGCCCCCCTCGAATTGCTGTTTGGGAACGTCGCTCAATCGAATAACCGGCATAAAGGCTTCCTTTCCGCTCGCGTCGATCCCGTAGCCTATCCGTTATTTGGCGACGGCGAAACTGTTGGTCCCTGCGTTTGTATTTCTCTTATCGACTGATTAGAGTTTCTTCATGGCCCGAATCCTCCATTTCACAGATGCGCATCTGCGCTGGAACCAGCCGGGATCGGCCGATAATCCGCTCCGGCTATCCAGAGACATTCCATCGATCATGGGTCGCCTCGCGGTGCGGATTAAGGAACTCAAACTGGACGCTATCGTAATGACGGGCGATCTTCTCGATGTTCCTGACGATGTATTGAGCGGCGCCCCCGGCGACGGTCGGACCAAAGAACAGTGGCGCGGCGAGATTGACGCCGATTTACAAATCTTCAAAGACTGGTTCGATAGTGTTGGCGTTCCCTGGATTGCAGTTCCGGGGAATCACGACGATGAAGACGCCTTTCTACGGATCTTCGGCGCGCCACCGGTTTTTACCGATATTGCGGGATTTCGGTTTTTTACATTTTGGGACGAACTGGGACCCGACCGGCAACCGCGCCGAACGGGCCAACGCAAAAATGCATTCAACGATGCTTTAAACGCCCCGGAGCACGACCGGCCGCAAGTTCATCTACAACATTACATGATTGACCCACCGACCCGTGCGCGCGGATGGCGCTATGAATATTTCGACGCCGCGCAAATGAAACAGGACGTCGAGCGCTCCGGCCGCGTGCGGGCTGTCCTATCGGGTCACTATCATCCCGGCAGCCTGGCGCGCGGAAAGAACGGCCTTATTCATTCCCTGCCACCCGCGTTTTGTGAGGCGCCGCATTCCTTCCGAGTCTATGATTTTACGCCTTCCGGCGCGTGTGATGTTCAGGATCACGAACTGGACAGGTAATCAGATACCTGCATTAACGGTTCTTTAGGAGAGTCGGGCTATCTTTGTTCCCGCTACAGTTCCAACGATGCAGCGGCGCCTGTAATACCAACGAGCCTTAATTAGAACCCATGGGCCCATTTTCTGCGTCCGATGGACATAATTTTCCAAGGCTGTTCGATGAGCTTGTTCCAGGCCTCACAACAGATTGCGACGATATCATCGTAG
>JBLHZD010000085.1:0-13328 GCA_047631095.1 Alphaproteobacteria bacterium
GAAGCAATCGTTACGATGGCGACAAGGCCGGTCATGCACTAACATTCAAACTGGACCATTCAATGGGGGCAGACCACCTTCAGTCGTTTTGGTCAACACCACGTTGAGGAAACGAAATTCATGGAAATCGCACTGACCCCAATGGCGTTCGCCCACCGCGCTCGTCGCCTTTATGCCGATCGTGAAGCGGTTGTTGATGGTGATTTGCGGTTTACCTATGCACAGTTTTTTGAGCGTTGTGACCGATGGTCGTCAGCGATGCAGGACCTTGGCGTGCAGCAGGGGGACCGGGTTGCGTATATCGCGCCAAACACGCATGCGCATCTCGAATCATTCTACGCCGTGCCGCAGATCGGCGCGGTGTTGGTGCCCGTCAACTATCGACTGCTGGCGGAGGACTTTGAATACATCATCAACCATTGCGGCGCGAAAGTGGTCTGCGTGGATCCGGACTATATCGACGCGATTGACAGCATTCGGGACAAGCTGCCGGGTGTAGAGCATTTCGTCGCGTTGGAAGGGTCTGGCGAAAACTGGCTCGATTATGAAGGGACGCTCGCCGCCCATTCGCCAGATTTTGTTGAGGTCGAAATCGTTGAGACCGATCTTCTGACGATCAATTATACGAGCGGCACGACGGCGCGACCGAAAGGGGTGATGATCACCCATCGAAACGCGTATATGAATATCGTCGGCTCTCTGATCCACCACAATTTGACGCCTGCGGACCGGTATTTGTGGACCTTGCCTATGTTTCACGCGAACGGCTGGACCTTTACCTGGATAAACACAGCGCGTGGAATGGCCCATGTTTGCCTCCGAAAAGTCGAGGCCGCTCTCATCTTCCAGCTGATCAGGGATGAGAAAGTTACAATGCTTTGCGCAGCGCCAACGGTGTTGATTGGTATAGCCAATGCGCCGGAAGACGTGAAGGCGACCGCGCCACGAGGGGTTCGCCTCTTTACCGCCGGGGCTCCGCCCGCCGCCGCGACCATCGAAATGGTGGAACGAGACCTTGGCTGGGAGCTGACCCATGTGTATGGGCTGACCGAAACGGCGCCCCTCATTCTTGTCTGCGAAATGTTGCCCGAGCACCAGAACTTGTCCCTGGAAGAGCGCGCCAGGATCAAGTCGCGTCAGGGCGTTGAGCTGGCGTGTTCTGGAGAGTTGCGGGTCGTCGATGAAGAGGGCGATGAAGTGCCTCGCGACGGCGAAACGCTCGGCGAAATTGCAGTCCGCGGCAATGTCGTCATGAAGGGCTATTACAAGGATCCGGAGGCGACCGCCGCTGCGATCCGGGATGGGTGGTTTTACTCCGGTGACGCCGCGGTTGTGCACCCGGATGGTTATGCGGAAATCCGGGACCGTTTCAAAGACGTCATCATCAGTGGTGGGGAAAACATTTCGTCCGTCGAAGTCGAAGGTTGTTTGCTGCATCATCCGGCGGTTCAGGAGGCCGCCGTTGTTGGCATGCCGCACGAAAAATGGGGAGAGGCCCCGCACGCATTTGTCATTCTGAAAGACGGCGCCACATCAACCGAAGAGGCGATCAAACTTCACGTGCGTGATAATTTGGCCCACTTCAAGACGCCGCAATGGGTGAGCTTTGTCGAGGATTTGCCAAAAACGGCCACGGGCAAGGTGCAAAAATTTGTATTACGCGGTGGTAAAGCCGGTATCACACGGCAATAGCGAATATCGTCGTTAACGTGGAGGCGCGCGTCTTGGTCATGTTACGGTTATGCTTCGGTCTCAAATTCCCCAACATTCTTCGCGATATCGACGATTTTTGTGACGAGACGCGAAGTATTGTTCGCGGTATGGATGGCGAAAAATGGGATTGGCGCGGGCGCCGGCGTCACATCCAGGACCCTAAGATGGCCGGCCTGAGCGTCCGCCGCGTAGTAGTTTTTGGGCAAAAAGGATATGCCCAACCCTGACCGGACAAGGCCCGCACAGACCTCCATCGAGTTGGACCATTTGAAATTGATCGAGCGCGCGCCGGATTTCGTAAACCAGCGTTCTTGCGTTTCAGAAAGCATTGACGCCGGTCCAAATGAAATTAGAGGCGTTTTGATCAGGTCGCGGGGTCGCAGGCGGCGCACTGGCAGGTTGAGCCGCGGCGACGCCATATAGGCGAATTTGACGTTTCCCAGCAATGTTGATTTGAGAGCGGGGTCTAGAGGGATTTCTGCGGGGTGCAGGCAAATATCAATCTCCCCACGCAGCACCCGTTCATACATGTTTCCGCTCAGGCCGACGTCGATCTCTACGTCCAGTTTGGGATATTGCCGGTTCAATTCACCAACCAGCTGGGGCAGCCATGTCAGGGCGATGAGTTCCGCAACGCCAATTTTGATAACGCCGGGCGTTGTTTCAGGATTGGCGATGTCTCGTTTGAGCGCATTGGTTAAGGTATGAAATTCTTCGGCGTAGCGCCGTAAATTGCGGCCAATTGAGGTCAGGCGAATGGCTCGTTTCGAGCGATCCAGCAATTGCACGCCCAATTCCCTCTCCAACTGTGCAATCCGCATGGAAACAGTTGATTGCGTTGTGTTCAGGATTTGGCTTGCGCGCGTAAAGGAGCCTGTTTCCGCAATCAATCGGAAGGTCTCCAGTTGCAGAAGAGTCATCAATTTTTCCGATAGGGGTTATAAAAAAGTATCATTTCTATAAATGACATGCGTGCGCTAAGACTGTTTGTCAATCAACCGCGACACTTGTTGTCCGGAAGCTGAGGAGTCATCAACCATGGCCAAGAACCCGAAGAAAATTCATCTCGCACAATTCCTGGTGCATGGGCCCACCTTTCATAGCCATGCCATGTGGCGGCATCCGAAGACGGCGGCGGCCGGTTTCGATTGGCGTCGCCCGGACCTATACGAACATATCGCCCGGACCTGCGAGCGCGGAAAATTTGATATGATTTTTTTTGCGGACCTCAATTACATCTCGGATTCCTTTCGCCATGCACTCGACCCCGCGTTGAAATACGCCTCTCAGGCCCCGGAACATGACCCGCTGCCATTGCTTTCCTGGCTTGGCGCCGTAACAAAGCGGATTGGCCTTGCCGCGACGTTCTCCGCCAGCAATGTGCACCCCTTCCACGCAGCGCGTATGTGGGCGACGATTGACCACCTGACATCCGGGCGCGCGGGTTGGAACGTCGTGTCGTCGATCAATCACAATCAGGCCGCCAATTACGGCGCTGAACGCGAGCCGTCCGAACGCCGGTATGAACGCGCGCATGAATATTTTGAAGTCTGCAAGCAGCTATGGGCGAGTTGGGAAGAAGACGCGCTCGTCATGGATCGGGAGGCGCCGCTGTTCGCAGACCCTGCTAAAGTCCACCGTATCGATTTTGAAGGCGAGTTCTTCCGGTCGCGAGGCCCCTTGAATGTGACGCCCTCGCCGCAAAATGGGCCGGTCATCATGCAGGCTGGTACGTCACCCAAGGGCCGCGATTTCGCCGCGCAACACGCTGAGGGTATTTTTGCTATTCAGCCACAGCGGGAAGAAGCGAAGAAGTATCGCGACGACATCCGCAATCGCGTCGCCGAACTGGGCCGCGACCCGGACGATTGTAAGTTTCTGTTTGGGGCCCAGGTCATTCTCGGATCATCGGAGCAGGAAGCGCGGGATAAGCAGGCTGAACATAACGCTCTGGTCGAGCCGGAAGCGGGCATGACGATTCTATCCGCGCATCTCGACTTTGACCTGTCTCAATTGCCGCCTGGTTCAATCATGGAGACACACCAGCATCCGCAATTGCAACGGATGAAAACACGGTACCGCACGGATGAAGGGCGCCCGCTCACCGTTGCCGAGGTTGCTCAAAATCACGGACAGAGCGTGGGGTTGCCGCAATTTGTTGGCACGCCGGTGAGCGTCACCGATCAACTTCTGGACTTCATTGACCATGTCGGCGGCGACGGTTTTATGCTCTCGCCCATTTACAGCCCCGGCGCGATTAATGAATTCGTCGAGTTGGTTGTGCCCGAACTGCAAAAACGCGGCCGGTTTCGTAAACGCTATTCCGGAAAAATGCTCCGAGATCATTTGCAGGGGTAAAGTAACGGTGACGGCGCTTTAAAATCAGATCGTTGAAAATTATTTTTTTGATTTTGGGTTCCACGCCATTGCTAAACCGGAAACGACTGAGGTGTATCCACGAGATTGCTGAAACCCGAGTGCGATACGGGTAGACGCCTGCAGATGTGCAGGTTGTTGGTTCTCTCAAGACTGCGTGCACCACTAGAATGCTCTAGTATTTTTACATAGCTGCGGTCTGAATACGCTTCTGTTCAGAGGTGATTAGCGCCAGTAGGTGGCGGCTGGGTGTGAGTGCCGTTGCCACAATTTATGCCAGCCTTGGAATTTCAGGAAAACAAATTTTTCGTCCCGAACCAAAACAGGCGGTGTTTTGTCACACCAAAGCGGCAGCGTCGCGGAGCAAAGCGAGGAAACGGCCCTGGCCTGCCGTTGGGTGCCAGCCTTTGCGAATGGTGACGCCAATGTCGCGATTTGTCGCCGGAAGGGTCACGGGTAAGCGGATCATTTGACCGAAGGCTTCTTCATGCATGATTTGATGGGCTGAAATAATCGTTAGCCGATCGCTATCGAGCAAGAGTGAGCGGATCAACATCCACGAACTGGATTCGATATAGGTCGTTGGTTTGAGTGGCGCGTCGGCAAACAACAGATCGAACGCCGTGCGCGTGGGTGTTCCTTTTGTTGGTATCGCCCAGGAATACGCCGCCAGTTTCGTCAACGAGATTTGCTCTTTTTCGCCGGCAAGGGGATGCGTGCGCCGAGCCACGACCGCGAGCGGCGCCTCAAATAAGCATTCCTGCACAACGTCATCGGTGGGCGACGGCTCGCGGAGCGCGCCGGTCAACATATCCAGGTCACCATGGTGCAACCCATGTAGCAGGTCGTTATACGGGCCTTCGACGACGCTAACGTGAATGTCGGGTCGTTCCTCGCTCAATTTGGTGATCGCATCCGGCAAAACGAATGTGCGGGACAAGGGTAGGGCACCTATTCGCACCCAACCGACGTCTCGTCCAATCGATTCCTGAATTTCGATGCGCCCTTGTTCGATTTCGGAAAAAGCGAGTTTTGCGCGTTGCGCCAGCGCCTCGGCGGACCGGGTCAAAATTATCCCCTGGCTCGATTTCCGAAACAATACGACGCCGGAATTTCGCTCAAGGTCTCGCGCCGCTCGATGGACGGAGGGTTGCGATAAACCAAGGTTTCACGCCGCAATGCTGTAGTTTTTGTACGCCGACATTGCGGCCAGCGCGCGCAACTTGGCGGCTGTCAACAAATGTTCGAAGTTGGCGACGCTATGGGATTGGCGGTTCTCCGCAAAGCGTACAGCTTCTCGGACCCCTGTTTGTAAGTGCTTAAGAGTGCGGCTTGCACGCGTTTGAAACAGGCGTCCGGCCTCTGAAATATACATGCCGTTGGGGCGTCGGTCGAAAAGTAGCGCGCCGAGCGTCGCTTCCAGTTTTCCAATCGCTTGCGTGATCGCGGGCTGGGATAGGTGAACGTGTTCGGCCGCCGCTGATATTCGCTGATGCTTGGCGACTTCCAGAAAAGCGCGCAGATGGCGAAGGTTCGGGATATCCAAGATCATAAGGGTGTATAGGTTCTCTTCGGGGATATTCGCTATAGCAATAACTTATGGCTTTAGATGTTATCCGAAATGGGAAATCAAGGTGAGATCGGCGATAATAGGGATCGTATTTATCAAAACAGATTAATCTGGGGTCAGGATATCGTCGCATCGGCGGGCCGGCGGAACCCGCGCGGCGTGGCGAATATTAGCGGACTGGCCCGGATAAAGGGGAGACATTCAGATGACGGTGAAAGCGCCCTTGTCGCCTGTACCTGATGGAGTAGCCTGTATGTGGATGCGGGGCGGCACATCGAAGGGTGGGTTCTTTCTGGCGCCGGACCTTCCCGTTGATGCCGCCGCGCGAGACCTGTTCCTGCTTGGTGTGATGGGATCGCCCGATGCGCGCCAGATTGACGGCCTTGGGGGCGCGGACCCGCTAACGTCCAAAGTCGCCGTTGTGCAGCCGTCGAACCGGCGCGGCGTCGATATCGACTATCTCTTTCTCCAGGTTTTCGTGGATCAGGCGATCGTTACGGATGCGCAAAATTGTGGAAACATGTTGGCGGGCGTTGGTCCTTTTGCCCTTGAACGGGAGCTTGTGGAGGTTCGCGGCGATGTGACGGCTGTGACTATTCATATGGACAATACGGGACAGACCGCCGTGGCGCGCGTGCAAACGCCGGGCGGGGTCGTCCACTATGCCGGGGACGCGCAAATTGACGGCGTTCCGGGAACTGCGGCGCCGATCCCCTTGACGTTTCAGGATACCGCAGGCTCGACATGCGGCGCCTTACTGCCGACCGGCGATGTGGTTGATACGATTGAGGGCGTAAAGGTCACCTGTATCGATAACGGTATGCCCTGCGTCGTTATGAAAGCCGAAGATCTGGGGATAACTGGTCGGGAGTCGCGGGAGGAACTTGATGCGAATGCGGGCCTGAAGATGAAACTGGAAGCGATTCGACAGGTCGCCGGGCCAATGATGAATCTGGGCGATGTGACGGAAAAGTCGGTGCCGAAGATGACCCTGGTCAGCCGTCCTCAAAGCGACGGCGCGATTTCGACGCGGACTTTCATTCCACACCGCTGCCACGCCTCAATCGGTGTTTTGGGCGCGGTCAGCGTCGCGACGGCTTGCCTTTTGGACGGCGCGCCCGCGGCTCAACTTGCGGTGCTGCCGTCCGGGGCTCGGAAAGAATTAAAAATTGAACATCCCATTGGACAGACGACAATCGTCGCCGATTTAGACGATGAGGGAAACGTTACCAGCGCCGACATTTTACGAACCGCGCGCAAGTTATTCGATGGTGTGGTTTTCGCGTCTTGATAATTCCCGGCCATTTTCTCCGCCGCGATCCCAACCGCTTTAATGTGTTGATAGATACCTGTGAATTCAGGATAGTCGCAAACGAAATAATTTTGGAAGGTTAGAATGTCCGATACACACCCACACGCCGAATGGTCAGGCGTCATGTTTAACCAGATGCGCGAGGCTGGCGTCAAATTGTTCGCTCATGTGCCTGACGCCGGAAACGATCGATTGATCGCGATTGCGGAAGAACACAACGACACGCGCACGGTTCTGCTGACGACGGAGGAAGAAGGCGTCGCCATTTGCGCCGGATCCGACTTGGTTGGCGAGCGCGCTGTTCTTTGCATGCAATCGAGTGGCCTTGGCAATTGCCCGAACTATTTGTCGCTGGCCAAGGGCGCGCATTTCCCTGTGTTGATGATGATTTCGATGCGCGGTGATTATGGCGAGCAAAACCCCTGGCAGTACCCAATGGGCGATGCGTTGGAAACACTGTTGAAAACCATGGGCGTGCTGATCTTCATGGTCGAATCTCCGGACGATTTGGAAAAAGCGACGGCGGCGGCGCTCCATGCGTCGGGAAGCGGCGCTCAACCGGCGGCGATTGTACTCAGTCAGAAATTTTTAGGCGCGAAGGGATTTTAATCATGTCGGGACAAAAACCTGGAAATATCGACCGTCGCGAACTTTTCCCCCAGCTATTTCCAAATACAGATGACTGGTTGTTCGTCAGCGGCTTGGCGGGCGCGTCGAAAGACGCTTCGGCGTTGACCAATGACGGACCCAATCTCTACTCCATGGCGGGCGCCATGGGCGCCGCCGTCTCCATGGGGCTGGGCATGGCGCTTTCAGCGCCGACCCGTAATGTCGCCGCCATCAATGGCGACGGTGAAATGATGATGGGCCTGGGATCGTTGGTGACGGTCGCCACCGCGCGGCCGCAAAACCTGACCATCGTGTGCACGGACAACGCCATGCATGGCGAGACCGGCCGTCAGACAGGGCATACGGCGGGCGGGGCGAATATCGAGGCCATTGCGCGCGGCGCGGGCATTGAATCCACCCTGACGATATCGGAGCCCAGCGAAATCGCCGCCGGTGCGGCTTTCATCAAGGGCGCGCCAGGGCCACGGCTTCTGGTTGTTCGCGTGTTGCCGACATTGCCGAGCGCCTTCAAGCGCGACATGGATATGGCGGCGTGCCGGGTGCGTTTCCGGGACCATTTCCAAGCCAACGCATAAGGGTTGCCTAGCATACGACATTTTCGGCGACAAGCGGCGCTTTCGGCGTCGTTTCACCGCTGATACAAAAAAGGCGGGACGGGGCTTCAATGCCGTCCCGCCTTTTTATCAACTTGAATCGCCCGTCGTCGTGCGCCGTTACTTGCCGCCGCCAGGTTTTCGGGTTGTCTGTTCCGCCCGACGGCGAGCGCCGGAAGCCGCTAATTCCGCCCGGTTTGAATCGTCGACCCGCATAAACCGCTCCCGCCAGAAGGCGTCGTTTTGCGCATCCCAGACTTCGGGGCGTTGCACGGTCGTGCGTGGCGCCCAGGCCCGTTCGAGCAAATCAAGCGCGCCGCCGACGATGTCGTGCTGCATAGCCTCATTCCACGGTTTGCCGCAGGGGTTGCCGAGTGGGAAATCAACGAACAGAAAACGCGCGACGCCACATTCTTCAACGATGTCTCGACTCGAGCCGATAATAACGGTTGGAATTCTCGAGGCTTCCAGATGTCGTGCAACCAGACTCACGGTCTGGTGACAGACAGGTCACAACGGGACGAGGATTGCGACATCAACGTCGTCTTCCCGCATCCAACGTTCAATTTGCGGCGCGTCCTGCTCTTTGTTCAAACGCTGGCTGTAATCTGTTGGCGCGCCATAGAATCGCTCGCTCACCGATCCAATTCGACCTTCTTTAACCCACTCGCCCAGACGGGTCAGCGGTAGGTAGGTTTCCGGGTCGTCGGTATGCGTCGCCTCCTTGTCCCAGGACTTTTCGGTATGCAGCTGGCTGGAATTGGCGTTCTCCGCAACGAATAATTTGGTTTCGCGCGGTGCGGTGCGCGGCGACATGTCGGCGGTGGTTACGACCCCGACGCGGCATTGCGACAATGGCTTCGTCAACGCCTGAAAGGGCGCTTCGTCATGGTGCGCCCATCCGTAGGGGCGGTCATAACCATGTGCGTTGTAGTACTCGCGGCTTTTGTCCATGTAGCTGACAAAAGAGCGGTGCGTTCTAGAACTGGTCACCAGAAACCTCCTTCATAAGTATCGTTATGCGGCTTCGTTTTTCGTCGCGGCTTTACACGACGCATCACACTTTAAGTTTCTAGAATATGTTTTGTCGAATCAAGGCGCGCGTGCGCGGATTTACGCCGCTTGAGCGCGGGCGTTGACAAGCTGTAACGTAACGTTTCCAACGCTTCCAAATTTTGCACTCAGACTGTCCCCTGGTGCGACCCGGATCAGCCCTGTGCAGGTCCCTGTGGAGACCAGTTCCCCGGCTTTGAGCCCGTCGCGTGTTCGTTGGTTATTGGCGATCCAGAGCATGACGTTGACCGGGTCGCCCAGCGCCTGCGCGCCGACGCCTGTGGCGACTTCTGCGCCATTGCGTTGGAGTTGTACGCCTTGGCTTGCAAGATCGAGTTGGCGCCAATCCGTCACAATACTTCCGATGCACAGCGCCACATTGGCGCCGCCATCGGCCGTGACAAGCAAGCGACCGGCGCCGGATAGTCCGCTGGAAAGACGGGAGCCGACGATTTCCAGCGCGGGCGCGACTCCGTCGATGGCGGAGATGACCTCGTCCTTTGTGTATTCGGCGTCGCGGGGCCGCAGGTTCATACCAAGGCGAAGCGCAAATTCCGCCTCCACCCACAAATCATGCGCTGTATATACCGGCGCTTCGTCGCCCGACGAAAATCGAAATCGCGCGGGAACCCGCGCGGCGCCGGGTTCCGTCGTGCCCAGTTTCGCCTGCGCTTCCGCCGAGGTGGACCCGACTTTCCAGGCGTCTGACGGCGCGCTGAGCAGCGCGGCGACGGTCTGTTGCAGCGCATGGGCGGCGTTCAGGTCGGTTGGAATCTCCTCCGGGGAGACCAAAACCTGACCGCCCTTCAAGCGAGCAGTGGCTAGGCGGGCGGCGATTGATGTCATATTGAGCCTCCTGATGATACCGGATTTTTACATACCGATTTCAGCGAAGTATAGGCGAAAATGACTATATTGTCACCGCGCCCACGTCGGCAGGAGGAGGACGTTATTCTTTCAAGGCGCGCATCAGGGATTGCGCCGTTTCTTTTTCCATATTCAAAATCAGGTTTAGAATGTTTTTGGCCTTTCTCTCATCGATGACCAGACCGGCGTCTCCCATGAATTTTTCAACGACGTCCGCCTCGCTGAGCGCACGGTCGCCGGCGCCGCGATTAACCGGTTCGTATCGTATCAGCCTCTCGCCTGATTTTAAGATGATGGTGACGCCGCCGGAATAGGCTTTCGGGAAAAGTGATTGCGTATCCGTTGTGTGCCGCACCTTCGCCGCTGTTTTCAGGATGTCCGGATCGTTCAGGCATTCCCTGTCCAGTTCCGCCAGTCCGAAACGCCGCCGATGCAAGGCGGCGGCGACGATGAACTGTACGGAGAATTTGGCGTCGTAATCACTGACCGGGCGAAGTTTTGCGGCGCGGGGTTCGGCGATGACGGGGATCACATCCTCTGGAATTTGAACTTCAATATGGTCGATTTGATCGGGTTGAATATCATGCTCGCGGGCCAGAATCAGTGCGCAATCCGCCGGGGCATGGGTGAAGTGACAGGTTGGAAAGGGTTTGACCGCGGAGTGTTCCGTGCGCCAGTCGACGCCAAGCCCCGCCGTCATTTGGTCGATGTCGTACGTCGTTTCATGAGACCCGAGGAGCGATTGAAAGAGGCCGTATCGGCCCTCATAAGGACGCCCCGGCGCGACGAATCCATTTTGCGCCAACTTTGCTGCGGTAACCCCCGCGACGCCCGCCCAACCGGGATGGAACCGTTTGTTCCAGGCGCTGTCCGCGACAAATTCCTGACTGGCCATGGCTGTGCTGCCGACGATACCCTGCGCGGCGGCGATGGCGTCGGCGTCAAGCCCGAACAGTTTTCCCGCAGCGACGGCTGAGGCGAAATGACCCGCGATCCCGGTGGCGTGAAGGCCCTGGTTATGGAATCCAAAATTCGCCGTCAGGCCGACGCGGATGGCGATTTCGCTCGCGGCTAGATAAGCCGAGAGAACGGCGTTTCCATCGGCGTTCACTGCTTCGCCAACACTGAGCGCCACGGGCAGTGAGACCGCCGTCGCATGGATGACGGAGGCCATATGCGTGTCGTCAAAATCGAGCCCGTGGAGAAGCGCGCCATTGGCGACGATCGCGTCGCGCAGGGGAAGTTTGTCGTGCGAACCGATGACGTGAAATCCGCCTTCGCCGCCGTTGCCGCCGTCCAGGGCCGCTAAATCTGCAAGGCCTGCGCCAATAGTCGATGCGAAGGGGTAACGATTGGCGGCGATGGCGATCCCGATGGCGTCGAGAATAAGGAGTTTGGCGCGGTATCGAACCGTCGCTGGCGCCTGGTCCCAGGTAAGGTCGGCGGTGAACGCGCCGATTGTCGCAGCGATAGTTGGCGTCGTCGACAACGCGAAATTCGGTTCTGGTTTATTCATGAGACGGCTGCGTTTTTCGCCGCTGTATACGCGGCGGCGCCTTCGCCTGCGAGCTTGCCAAACACCGTGCCCGCCATCAGGCCAGAACCGCCGGGGTAGTTTTCGTAGAAGAGCCCGCCGACGAGTTCGCCCGCTGCAAACAGGCCGGGTATGGAACGGTCGCTGAGATCCTGTACGGCGCCGACTTTATCGATTTGCAAACCACCGAATGTGAAGGTAACGCCCGTTGTCGTGACGAACGCTTCGAAAGGTGGCTCGTCGATGGTTAACGCCCAGTTGGTTTTGTTGACCGCCAGGCCCTTGGTGGTGACCCCGTCGAGGATGGCCGGATTGAACTCACCGGGGACGCAGGCGGCGTTGAAATCCGCGATTGTGCAGATCAACGCGGTGGCGTCGACGTCAAATTCTTCGGCCAGTTTCGCCGCCAGCGCCTCTATCGTTGGTGCGGAATATTTGGTGACTTGCTTGATACGGTATTCGTCGCGCAGCAAGGGGATCGTTTTTTGATCGAAAATCTGAATCGCGGTGCGATAGGGTTGCCCCATGATTTCGCGGCCAAATTTGACATAGGTGTGATTGCGCAAATCTTCGCCTTCATCAACGAAGCGTTCTCCATTGACGTTGACCATGATGCCCCAGGGATAGGAGTGCTTCTGAAAATTATCCAGAACCTCATAATCGCCATAGGGAGGCGCGGAAATATCCCAACCAACCGAATGGCAGCCGGACCAGTTGCCATAGGGGCGGGCGCCAATATCGATCGCCATGCGGATGCCGTCTCCCATGTTATGGCGCGAGCCGCGAACGCGGGCCAGATCCCACCCGGCGCCCAAATAGCGCACCCGCATTTCAGGGTTGGATTCGAAACCGCCGCAGGCCAGCACGACAGCAGGTGTTTCAATCGTCTCATAGCCATTGGGCCCCCGCACTTCGAGCCCGGTGATGCGCCGGTCCTGATCCTGGATTAGCTTTGTGGCGCCCGTGTCGTAGCGAATGTCGCAGCCCATGCGAAGAACTTCCGCCAGCTCCATCTCCACCAACCCGGCGCCGCCGCCGACGGCTTCGATATTGACGCCGCCATAGAAATGATGTTTGCCGTTCAGCTTGAACGACTGGCGGCCAAACATCGGAATAAAACGAACTTTGTGTTTGCGCAGCCACACCATGGCCGCGCGCGAACCGTCCACCAAAGCGCACGCCATTTCTTCATTAGACTGATGCCGGGTCACCTTCATCAAGGTATCGTAAAAGACGTCCCGGTCATGGATGGGCAATATGATCTGGTCGCGCTCCGCATCGGACAAATCGGTCAGAACGTCGGTCGCTGCGTCGTCAATCCCGGAGTGGCAAAACCGGAATCCGCCGGCGGTAAAGTATGAATTGCCACCCTTTTCGTCTTCGCTCGCCTTTTCCAGGATAAGCACGCTGGCCCCGTTTTCCCGGGCGGCCATTGCGGCGGAAAGGGCGGCGTTACCAGCGCCAACAACAACGACATCGTAGGTCGACATTTATTACGTCTCCTCAACATGGGGTGTGATTTTCGCGAGGATGTCGCAATTGTATATTTAAGTAAAATTATGAAATAAATTATATTATTGAGACCTCTGCATAAGGCCTGATATGAGCAAGGTTTTTACTAGGATCAGTAAATTAGTGCGATTTTTGGCTTTCGATGGCGGTTGTCCGGCGACTTTAGCC
>JBLHZD010000086.1:0-13253 GCA_047631095.1 Alphaproteobacteria bacterium
GCCTTGTTGACCAACTGGTAACGGCTTTCTAAATCCACTAGGGAAATTGTCGCCGGCGAATGGTCCAGGATCGACCGCAGTAATAAATCCTGCTGTCGGACAGCCGCTTCTGCCGCTTTTTGTTCCGTGATGTCCCGACTGATCGTCAAGATCCGCGAGACGGCGCCAGCTTCGTTGAAGAGGGGGGTTACGCTGACTTGATGCGTGTATCCTGGACGGCGAACAGATTGAACTTGCCGCGCGATAATGGGCGATTTGGCGTTTGTCACCTCATTGAGCAAGCCCTCCCCGAATCTTCCCGTCGAGATGCCAAACATCTCTGTCATTGTTCGGCCAAGGAAATCTTCCGGCGGGTCGCCGGTTTCATCCGCAAGCTGTTTATTGGCGAATAAAAACCGGCCATTGGTATCGCGTAGCGATATGGCGACAGGCGCGGCGTCGAGAATTGTCTGCAAAAGCGTTGTATTTTCGGAAATTTCGATTTCAATCCGTTTGCGCTGGGTGATATCGGCGCCAACGGAACCAACGCCGGTGATTTGACCGGCCGCGTCACGAACGGGAAATGTGATGCGGCGTTGGTACTGGATCGCGGCGCCGGGCCTTTGAAATTTGATTTCGTTTTCCAGAATTTTACCAGAATTCAGGACTTCCTGATCTTGCGCAAAAACGGTGGCGGCGTCCTCTTTGCTCATGTAATCGGTCGCCGTTTTTCCGAGGAGGTCTTCGACGGTCACGCCTCGATAGTCTGCGAACGCCTGGTTGAGCAGCAGATATTTGCCATCCCGGTCTTTTAGCGTAACGCGAGACGGCGTGGCGTCCAAAATCGACCGAAGCAGCGTTTCTTGTTCCCTCAGCGCCTGTTCCACCCGTTTGTGTTCTGTGGTGTCGGTGTGCGTGACGACAAAGCCGCCGTCTGGCGCGGGACAACGCCTGATTTCAATGACGCAGCCGTCGGCGTGGGTGTATTCAAAGGAATGGGCTTCGCCGTTGCGCAATTTCGCCCAGCGGTTTTCGGCTTTGGCTTTTGCTTCTCTGGACCCTGTGTCGTCGCGCGCCCTTACATAAGTATCGATGTCCTCATATTTGGCGCCGAGAAACAAAACCTTTTCCGGGAATCGCAAATACTGAAGCGCTTGTTTGTTGAATGCCGTAACCGTCATGTCGGGGCCATACAAAATGACGCCCTGATCCATGTTTTCGAACGCGACATCCATCCATCTTTTGTGCGCCCTCAGCGCCATTTCGGTCTGCTTTTGGGGTGTTACATCCTGACCAATGGCGAGCGTGCCGGAAACGTCGCCCTGTTGGTCAAACATCGGTACGACGCTGTATCGAAAATGACGACCTGACAGTCTTCCAGATTTAAACTCCCGCTGAATAACAGGCTGTTTGAATTTGACGACCTCCTTCGTCAGGGCTTCAACGATGTTGCCGGAATTTTCGCCGTAAATGTCAGAGGGTGACTTTCCAACAATGTCTGTTGGCGCCATGTTCATTTCCGCCGCCAGACTATTGTTTATGAATTCAAATCGACCCTCGGCGTCTCTGAGGGATAAGAACTCTGGCGTGGCGTCGAAAATATTTTGCAAGAGAGTCGTCTTGGCTGTGATTTCACGCGCGGCTCGTTTCCGTTGCGTTAAATCAATGTAAACGCATTGGAACGCCTGTCGCGCATCCCAGACAACCGGTTGAACGAAAACCTGGACAGGAAAGATGGTCCCATCCTTTTTAAGCGCGTCGTATTCATACGCAAATGGCGCGTTGTCATGACCATGACAGCGTCCCCCATTGCCTTGGATTCGTTCCAATTCGTGGGGCGCAACAAGCCTTTCTAGCGGCGTCGCCCCGGCGTCATCTTTGTCGGTGAAAGCAAATAGTTTAACATAGGCGTCATTGGCGCGGAGCGGTTTGTCATGCTTCGTGACAATTTGAATGGCGAGTATTGATGCGTCTACGAATTCTACGAACTGGTTTTGACGGGCGTTTTCCCGACTTTCCAATAAATCCAATCGCTCGATCAACCGGGCCTTGGATTCGCGACGGTAATCATTTTTTCCCACGTCCGACACCGAAGTGTTTCCTCTTTAGTCCTAGTATGAGACGGTTGGTGACCCATGGCATGCGTCTGACCAAGCGTAATCACGTTAAAGTGTGCGATGAAAAGATTTATAAATCTTTAATTCCCGCAATAGAGGAGTTAAACTTAAATATTACCACAATTAACCACGACAAATCAACAATTTCCTAAAATTATCAGTATAAACTTTCAATGTGTTCGGCGGCATGGTTTGTCGCCCTCAATTAGGGGCGCGTGCTCTGTATATATTGCAAACCCAAGTTGCGAATGGATGCCAATAGTGACGTCACACGAAAAATCACAACTCCTGGAACTCCGGACCGACGTCGTTCGCCCGGAATGGATCGACTATAATGGCCATATGAACGTGGCCTATTATGTCCTCGCCTTTGATTATGCGACGGACGCTTTTCTGGATCACATCGGGTTATCGCGGGAATTCAAGGAATCGGTGAATTCGACCACCTTCGCGCTGGATATGAATGTCAGTTACAAACGCGAAGTGCTCGAAGGCGATCCGTTGCGGTTCACCACGCAATTGATTGACGTTGATGAAAAACGGTTGCACTTTTTCCATCAAATGTTCCATGCGACCGAGGGGTATCTATCGGCGACAAATGAGGTTTTGAGCGTCCATGTTGATTTGGATACAAGGCGTATTTCGCCGATGCCCGACGCCTTGAGCCAACGGGTTGGCGCGGTGTGGAAACAGCATCGGGATTTGCCAAAACCCGAGGCGGTTGGTAGGACGCTGGGCATTCGAAGAAAAACCACTTAAATCTATGCTTCCGGGTGGCGTGAATGATTGTATAGTGAGACAAGATTTTAGAATAAGTGTCCAAACAGGCGGCGGTCTTACCGAGCGCGTCGCCAGTGCAAAACGTAAAATATTGGACGAAGCGGAGTTCGGGGGAGGGTTCCTTGGAATACACGGACGGATTTGATACAGCGGCGGCGTATGCGAAAGACGCCCTTACGCTTATGGCTGAAAATGAAATCGCGCAGACGCTGCGCAATTTCTCGTTATGGTATGCGCACGCCAGCGGTCGGGAACCGAAGTTAAGCGACGCTCTGGACGCCTTGATTAATGATAGCGCGCTGACCGAAGACGACGGCGCCGCTTTGTATGAAACTTACTTCGGTAAGGATGACGCGGCTTCGGCGGTTCAGCAGACCAGCGAGCAAATTGAAGCGGCGGTGGGCGAGGTCCTGACCTTTTTGTCGGAGGCGAATGACGGCGCCCAGACATACGGGCAGTCGCTGGAAAATAATTTGGGTGAAATGGCGGCGGCCGACAATATGGACGGGCTCCGCAAGGCCATAGAAACTCTGGTGTTCGACACCAAAAAAATGGCGACGCAAAACGAGTTGCTGCACGATCGGCTGGAAAATTCGACGCGCGAAATTCAGGCGCTTCAGGAAAACCTTGAAGATGTCCGCGCCGAATCCCTCACCGATTCCCTGACGAATATTCCGAATCGCAAGGCGTTTGACATGAACTTGCGCCAGGAAGCCATGAACGCCATGGAGAGCGGCGAGGATCTGTGCCTGTTGATTTGCGATATCGACCATTTCAAGAAATTTAACGATAATTATGGCCACCAGACCGGTGATCAGGTTCTCAAGCTCGCGGGTATGATTTTGACCCAGAACGTGAAGGGCCGGGATACTGCAGCGCGCTATGGTGGAGAGGAATTCGCCATTATCCTGCCGAACACACCGTTGGACGCTGCGTGCAATCTGGCGAACAAGGTGCGTGAAGCTGTGGCGTCCAAGCGAATCCGAAAAAAAATCCACCGGCGAGGATTTCGGCGCCATCACCATGTCCATTGGCGTTGCGCTTTTCCGGGGCGGCGAATCGCTAACCGAGTTGATTCAACGCGCGGATAAGGGGCTTTATCAGGCGAAAGATAACGGCCGTAACTGCGTTGTGAAGGAAACCGAACTGCCGGATGCGTAGGCGTCTGACCTGGAGATTTCGGTTTCAGTGTTGAAGGGCGCCTCCACCTCGCACCAGAATGCGACGCGGTGCGTGGCGCGGCTGTGTTGAATGTGTCAGGTAATGTGACGAAGTGGCGTGACGGGCGAATCGAATCATAACAACGCCGACGGCCCGGATGTCGCTCGTGAACGGGCCGGCGATAAAATTCTGCGACAATTTGGACGCCTGACCCGGCACGAGCAGATCATCTTGATGATTTTGGCGTCGCTGCTGGGCGTTATCGGCGGCGGCTCAGCGATCGCCTTTCGCGAAGCCATTGATCTATTCCAGTGGAACTTTCTTGGATTCGCCACCGGCGGTGATATTTCAACGATCCCGTGGGTGCGTGTCATGGCGTCGACGGTCGGCGGCGGCCTGTTGGTCGGCCTCTGTATTCGTTTTCTGGTGCCGGGCCGACGAATTCATAGCGTTTCCGAAGTTATTGAAGCGGCGACCTTTCATGGTGGGGTCATCCGGTTTCGCGCCGGTTTGGCCTCCGCTGTTGTGAGCGCGTTGTCGCTGGGGGCGGGCGCGTCAGCGGGTCGGGAAGGCCCTGTCGTTCATTTGGGCGCGACGATCAGCGCCTTTGTCGCGCGCAAACTGAATCTTGGCCGCTCATTGGGCCGGACCCTGATTGGCTGCGGCGTCGCGGCGGCGGTGGCGGCGTCCTTTAACGCGCCAATCGCCGGTGTTTTCTTTGCGCTGGAAGTCGTGATCGGTCATTACACCCTGCGCGCTTTCTCGCCGATTGTCGTCGCGTCTGTCACAGGGACTATCGTCAGTCGCGCCTATTTTGGCGACTTTCCAGCCTTCGCCAAGCTCGAATACCACGTGGTCTCGATTCTGGAGTTTCCCGCTTTCGCCATGCTGGGTTTGGCCAGCGCCATTACGGCGGTCATATTCTTGCGCTCCATCGCGATTGCGCAATACGCGATACGCCATTCTGCTGTGCCCGAATGGCTACGGCCCGCCTGCGCGGGGATCGCGGTTGGCTTGATCGCGCTAGTTTTCCCCCAGGTGCTGGGCGTCGGTTATGAAGCGACGGATCAGGCGCTCAATCAGCAATTGGGGTTCGCCATACTGGCGGGGCTGCTTGTCGCCAAGGTCGCCGCGACTGCAATTTGCATCGGCTTTGGCTTTGGCGGCGGCGTGTTTTCCCCATCGCTCTTTATCGGCGCCATGCTCGGCGGCGCCTATGGACTGGTCGCAACGTCGATGTTCCCGGATTTATCGTCGGGGCCTGGCGCTTACACAATTGTGGGCATGGGCGCCGTGGCGGGCGCTGTTCTGGGCGCACCGATTTCAACCATTTTGATGGTGTTTGAATTAACCGGTGATTATTCCATCACCGTGGCTGTCATGATCGCCACGGCCATCGCATCCAGCGTCACCAAACATTTCTACGGGCATTCTTTCTTTACCTGGCAATTGGCGAAACGGGGACTGGATCCGTCCCATGGGGGCGAGCATCAATTATTGCGCTCGATTTGTGTTCGCGACGTTATGAAGCAGGATTTTCAATCGGTGCCTCTGGACGCGCCCTTGCGCGACGTGCGCGACGCATTGCTGCGTTCCAGCCATGGTGAACTCTTCGTGGTCGATTCCGACAATGTGTTGCATGGCACAATCGTCTTGTCGGATTTATCTGACTCCGCATTCGATACGTCCCGCGACGCCGCCTTACATGCCGAAGACGTGGCCCGGCTGCACCCGCCGGTTTTGGAGCCCCATGTGATCCTGGAAAAAGCGATTGATCGGATGAACGCGGTGCACGAGCAGCATATCGCCGTCGTCCGCAACGAAACTTCTATGGAGGTTGTTGGGTTTGTGCATCAGCTTGACGTCATGGACGCCTATAACAATGCAATCAAACAGGCGCACGCGGCCGAACGCGGCGAAGATTAAGCCCCGCAACCCGGTTCGCGGCTGTATGGCTCGACGTCCTGTGCTATAAAAATCCAATGACCGATTCGTATTCTGATGACCCCCTGGATCTGGAGCCGCCGCCCGATGCGAATGTCGGATTCGCGTCTAGTTCTGCGCCGCGCCCGCCGGGACCCTGGCTGGCGGCGTTGAATGAAGGCCAACGAACAGCGGTTGAGGCGATGGATGGCCCGGTTCTGGTGCTGGCTGGTGCGGGTACGGGCAAGACGCGCGTCCTCATCACCCGCTTGGCGCAAATACTGCACACGGGCCGGTGTCGCCCCTATCAAATTTTAGCCGTGACCTTCACCAACAAGGCGGCGCAGGAAATGCGCCACCGGGTGGCCGATCTGGTCGGGCCGTCCGCGGAAAGCATGTGGATGGGGACATTTCATGCATTGGGCGTGCGTATTCTACGCCGCCATGCGGAAATGGTCGGCCTGAAATCGAACTTCACCATTCTCGATTCCGACGACCAGGTCCGGTTGTTGAAACAGCTGCTTGACGTCGAGAAAATTGACGAAAAACGCTGGCCCGCCCGCGCCCTGTCCGCCTTGATTCAACGCTGGAAAGATCGCGGTCTGACGCCGGACAAAGTGTCGCCCGCCGAAGGCGGAGAATTCGCCAATGGCCGCGCAGTCGAGATTTACGCCCTGTATCAGGCGCGCCTGAAAACCCTAAACGCCGCTGATTTCGGCGATTTGCTGTTGCATTGCCTGACCTTGTTCGCCGAACAACCCGACGTGCTCGCGGAGTATCAACGTTTGTTTCACTATATTCTGGTCGATGAGTATCAGGACACGAACGTCGCGCAATATCTTTGGCTGCGGCTTCTGGCCCGCAAACAGAAAAACATTTGTTGCGTGGGCGATGACGATCAGTCGATTTACGGATGGCGCGGCGCGGAGGTTGGCAACATCCTGAAGTTCGAAAAGGACTTCCCCGGCGCCCGCGTGGTGCGATTGGAGCGCAATTACCGCTCGACCCCGCATATATTAGGCGCGGCCGGGGGGCTCATCGCGCATAATGAAGGACGGTTGGGAAAGACCCTGTGGACGGACGTTAGCGAAGGCGAAAAAGTTGTCTTGCGCGGCGTCTGGGATGGGGAGGAAGAAGCGCGGGTTATCGGCGAAGAGGTTGAGGCGCAGCACCGCAAGAAATCGAGCCTGAACGAAATGGCGATTCTGGTGCGCGCCGGTTTCCAGACCCGCGAGTTTGAAGAGCGCTTCATCACGTTGGGTGTGCCCTATCGCGTGATTGGTGGCCCCCGGTTTTATGAACGCGAGGAAATCCGCGACGCGCTGGCGTATCTTCGCGTGATCCACCAGCCCGATGATGATTTGGCGCTGGAGCGCATCATCAACAAACCCGCGCGCGGCGTGGGTAAAACGACGCTGCAAGCGATGTATGCGCTGGCCCGCATTCAGAATGGCTCGCTTTACGCCGCGGGCATGCAGTTGATTGAAACCGATGAATTGCGACCGCAGGCGCGCAAGAAGTTGACCGAAATCCTGATGGATTTTGACCGCTGGCGGCGCATGGCCGATGGCTTGCCGCATACAGAGTTGGCGGAAACCGTGCTCGATGAATCCGGGTACACGGCGTTTTGGATGAATAGTAAAAAGCCCGAAGCGCCGGGGAAACTGGAGAATCTGAAAGAATTGATCCCCGGCATGCGGGATTTCGAAGACATTGCGACCTTCCTGGAGCATGTCAGCCTGGTTATGGAAAATGCCCAATCGAACAGCACGGAAATGGTCAGCATCATGACCTTGCACGGCGCCAAGGGGTTGGAGTTCGATACGGTGTTCCTACCCGGGTGGGAGGAAGAGTTGTTTCCCCATCAACGGTCGCTGGATGAAAACGGCGCGGCGGGGTTGGAGGAAGAACGACGTCTTGCGTATGTCGGTATCACGCGGGCGCGTAAACGCGTGTTCATTTCCTACGCCGCCAATCGGCGGATTTACAATCAGTGGAAAAGCTCGCCGCCGTCCCGCTTTATCGAGGAATTGCCGCGCGAGGATATCGAGATTACCAGCGAACCCGGCCTGTATGGTACCCGCGATGAAGAATTCGGCGCCGCAATGTTACAGGGTCGCGCGCACAGCCCGTCGCAGGGCGGTCCCGGGTGGCGTCGTTTCCAGGATCGCGGGGCGCAACATCAACCGGCTCGGGGGCATCTTATCGACGCGCAGTCGGAGTCTGTTTCGGGGGCAACGGGGTCGAGCGGTTTTTCGGTGGGCGAGCGGTGCTTCCATCAAAAATTTGGCATGGGCGATGTGATCGCCGCCGATGGCGACAAGCTCACCATCGATTTTGACAAGGCCGGGCGAAAGAAAGTGATCGCTGCGTTCGTTCAGAAACCCTAAGTTCGGCAAACTTCTCGTTCGGCGACCCCTCGTTCGGTAAACTTCCCGTTTGGAAAATCCCCTGTTCGACAAACCCAGAAAATACGGAATCAAAAATGTTGAGTGAAAATAGCTGGAAAGTCGTCGTCATTGTTCCCGAAGCCTCGGTTGAGAACTTCGCGATGGCGCTGGAGGCGTTTTGTTACGGGATCTCCGCGTTTGAAATTGTCGAAGGCGGCGACTGGCGCGTGGAAGGGTTCTGCGCCGCCATGCCTGCGCATGAAACTCTTGTCGCGGCGATTGCTTTGGCCGCCATGCGCTCCAACATCACGGAGCCGGACTTTGCGTGTACGCCGGTGCCCGCCATGGATTGGGTGGCGGAGACGCAAAAAAACTTCCAACCGTTTCAGGCGGGGCGGTATTTTATTCAGCCGTCGCATTTTGAGGGCGCTGCGCCGTCTGGCGCATTTGCGCTGACCGTCGATGCGGGCGCCGCCTTTGGCACCGGCGAACATGCAACGACCAAGGGCTGTTTGTTGGCGTTTGACTGGTTGGCCAAACGGCGTGGGTTTTCACATGTTCTGGATCTTGGCTGCGGATCTGGCATTCTCGCCATGGCGGCGGCGCGGACCTGGCGAAAAAAAGTGCTGGCCAGCGATATTGACCCGGTATCTGTCGCAGTGGCGCAGGAAAATTTTCGGATCAATAAATTGACGCCGCTCGCGCGCGCTTATGTCAGTCGGGGGTTTGATGAACCAGCGCTTCGCGCCGGTGGGCCGTATGATCTGATCGTCGCTAATATTCTGGCGCGCCCCCTGGTGCAACTCGCGCGTGATATCCGTCGCAATATTGCGCCGGGGGGCATCGTCATCTTATCTGGGCTGCTGGATCATCAGGAAAACCTGGTCGCCTCAGCCTATCGCAGTGCGCGGCTGAAACTGGTTCGCCGTATCGCTATTGACGATTGGCGAACCTTGATTTTTTCCCGATAATTCCCCAACGTCCCGCTGTGCGGGACGTCGGAAACCATCCTGTCCCGCTGTGCGGGGTTTCGTAGATCGTCCTATCCCGCTGTGCGGTGTTTAGTAAAATCCGCCAGCGCGAACCCGAAGATCGCTGATTGATTTCGCACGTGCGAGATCGCCGCGGGAAATGCCGATATCTTCAAGCGTGTGATCGTTCAGCAATGACAATTCGTGGGTCGTCCGTTCAAACTGGAAGCGTTCCACGATTTTTGCGAGAAACCGTACGATTTTTGAAGTGATACCGGCTTTTTCTGCGGGGCTATAGGTAATGTCAGCCATTTTATTATTCCTTATTGAGGTATTTTCTTCGCAGTCTGCAAAACGCTGTGACTGCCGATGATTTCTTATATGGTATGTTTAACGATAACTAATGACGTTTTTATTGCAGTGCAGCATTTCAAAAAATGCATGGCTCCAAATAAGGGCTAAAAAGGCGCGTCTTGAAATCAGTCGGGGCGGCCCCTAGCTTGTCGGCAACACGATAAACCTCAATCCGACGGATGGTTCCCCAAGAGATGGTTGGCGAGACATGACAGATTCATACGACAATGACGCTTTGATCGCCGCGCTTGAAAACGCAGGCGTTGGCATAAGTCCTGACGCGGTGCGCGGCCTGATCGACGGGGTTGCCGGCGCGCCGTCGGGTCGCGCGCCAGACGCCTGGGTTGATCTGATTGCGCCGAACGCATCCGCCGCCGCGCGTGCGCAACTGGCCGCCTTCGCGACAAATATCCAGGGCGATGGTGGTCTGGGCGAAAGCCCGGCGCCGCGGGAACGGATCGCCGATCTGCGCGTGGAATTATCGCGTCGCGGGCTGGACGGATTTATCACGCCGCGCACGGATGAATATCAGGGCGAATATGTGCCGCCCCATGCGGATCGGCTGCGGTGGCTGACCGGGTTTTCCGGATCGGCGGGCGTGGCTGTTATTCTGGCGGACAAGGCGGCGATCTTTATCGATGGTCGGTATACGATTCAGGTTCAGTCGGAAGTGCACGCCGACATTATCGAACCGCGCCATGTGTCAGACGCGCCGCCTGCGGCATGGGTCACCGAGAATTTGAGTGCGGGTATGAAACTGGGTTTCGATCCCTGGCTGCACACCAAGCGTTCCGCGGACGGATTTCGCGCGGCGGCGGAAAAGGCAGGCGCCGAATTGATCGCTGTGACAGACAACCCGGTTGACGCCGTTTGGGCCGATCAACCCGCCGCGCCGATATCGCCCATCATTCCTCATGCGCCGGAATACGCTGGCGAACCGGCGGCGGAGAAACGCGCTGCGTTGGGCGCAGCGCTTCAGGAGGAAGGCCTGGATGCGGCGGTGTTGACCGCGCCGGATTCCATCGCGTGGTTGTTGAATATTCGTGGCGGCGATGTGCCCCATACGCCCTTGCCGTTGTCATTTGCGATCCTGCATAAAACAGGTTCTGTGGATTGGTTCGTCGATACAAGAAAATTGGCGCCAGGATTGGGCGCTCATCTGGGCAACGGCGTCGCCATCGCCGAACAGGACTCATTCCCCGACGCGCTGGCGGCGCTGGGCGGAAAATCCGTGCGCGTTGATCCCGGCGTTGCGTCCGCCGCCGTGTTCGCCCATCTCGATTCTGGTGGGGCGATTTTGGACAATGGCGCGGATCCATGCGCGCTCCCCAAGGCGTGCAAAAACGCCGTCGAGCTGAATGGCGCCCGCAACGCCCATGAACGCGACGGCGTCGCCTTGACGAAGTTCCTCGCCTGGACGGAAAAAACGGCGGCGGCGGGAGGGCTCCGTGAAATGCAGGCCGCCGATCAATTGCAATCCTATCGCTATGAAAGCGATCTGGCGCGTGATCTCAGTTTTCGCACAATTTCCGGATCCGGCGCCAATGGCGCTATTGTACATTACAGCGTTTCGGAAAAGACCGACCGGGTTCTTCAGGACGGCGAACTTTTTCTGGTGGATTCCGGCGCGCAATATCTCGATGGCACGACCGATGTAACACGCACCATCGCCATTGGCGCGCCCAGTGCAGAAATGAAGGACCGGTTTACGCGTGTGCTGAAAGGCCATATCGCCATCGCCACCGCGCGCTTTCCCGAAGGGACGAGCGGATCGCAGCTGGATCCGATGGCGCGGCGCGCGTTATGGGATGTCGGGTTGGATTTCGATCACGGCACGGGCCATGGGGTCGGCAGTTATCTGGGCGTGCATGAAGGGCCGCACCGAATTTCAAAAATGCCCAGTTCCGTCGCTTTGCAGCCGGGCATGATCGTGTCCAACGAACCGGGATATTACAAGATGGGCGCCTATGGCATCCGGATTGAAAACCTCGTCACCGTTGTGCCGTGCAAACTTGAAGGCGCGGAACGCACGATGCTGGAATTCGAAACCCTGACGCTGGCGCCCATCGACCGAAATTTGGTCGATCCGGCGATTATGACAACGGCGGAACTGGAATGGCTGAACGCGTATCACGCCAGGGTGCGAACGGTTTTATCGCCCGTGCTGGATGGTGATATATCGGCGTGGTTGGCGCAGGCGACGGCGCCAATTCTGGAGGAATAAGAAAAAATTCCAAGGAATTAACTGAAAAACAAGGCGTCCTGTCAAATTCAGCAACCTGTTTGAAAATCGATATGGAAATCCTATGAAGGCTCGACGAATCAACGGATTTTTTTACGGATTATTTATGGACCGTGGCGTTTTGCATGAAAACAATGTGACGCCGGAATGTCCTCGACGCGCCTATGTTGATGATTTCGCATTACGCATCGGTCGGCGGGCAACGCTTATTCCAAGTACCGGGGCGCGGTCATATGGCATGTTGTACGCCCTGACGCATGAAGAAATTGGAAGGCTTTATTCCGGCCCGGGTCTTGAGGGGTATGTACCTGAGGCCGTTGCTGCGCAAATAATTGACGGCGAGGTTATTCCGGCGATTTGCTACAATCTCTCTGAAGGGCCGGATGCCCGTGAAACGAATTCCGAATACGCGGCGCGATTGCGGTCTGCTCTGACGAAACTGGATTTTCCGCCGGAATACGGGGACTCTATTTCCTGAACCGGGTCGTGAGGGGCCCTGTTATTCGGCGCCAGTTCTTCCCGGCGTAGGACCGCCTTTTAATTCTGCGAATCCGCGACGATTTTCTTGAAGATAACGTCCAGTTCCTTCGCCATGTCGTCCAGCGCCGGTGTTTTATAGGGCGCAAAGACGGAACTTGGCGTGCGATAGGTGAGCGTGGCGCCGCCATCGGCGTTTTCCATCACATAGAGCCGGATCGGTGCTTCAATTCCTGCGGCGACATTAGCGTCCAGCATCCGCACGGCAAAATGGGGATTGAACGCCATAATCACCCGGTTGCCCGCAATCGTCTTGCCGATGTTACGCGCGCCGCAATCGGCGCAGGCCTGTGCGACCAACCCCATCTTGTTGGCGCCGACAGCTTTCACCAGATCATTAACGAAAGTTTTAAAGGGCTTTTTTGTGACGATTGTTTGCGTGCCGGGGTAGGGCGCGGCCACATCCGCGCGGGTGGGCGCGGCGACGGTGAAGACGAGCGCCGCAAACAGCAGGGGGGCGAAGAAGAAATTACCAAACACGGTCCGGCGCATTTGCGTCTCCTGATATCGATTAAGGCTCCCGTTTAGAATACGCCGGCCCGCGAGGCTCCGGAAAATCACCGCCGATCACGTTGTCGTCATTCCTAACCTTTGAACGGGATCGCTAATCCGTTTGCGCCAATAAATCCTCAACCCGGCCAATCATGTCGTCCTTGTCGTACAGGTCGAAATAAACGGCGGCGAGGATGGCGGGGGGACCGAAGAAGAAGCGTTCGTACAGCGCTTGTCTCCCGCCGAATCCGGAGACCGCGAAGTCATGCGCCAGACGGAACAGGCCGACCCGGTCGCGGCTGTTGAG
>JBLHZD010000087.1:0-13246 GCA_047631095.1 Alphaproteobacteria bacterium
CGCGTAATCGTCGACAAAGGATTCCAGTTCCGCTTCGGGCAAAACCCGGTTCACCAAGCCCATAATTCGGGCTTCTTCGGCGTCGAATTGCCGTGCGGTGAAGAAAATCTCCTTGGCGAAGGACGGCCCGACCAAATCCGATAATTTACGAATGTGTTCGTAGGTATAGCCGAGCCCCAGTTTCGCTGCGGGGATCGCGAAACGCGACTTTTCGGAACAGATGCGCATGTCGCAACAAACGGCGAGGCCCGCGCCGCCGCCAATGCAATACCCGTTAATCATCGCAATCGTCGGTTTGGGAAATTTTTGCAAACCGTTATAGGCGCCGCTCACCGCATTGCCATATCGGTCGACGGATTCCTGAGACGCCCTTTCATCTTCGAATTTTGAGATATCCGCACCCGAAACGAACGCTTTTCCGCCCGCGCCGCTGACGACAACGACGCGAATATCGTCGTCATTTTCAAGTTCCGCCAGAATTTCGACCGCCGCTTCCCACATTTCCATGGAGACAGCGTTAAATTTAGCGGGATTGTTAAAGATCATCCGGCCCACAGGGCCATGTTTCTCCAAGATCATTTTATCAGTGGGCATTTTGTCTCGTCCTTTTGATTTTAACGTCCGGATTTTTGATCGTAGCGACCTTATACAACGTTTCGCTTGTGAAAATCTGCAATTTCAGTGGCGTCATAACCGATGGATTGCAAAATTTCATCGGAATGTTCACCACGTTCCGGCGGCGCCGCTGCGATGGTGCTGGGCGTCCGTGACAGCTTAATGGATTGTGAGACCAACTCAATCTCGCCCAATGCGGGGGACTGAACCGTCGTCGCCGCGCCAAGATGCTGCACTTGCGGATCAGCGAACACCTGATCAATCGTGTTGATTTCACCGGCGGGAACGCCCGCTTCGTTAAACAGTTCAATCCAGGTGGCGCCGTCTTTGGCGATTGTGCGCTTGTTGATTTCCGCACCCAGCGCGTCGCGGTTTTTCGAGCGGTTCTCCGATGTCGCATAATCCGGATTTTCGTTTAATTCTTCCGCATTCACAGCCTTGCAGAACCGCTCCCAGATCACCTGCCCCGCCACGGCGATATTGATGTGCCCGTCGCTTGTCGCGAACACGCCGGTGGGGATGCTTGTCGGGTGGTTGTTGCCCGCCTGTTTGGGGACATCCTGATCCATTAGCCAGCGCGACGCCTGAAAATCGAGCATGAATATCTGGGATTGCAGCAGGGATGTATCAATCCATTGCCCCTCGCCCGACGCTTCGCGTTCCAGTAACGCGATCATGATGCCTTGCGAGCACAACAGCCCGGCGCACAAATCGGCGATGGGAATGCCAACGCGCATTGGTCCGGTCCCAGGTTCACCGGTAATCGACATCAAGCCACCCATCCCCTGGGCGATCTGATCAAATCCGGGGCGCCCGACATAGGGGCCGTCCTGACCAAAGCCGGAGATGCTGCCCAGAATAATTCTCGGGTTTATCGCGCGTAGGGATTCGTAATCGATCCCCAAGCGATTCTTTACATCCGGCCGATAGTTTTCAACGACGACATCGGCGTTTTCGACCAGTCGTTTGAAAATGGTGAGACCGTCCGGGTCTTTGAGGTTTAAGGTCAGGCTACGTTTGTTGCGATGCAGATTTTGAAAATCAGGACCGTGCCGCGCGCCGCCCAGAGCTTCCTTTTGGTCCAAAGCCTCCGGCAATTCGACCTTGATCACATCGGCGCCAAAATCAGCCAATTGGCGAACGCAAGTTGGCCCCGAGCGGACACGGGTAAGATCAAGAACCGTAAAACGAGACAGGGCGCTGGACGCGGAAATTTTAGGCATGGGACCTTCCTGACAGGAATATGAAATTGAAATACGCGCCTGTATTAGCGCGATAATTTCTTGAGGATGATTAATACGAACGTTGCATATCACTTATTTGAGCGGCGGAAAACACCTGACAGGTTCTTGGGGATCCAAAACATCCCGTTTCGACATCGGCAATCAGTCAAACAGGTGCTTTTTTTCGCTATCGGGGACAACTTCGCTTTCCCCATCACCGGGCTTTTTACTCGCGGCTTTAAAGTTCAACATTTCCTGTACGCGGCTGCTAACGAATTCCAGCTCATCTTGCGTGCTCGCCAGATTAACTTCCAGTTTTGCGATCCGTTCGTAATTGTCGGTAACATTGTCCCGTACGCGATCAAGGCCTTTCACCGAAGTGCGAAGCTGGCGGCGCACTTCGGATAATTCCCGATTAACCTGCGCCATGACTTGTAGGCGCGTTGTTTTTATGGCGCCCCACAAGACGAACGCTACCACAAGTAGGGCGGCGAAATTCAAAAGTATCAGGATGTCGCCGAAACTCATGATGGGGCCTCACTTATCGAATCAGACATAAATATTCTGCGTCCACCGCTGTGACGTATCCGAATTGATCCGGAACGGGAATGAGGATAATACCATAATTCGATATTTTATACCTTTAGCCAAACAGGCGCTGATCCATGCATGTTGATACCTTACCGACACCTGCGCTTATACTCGACCGGAAAATTTTGATGCGGAACCTGAAGGCGATGTCGGCGCGCATGACGGATAACGGCGTTTCTCTTCGCCCGCATCTGAAAACGTCTAAATCCGCCGACATTGCCCGTCTGGCGACCCAGGAACATTCCGGCGCCATCACCGTCTCCACTCTAGCCGAGGTCGCGTACTTTCTGGATCGCGGCTTCACGGATATTACCTACGCCGTCGGGTTTGTTCCCTCCAAGGCGGCGCAGGCGGCGGCCTTGATGTCACGCGGCGCACGCCTGAACATCCTTACCGATAGCCCCGAGGTGGCGCGCGCAATGGCAGCGGTGTCTGGCGATGCAAATTACTCGATGCTGATCGAGGTGGATTGTGGTGAAAACCGCGCGGGCGTCTTGCCTGATGGGTCAGAGTTCATGGACATTGCGCAAATTATCCATGGCGCAAAGAATTTGACCCTCTCCGGCGTTCTGACCCATGGGGGGCATTCCTATGATGCGCCGGACGTCGCCGCGATAAAGGCGATTGCGGAAGATGAGCGGTTAGCGGTCGTAAACGCCGCAGCGCGACTGAAGTCTGCGGGGTTGCCCTGCCCTATCGTAAGCGCAGGGTCGACGCCCACTGCGACTTACGGTGAAAACTTCGAAGGCCTGACGGAAATGCGACCCGGCGTATATATGTTTCTCGACCTTGCGCAATTATCCCGGGGCGTGGGCAAGCATGGCGACCTAGCGTTGAGCGTTCTGGCGAGCGTCATCGGGCACAATCGCCGCGCCGGTCATTTGTTGCTGGACGCGGGCGCGCTCGCGTTATCCAAGGACATTAGCGCCAACGCTCGATGGACGGATGCGGGTTATGGGCAGCTTTGCGATGCAACGACGATGGAACCATTCGAAGGCGTTCACGTTGGACAAGTGAGTCAGGAACACGGCGTTGTCCCCATTACCGATGAGCGGGACTTTGATCGATTTCCCGTTGGTGGCAAGGTACGCATTCAGCCAAACCACGCCTGTATGACGGCTGCGGCATATCCCGCTTATAACGTTGTCGAAAACATGAGGGTCGTCGACGAGTGGGACCGCGTGAACGGTTGGTAAGCGTCTTGGGTTACGTCGTTATTTTGGAATAATCAGGGTTGCTGATTTCAAGACGCGCCGTCGCGTGATTGCGTAAGACTTCATAGGCTTTCATTTTTTGTGCGTCGGACTCCAGCTTTCCCTCGCGAATATCCATTGCAAATTGTCTGGCTATGGCGTCTGGCGCTGCGCAATCGGCGATGAATTTACCGTAAAAGGACGCAAGGTCGCTGGCGAATATCGCCTCATTACGGCGCCCCGCCGCCTTCTGACGCTTCACAATTGCACGCGCCGTATCGACCAGATCCAGTTGTTTACTGGATAGAGTGAGTTTGTATAGGTCTCCCGAAAGGGGGTGATCCGTGGTCATGATGCGATTGCGTAATCCGGCGCGGTCATTTGCAAAATTTCAATTTCCAGCTCGGCGAGGCGATGCCCGCTGAGGGCGGCGTCCAGGTTCATCTCCGCGCCGACGAGATATCGATCCGCCTGTTGCAGCGCGATCATCGCCCAACGGACATGGGCATAGGTTTCCCAATAGGCGATTTTCGTTGCATCGATTTTGCGCCCGGATTCCTGTTCATACGCTGCGTAGAATGGGGCTCTGTCCGCAATGCCGCCAAGCTCGTACGTAGATCTTCCAAAACGCCAGCATTTGGCGAAAAGCCAACCGATATCTTCAAATGGGTCGCCCCAACCTGCAAATTCCCAATCGAGAATCGCGCTCAACGCGCCGTGCTCAATGAGAAAATTTCCAACCCGAAAGTCGCGATGAACAAGCGTAAGCTCTGAATCCGAGGGCGCATTTTGTTCAAGCCAACGTAATCCCCACTCAAGTGCAGGGTACGCCTGTTGGCGTCTGTCGAGTTGATCGCGATAATACGCCACGGCCGCCAAAGCGGGGTTCTTCGGCGTCGACAGGAAAGGGAAATCGTTTTGACGTGGGGTGATGGCGTGGATTTTTCCAAGTTCCCGCCCCAGCTGCGCTGCTATTGTGTCTTTTGCCTGCGCGACCGTGGGGTTTGTTGTCAAAACATCACCCCGCCCTTCTCCCGCCATCCGTTCCATCAGGCAAAAAGGCTTCCCCAGAATTGTACTGTCCATGCAACACCACAACGGCTCGGGAACCAGTATACCGGCGTCAAAGGCTGCACGGGCCAAGGCGAATTCCGACGCCTTCCCAAGACTGTCTTCAACGCCCGTCGGCGCGCTCATCCGCAACACAATCGAAAGGCGGCCTTGATGAGGGCCGCCCGTCAAGTTCAGGTCCAAGGCGTGGTTTTCCTGAATTGCGCCGCCGTTCAGGCGCTGTATGTCCTTAATTTCGCAGGATGCAGCGCCTGCGGCGGCCTTGATGTATTCAGACAACCGTTTTCGGGTCGCCGGGTCGCTTAGTCCCATGACCAAAAATCACTGCCTTCCGCCAGAAAACTGCGGGCCAACACCATTTTGTGTACTTCCGAGGCGCCATCAACCAGCCGAGCTTGACGCGCATAGCGGTAAATCCACTCCAGCACGGTGTCTTTTGAATAACCGCGCGCGCCGTTGAGTTGGATCGCGGTGTCGACCGCGTTGTGCAAGGTGTCGGCGACCTGGATTTTGGCCATGGAGACTTCTTTGCGCGCAAAATCGCCCTGATCCAGTTTTGTCGCCGCGCGCATCGTCAACAGGCGTCCGACCTCGATTCCCATGGCGACCTCGCCCATCATCCACTGGACGCCTTCGTGTTGCGCCAGCGTGGATCCGAAACTTTCGCGCTTTTCCACATAATCGGCGGTGATTTCCATGGATCGGCGCGCCAGCCCCAACCACCGCATGCAATGGGTCAACCGCGCCGTTCCCAACCGAATTTGGGTGACCTTCAAGCCCTCGCCAACGCCCATCAGACGATCTTCATCCGGAATTTCCATATTTTCGAATTCCAGTTCGCAATGCCCGCCGTGTTCTTCCGGTCCCATGATCGGAATACGACGGGTGATGCGCCAACCGGGCTGATCTTTATGGAACAAAAACGCCGTCAGACCCCGGCGAGGGTCATCCGAGGTTTTCGCCATTAAAATAAAGTGGGTCGCTGCTTCCGCGCCGGTGATGAACCATTTGCGACCATTGATGATCCACTTATCGCCCTTTTTCTCGGCCTTGGTTAGCATGGCGGATGGGTCTGATCCGGATCCCGGCAAGGGCTCGGTCATGACAAAGGAGGACCGAATATCGCCGTCTGCGATGGGCTGGAGCCATTTTTCCTTTTGATCCGGGCGCGCGACCTGCGCCAGGACGCGCATATTGCCATCATCCGGTGCGGAGGCGTTGAAACAGACCGGGCCAAAGATGGATCGGTTCATTTCTTCATAACACGGGGTGATCTCGGTGACGCTTAAGCCTAACCCGCCAAATTCAACCGGCAGCGAGAGCGACCACAGCCCCTCTGATTTCGCGAGTTTTTTAAGGCGCTCTAGCGGTTCTTGCGCAATGTTTTCGTGCTCATCATAGGCGTTTGGGTCGGATTCCAGCGGAATGATATGTTTGTCCACAAACCCGCGAAGGCGAATTCGTAAGTCTTCCGTTTCTGGGGAAAGTGAAAAATCCATAATCCTGTGCGCCTTTGTTCGAAGATTGAAAAAAATAAGAGGTGGTGAATTACGTCAAGGCGAGGCTGTGACCGCCATCGACTGTAATGATGCTGCCCGTCATGTATCGTGACGCCTGTCCCGCCAACAGCAACAAGACGCCATCCAGATCCGTAAGGTCGCCAAGGCGGCGTTGCGGGAGTTTTTTGATAAGGTCCTGGCCGATTTTGCTGGCGAAAAATTCACGATTGAGATCCGTTTCGACGTATCCGGGCGCAATGGCGTTTACGCGGATATCGTAACGCGCCAGTTCCAGCGCCAGAGATTTGGTCATATGAAGAACGCCAGCCTTGCTGATCGCGTAGGTGGAGACCATTTTCGATACGCCTAATCCCAGGATGGAGGCGATATTAATGATGGAGCCACCGCCGTCCCCTTTCATCCGCAATGCAGTTTCCTGAGCGACGAGCCAGGCGCCTTTCAAATTCGTATCAATGACATGATCCCAATCGGATTCGTCTTGGTCCAAGGCTGGTTTAGACAGGGTTACGCCCGCATTGTTGATAAGAATGTCGATATGGCCCAATGCGTCATAGGCGGCCTTTACGCCCTCTTTGACACTTTCAGAATTTGCGACGTCCATCTGAACCGGAAATACGCTTCCACCGCGCGATTCTACTTCACGCGCGAGCGTATCCAGTCGATCAGCACGGCGCGCGGCGGCGGCGACGCGGACGCCTTCACGCGCCAGAATTTCAACGAAGTGACGCCCAAACCCCGATGACGCACCGGTCACCAGCGCCGTTTTTCCCTTTAACTCGTGATCGCTCAATTCGCCTCCTCAGACTTTTGTCGCAGAACGTATTTTTGAATTTTACCTGTCGATGTCTTCGGTAGCGGACCAAATACAACACGCGATGGGCATTTGAAATGCGCCATATTATCCCGGCAATAAGCAATGACATCGGCGCTGGTGAGCGCGGGTGATCCTGGTTTCATGGTGACGAAAGCACAAGGTGTCTCGCCCCATTTTTCGTGCGCCGCCGCCACGACGGCGGCTTCCATGATATCAGGATGGCGATAAAGGACTTCCTCAATCTCGAGGCTCGAGATGTTTTCGCCGCCAGAGATTATAACGTCCTTCGCGCGATCCTTGATTTCGATATATCCATTTGGATGCATGACGCCTAAATCGCCCGTATGCAGCCATCCCCCGTCAAACGCTTCTTTCGTGGCCGCGGCGTTCTTGAAATAACCTTTCATGACCGTGTTTCCGCGCAGCATAAGCTCACCCATGGTGTCGCCATCGGCGGGCGTATCGATCATCGTGTCCGGGTCGGCGATACGCTGGTCTTCAAGGGTCAAATAGTTGACGCCTTGACGCGCCATCAGCGTTGCGCGCTCATCCAGCGGTAAATCCGCCCATTCGGGCCGCCACGCACAAACCGTTGATGGGCCGAAACTTTCTGTCATTCCATACAAATGCGTCACTCGAAAGCCGAGCGATTCCATGCCCGCGATTACGGCGCTCGGCGGCGCGGCGCCGCCTGTCGCAATTTCAATGGGCGTTTCGACCTTTTGTTTTACGTCGTCCGGCGCATGTATCAATGTCGTTAAAACCACAGGCGCACCGCACATATGCGTCACTTTATGGTCGCTCAGCATGGGGTAAATTTTTACGGGGTCTACGTCCCGCAGGCAAACATGCGTGCCGCCTACGGAGGTCACGCCCCAAGTAAACGTCCAACCGTTGCAATGAAACATTGGCAAGGTCCAGAGGTAGACTGAAGACGCGTTTAGACCAAAAGTCATCGCGTTGCCGATGGCGTTTAGATAAGCGCCGCGATGATGGTAGACGACGCCTTTGGGGTTTCCCGTTGTCCCGGAGGTGTAATTCAGGGAAATGGCGCGCCATTCGTCGTCAGGTAAGGACCACGGGTAATCTTCATCGCCCTCCCCTATGAAGGTTTCATAGTCATTCACACCAATGCATTGGCCGTCCGCATATTCCGAATCATCAATGTCGATCACCAATGGCGGGTTTTCCATCGATTCTATGGCGGCTGCGACCGTCGCGTGAAATTGTGTGTCAGTGAGCAAAACCTTGGCGCCGCCATGCTCCAGAATGAACGCGATTGTTTGCGCATCCAGTCGAATATTGATGGCGTTCAGGACCGCGCCTAACACCGGCACACCGTAATGCGCCTCCAGTAGTTCCGGCACGTTTGGCGCCATGACAGCCACGGTGTCGCCCGCGCCGACGCCAAGTTTTGACAGAGCTGAGGCGAGACGGCGGCAGCGCTTGAAAAACATATCGTATGAATATCGACGCGCGCCATGAATGACGGCCGTTTTTTCGCCATATACGGCGGCCGAGCGTTTTATAAAGCTCAGGGGCGACAGCGGTGTAAAATTCGCGGGACCTTGTTCAAGGTTCAAATCAAATGGTGACGGATCACTGGACACGCGGTAATTTCCCATCTTGTCTTTGCGTTCAACAGGCGTGGTTTCCAGGCTAATCTCACCACCCTTAACGTCGCCCATTCGACTTTGGTCATATTCTATTGGGCGCTATTTAACAATTACTGCGGTCTTTGATGCGTCGAAATCTCCCTATTGAATTCTTTTTTGACCCTGTCTGCCCCTGGTGTTTTATCGGGAAACGCCGGCTTGAAGAGGCATTGGACATGCGGCCAGAATTGAAGGCGCAAATTCGATGGCGCGCCTATCAGTTAAATCCTGATCTTCCTGAACCCGGGGTCGCGCAGGAGATGTACCTGACGTCCAAATTCGGCGGTCAGCGACGCATTGAGCAACTTCAGGAAAATATCCGTATGGTTGGTCGTCATGCCGGTATTGATTTCGCCTTTGAAAAAATCGAACGCATGCCGAATACATTGAACGCTCATCGCCTGATTCATCTGGCGGCGGATTCAATGCGGGACGATGTTGTTGTGGAACAACTCTTCAACGCTTTTTTCGTGGACGGTCGGGATATTGGCCATATGCCAACCTTGATCGAGATCGCCAAAGAGTCCGGATTGGACCCGTGCGAGGTCGAAGACAGCCTGTCTTGCGGGCATTACACGGCCCAGGTTCGCCAGGAAGGCGCACGCGCCGGTGTGCTCGGCGTGCAAGGGGCGCCGTGTTTTATTTTTGATAAACAATACCTTCTGGCGGGCGCACAAGAACCGGAATCTTTTTTTCCGATATTTGATCTGGTCAGCCTGCCCAAGGAAGACGGCTATCTTTAACGCCTAAGGGCTGGCCAATACGGCCATTTCCGACACCAGCGCGACAACGCCGGAAATGCGCTTGTCCGGGTCGTTCCAGTCTCCCTGATAGAACAGGGTGTGGTCAGGGCGCAATTTCATGCGTCCTGTCTCCCGCTGAATGACACCGATAAGGCCTGCGGGATTGGCGAATACATTGTCGCGAAACCCGATTACGGCACCTTTTGGCCCTGCATCCACCTTGGCGATGCCCGCGCGCCGACAATGTTGTTTGATCGAGATGACGCGCAACAGGTTTTCGACTTCCTCGGGCAAGGCGCCAAAACGGTCAATGAGTTCGGCGGCGAAGGATTCTATGTCCTTGGCGTCACCCAGCCCGGACAAACGGCGGTACAAACCCAACCGGACCGATAAATCCGAGACAAAACGTTCCGGAATTAAAACCGGTGCGCCCAGGGCGATTTGCGGCGACCAGCCGATATTACCGGGCGAATCGTCGTCATTGCGTGCGGCGGCGACGGCTTCTTCCAGCATTTGCTGATAAAGCTCAACGCCGACTTCTTTGATGTGTCCGGATTGCTCGTCTCCCAAAAGATTGCCCGCGCCGCGAATGTCCAGGTCGTGACTGGCCAAGGTAAAGCCGGCGCCGAGTGTATCAAGCGTCTGCATCACTTCCAGCCGCTTTTGCGCCGCGGGTGTGGGAATGCGGCCCGGCGGGATCGTCAGGTAACAATAGGCCCTTGTTTTAGAACGACCAATTCGGCCACGAAGCTGATATAACTGCGCCAGACCAAACATGTCGGCGCGATGAATAATCATTGTGTTTACAGTGGGGATATCCAGACCGGATTCAACGATCTGGGTGCATAACAAGATATCGTAACGGCGCTCAAAAAACGCAATCATTACGTCTTCCAGTTCGGAGGGAGTCATTTGCCCATGCGCCATCGCGACTTTGATGTCGGGAACAAGCTCCTTTAGTCGCCGTTCCACGCGGGCCAGATCGGCGACGCGGGGGCATACATAAAATGTTTGGCCGCCTCGGTGGCGCTCCCGCATGATCGCTTCGCGAACGACAACCGAATCAAAGGGCATTACAAAGGTACGAACCGCCAGACGATCTACGGGCGCCGTTGCAATAATACTCAACTCTCGAACACCTGATAACGCCATTTGCAACGTTCGCGGAATGGGCGTCGCCGTCAGGGTCAAAATATGGACATTCGCCTTTAGCTGTTTCAGGCGCTCTTTTTGCGCCACGCCAAAATGTTGCTCCTCATCAACCACCAACAAGCCTAGATTGGCGAAACTGATAGTCTTGCTTAGCAACGCATGTGTGCCGATGACGATATCGACGGTACCGTTCTGCATCTCTTGTCGTGTCGCCTCCGCGTCTTTGGCGGAAACAAACCGTGATAATTGGGCCACACGAATTGGGAGGCCGTTAAACCGGTCCCGGAATGTTTTAAAATGCTGCAGCGCCAGCAACGTGGTCGGAACGACGACCGCCACCTGAACGCCGTTCATCGCCGCGACAAACGCCGCACGAAGCGCAACTTCGGTTTTGCCGAATCCGACGTCGCCGCATATGAGGCGGTCCATGGGACGACCCGAAGCCATATCGCCTGTGACATCTGAAATTGCGTTACCCTGATCTTCGGTTTCTGAAAACGGGAACCGCGCGCAAAACTCCTGAAATTCGCCGTCTGGCGTGTTTAAGACTTCACCTCTTCGCACGGCGCGTTCAGCAGCGACTTTTATCAACTGTCCGGCGATCAGACGGATGCGTTCTTTAACCCGCGCCTTTCGGGCCTGCCAGCTTTGCGCGCCGAGCCTATCCAGCGTGGCGGTCGCGTTTTCAGACCCGAAGCGGGACAGGACTTCGATGTTCTCCGCAGGCACGTAAAGTTTATCGCCGCCCGCATAAATGATCCGTAGACAGTCATGGGGCGCGCCGCCGGCGGATACAGTCTCGAGACCGTCGAATTGTCCGATCCCGTGATCTTCGTGAACAACAAGGTCGTCTTTTGACAGACTGGACGATTCTGTTAGAAAATTTTCACCTTTTCGACGGCGACGCGTGGGGCGCGTCATGCGTTCGCCCAGAATGTCCTGTTCGGTCAGGACCTGCATTTCGCCGCGCGCAAAGCCGTGCTCAATGTCCAGAATCGCCAAGGATACGGCGCCTAGCGGACGGGTCGTGAATTCCGGCCATGACGCGACAGGACGCACGTCGGTGACCCCATGTTGGGATAACAGGCGCTCCAGCCGCTCGCCAACGCCGCGTGAACTGGCGGTAATCAGGGTCCGGCGTCGTTTATCACCGGCGAGATGCTCTTTGACATCTTCAAATATATTAACTTCTGATCGCGCGCGGATCGCGGCGAAATCAATCGAAATGCGCCCGCCCCATTCAAAATGGCGCAACGCGGAGACGGCGCTTGAAGGATCACTCGGCGGCGCATCGAATGCGCTGAGGATTGCGACGGAGCGCGCGGCGAGCAGCGCCGCCCAATTTTGTTCATCGATAAACAGCGAGTCTGGCGGCACCGGTTTATAAATTTCATCGCCGCCCAGAATACCGCTCGCCTTTCGGTCGCGCTTTTTGCTGGGGAGCATGGCTACTCTGGCGTCGTAATAATCCGCAATCATCTCGAAGCGATCCTGTGACACCACTTCGACTTCCTGATCCATCGAAATGGCGGCGTCGGGTCGATAATCGAACAATGTTTCAAGCCCGTCATGGAACAAGGGAAGCCAATGCTCCATGCCGATGAAGCGTCGCCCCGCGCGGATCGCCTCGCAAATCGGGTCTTCTGTTGATCCTGCGCCAAACATGACGCGGTATTTTGAACGGAACCGCGCGATGCTTTCATCATCAAGCGTAACCTCGCTTACGGGCCGCAAGCTAAAGGATTCCAGAACCTCGATGGTGCGCTGGTTCATGGCGTCGAAACTACGCACGCCCTCCAATTCATCCCCAAAGAAATCCAGTCGCACGGGATCACCTGCGCCGGGAGGAAATATATCAACGATATCGCCCCGCACGGCGTATTCCCCAGGCTCGCGCACCGTACCGGCGCGGATATACCCATTGCCCTCCAAAAAGGCGAGAAGCTGTTCGACCACAATAGAATCACCAATGGCGCCGGAAATGATCGCGCCTTCATAAGTCGCGCGTTTGGGCACTTTTTGAAGTATTGCGCTTATCGTGGTGATGAGGACGATGGGGTCGTTCGATACGGCTAACGTCGCCAGCGTATCGAGGCGCCGCGATAATATCTCGGTATTTGGCGACACCCGGTCATAGGGCAAACAATCCCAGGCCGGGAACACGAGAATATTGATATTGGGCGCAAAGAACGGCAGGGCCTGCGCAAGCTGCGCCATACTGGCGTCATCCCGCGCGACGTGAATAACCGACCGTCCGCCTGCGGCGTGGAAAAGCTCGCATAGCGCCAGCGCACGCCCGCCTTCTGGCGCACCATTAATGGTGAACTGTCGCGCCTCTGAAAGGTATTCTGGGAGGGAACTCAAGGTATTTAACGCGTTACCGTGAATTCTTTAAGTCGAAGGATGATGTCGCGACCGATAATATCGGGGACTTCTTCGCGACCGCTAACCCAGTTGTAAAGGTCAGGATCGCCGTACTCCAGAACGACTTCGTACAAATCAACGTCCGCTGCGGAGAGGCCTTCAATGTACTTGTCGGCGAAACGCCCCATCAAGAGATCCATTTCTCGCATGCCGCGATGCCAACTGCGATATTTAAGTCGCTTCAGACGTTCAAATGCGGCTGTGTCGCTGTCAGTCATAAAATAAATTTCCAAAAATCCAAAGAT
>JBLHZD010000088.1:0-13202 GCA_047631095.1 Alphaproteobacteria bacterium
ATACGCGCCCGCCGTAACGGTGGAGATGGCGCGCAAGGTTCTCATGTCCCATATCAGGCCGACATTCGCCGAGGTTGAAGACGCCTGCGGCGAATTACCCCCGGTATAAAGGTCTCGCGCCATGGCGGACGAGGAAGCCCTAGCACCGATCATCATCAAGAAACGGATCAAGCCGAAGGAAAATCCGCATGGCGGCGCGTGGAAAGTCGCCTTCGCGGATTTTGTCACGGCGAGGATGGCCTTTTTCCTGTTGCTGTGGCTCCTCAACGTGACCACCGACAGCCAGAAGCAGGGTATTTCCAACCTGTTCGAACCGGATTCATTTACAGATGGCGATGACGCCGGTGCGGGCGGCACGCTCAAGGGCCTCGCCCTGACCGCCGAAGGCGCGTTGAAGTCATCGGGTTCACCGCCAAGCGTCTCCGTCCCCATTCCATCCTTTGGCGGTCAAAATGAATTAAAGGGGAAGGCGGAGGAGGCGCGAACCTCGAGTGAGAAAATCCGGATAGCGAGAATGTCGAAGCCCGCACCCGTCAGTCGGAAGACTTCAAGCGCGCGCAATCAGCGCTACGATTGGCCGTGGAAAAGAACGACTTACTCAAGGAGTTTCAGGACAATCTCCTGATGGAGAACACGCCGGAAGGCATGCGCATTCAGCTTGTCGATCAGGAACGAATTTCGATGTTCAAATCGGGCGGCGCCGTCATGTCGGCCTATTCCGAGGCATTTCTGGAACTGATTACCACCATCCTGGTCAAGTTCCCCAACCAAATCGCGATCACCGGCCACACCAACGCCTCCTCTCTGGAAAACACCAAATTTCCCTCCAATTGGGAATTGAGCGGCGAGCGCGCCAATGCGGCGCGACGCATCATTGTCGAATCAGGATTGCCGACGGATCGGATCGCCGCGGTGTCCGGCAAAGCGGATAGCGAACATTTATATCCGCAAGAACCGGAATCCCCCCGGAACCGACGAATCACCATTTTGTTAGTGCGCCCAACGGACGAACAAAAGGCCGCGCAATGACCGATGGCGCCCCAGAACCAAAACTGATTATCAAGAAAGTTAAGCTGCCGGGCGCCGCGGCCCATGGCGGCGCGTGGAAAGTCGCCTTCGCTGATTTTGTAACCGCAATGATGGCCTTTTTCCTGTTGTTATGGCTGCTGAACGCAACAACGCAGGAGCAGCTGGAGGGTATCTCGAATTTCTTTGAACCCATCGGCGTCTGCAAGGGGTCCAGTGGCAGTGGCGGGCTGTTTGGCGGCATATCTGCATCGGATCCAGGCCCCGTCCGAAAGCCCGCAGCCGCGGTGCAGGAGAATATCTCGTCGTTAAGCACCCCGGGCGATAAGGCGACCAATAAGGAAAGCCCAATCGACAGGCCGCCCTCTGACCTGCCCAACCTGACTGATTCCAAATCCGATCATGAGGCGCAGCAATTCCGGGCCGCCGAAGCGGCGTTGGAACAAGCTCTCGACGAAGTTCCTGAACTGCGCCAATTGCACGAAGCCATCAAAATCGACGTCACCGACAGAGGATTGCGCATCCAACTGATCGATCAGCAAAACGTCACTATGTTCCAGCCCGGCGGCGCAGTTTTGACCGGTCACACCAAAAAAATACTCTTGCTGATCGCCAGCGTGGTCGAGCGATTGCCCAATAAATTATCCATTTCCGGACACACCGATGCGCAAGACTATGTAACGGCGACAGGGCGCGGCAATTGGGAATTATCCTTCGACCGCGCCGCCGCCGCACGCGCCGAGTTGCAAGCCGCCGGTTTGCCGAACCAACGCATCGAGGAAGTCGTTGGTAAGGCGGATACCGAATTGTTGACGCCGAAAGAGCCATTGTCGCCGCGAAATCGACGTTTGGAGATTGTGCTGTTACGTGAAAAAGACGACCCCAACGCCAAACTACCCGCGCCGCCGCGAATTTTTGGAGACAACTGAGACCAACACGCAATAATCCGCAAAATGAGCCATTCCCCTTGCGAATCATCAAATACGCGCCAATTTAATGAGATCGACCATCATCAATCACAGAAACTGATAAAGGATCGTATCTTGCCAAGCGAGAGATTACCGGAACAAAGCGATGCGAGACTGGATTGGACCGGAATCCGACCGCAGGTTGATCCAGTTACCGATGCGGCTCTGTTTGAAGGCGTTGTGCTACGTCGCGTTTTCGCCTTCATCATCGATATGGCGATCATCAGCTCAATCTTTCTCATGATGTGGGCCATCGTTATTTTCAGTCTCGGCCTGTTATCGGGCGTTTTATTACCAATCTTTCCCCTGATCCCCATTATTTATCACACCCTGCTCATTAGCGGCCGCCGGTCCTCCACCGTTGGCATGCAATTTCTCGGGCTGGAGGTGCGAACAGTGGACGGTACTGCGCCGGGTCTGTTGCAGGCATTCGCCATGACCGCGTTATTTTACCTGTCCATAACCTTCACCAGTTTCATTGTTCTTGTCGTCGCGCTGTTCAACGACCGTCGACGATGCGCCCATGATTTCCTGTCGGGCACCATTGTCGTAAACGCCGAGACGCGCACAGGCCGATGACCGACCAGCGAAAACCAAAAATTATCTCCTTTCACCGGTCCGGACCGATGCCCTGCCCTTATCTACCGGGCAAAATCGAACAGCAACTCTTCACCGAACTCAAAGCGCCGGACGCGCAACATCATTATGAAACCCTGTCACAAGCAGGATTTCGGCGCAGCCATCATGTGGCCTATCGCCCCGCCTGCAACGGCTGCAACGCTTGCGTGCCCGTTCGTATTGTCGTTGATGAATTCAAGGAAACGCGCTCATGGCGGCGCATCTTGAACGCAAATAGCAATCTCACCGTCACCGATGTCGGGACGTCGCCCACGCGGGAGCAATACCAGCTTTTCAACACCTACCTTCTGGAGCGCCACGCCAATGGCGAAATGTCGAGAATGAAGGAACAGGACTATCTCGACATGGTCGTGTCCAGTCCTGTGGAATCGACTATTCTGGAATTTCGCGATGAGACCGACGTCTTGATCGCCGCCTGTTTGACCGACTGGCTCGAGGATGGATTTTCCGCAGTTTACAGCTTCTTCAATACCGAAAACCCCAAAAGAAGCCTTGGATCCTACATCATACTATCGTTAATCGACCTCGCGCGACGATGCGGCCTGCCCTATGTCTATCTGGGCTTCTGGATCGATGGCAGTCCCAAAATGGCCTATAAACAACGCTTCCAGCCCTTGGAAGGGTTTACCTCCCAAGGCTGGCGTTAAGGGTTGGCGTTAGCTGAATTTGTTGTTCCGAGGAAATCCACGCGGCGGCAATCGCCCGGCCTGCGCGCGGCGTCCCGCCCAGTCCTGTAGGTCCGTTTCCGTGCGCGTCCGTTCACCGGTGCGCCACTGCAGACCTTGCGCCTTGTCGAAAACCGTGATGTCCGACATTCCACCATCCTTGTAGCGTTGCAGGATAACCCCACGTCCCCGGGCCATTTCCGGCATGTCGCTCAGATCAAAGACTAGCAGCTTCCGGTTATCTCCGACGACCGCGACCGCATCGCCTTCGACTTGTATACAGGCGCGGGCTTCAACTTCGCCACTCACATTCAAGACTTGCTTTCCAGCTTTCGTCTGCGCGTAAACATCGCTTTCCTGCACCACAAAGCCCCGACCATCACTCGACGCGACCAGCAACTTTCGATCTGCACGATGTACGTACATCTCCACAATATCGTGGTCGTTGGGCAGATCGAGCATAAGGCGAAGGGGTTCACCATGGCCACGCCCGCCCGGCAAACGATCAGCGCCAATCGAATAGAATCGGCCATTGGTCGCGAAGATAAGAATTTTGTCGGTCGTCTCGGCGTGCAAGATAAACCGTTCCCGGTCACCGTCCTTATATTTAATGTCGCCGGTTTCCGCCAAATGGCCTCTGGCGGCGCGGATCCAGCCTTTCTCCGAACAAATCACGGTCACGGGCTCACGCTCGATCAAGGCTTCCAACGGCACGATCACATCGTCCGGCGCGTCGCCAATTTCAGTCCGCCGGCGCCCGATTTCTGTCTTCGCGCCAAAAGCTTTCTTAATCGAAGAAATTTGGTCGCTGATAACGCCCAGCCGACGGATATCATCCCCCAGCAAACTAACCAGATCGGATTGCTCCGCCGTCAACGCATCATGTTCCTTGCGGATTTCGATCTCTTCAAGCCGACGAAGGCTTCGTAATCGCATGTTCAGGATCGCATCCGCCTGTGCCTCGCTAAGGTCGAAGCGTTCCATGAACACTTCTTTTGGATGGTCCTCTTCCCGAACGATCTGAATGACTTCGTCCAGATTCAAATACGCAACCAGGTATCCGCCCAGAATTTCGAGCCGGCGTTTAATATGGGACAAACGGTGATTGGTCCGCCGTACAAGGACGTCGCCACGGTGGTCAAGATAGGCCTGCAAAACATCGCGCAAATTCATCACGCGTGGCGTCCGCTCGGCGTCCAGAACATTCATGTTCAGGGAAAACCGGCTCTCCAGATCTGTCTGGCGAAACAACGATTCCATAAGGACGGTCGCGTCCACATTCCGGTTCCGGGGCTCCAGAACGAGCCTGACCTCTGTTGCGGATTCATCGCGAATGTCATTTAGCATCATCAGTTTTCGCGCGTGAAGCAGATCGGCGATTTTCTCGATCAGTTTCGATTTTTGAACCTGATAGGGAATTTCCGTGACGATAACTTGATAAGCGCCGCCTTTTAATTTCTCGACCTCCCACCGCGCGCGGACACGAAATCCGCCCCGCCCGCTGGTATAGGCAGCGACAATATCGTCGCGCTCTTCCGCCAAAACACCGCCGGTGGGGAAATCAGGCCCCGGCATAAAATCCACAAGTTTCGTCATGCTGGCGTTGGGGTGTTTGATTAAATGAAGCAGCGCATCGCAAATCTCCGACAAATTGTGTGGCGGTATCGAGGTAGCCATGCCCACGGCGATTCCCGTCGCGCCGTTCGCCAGAAGGTTGGGCAACCCTGCCGGCAAGACGGCGGGTTCCTTGTCTTCCCCATCATAAGTTTCATTAAAATCGATCGCATCTTCGTCGATACCCTCTAGCAGGGCGTTAGCGACCGCCGTCAGACGCGCTTCGGTGTAACGCATGGCTGCAGGGTTATCGCCGTCGATGTTGCCAAAGTTCCCCTGACCGTCCACCAAAGGATAGCGCACCGCAAAATCCTGCGCCAAGCGAACCATGGCGTCATAAATCGCCGCATCGCCATGGGGATGGTACTTACCCATGACGTCGCCAACGATACGCGCGCATTTTTTGTACCCAGAGGTCGGATCAAGCTTTAGTTCCCGCATGGCGTATAAAAGCCGACGATGGACCGGTTTCAGGCCATCGCGCACATCGGGAAGCGACCGCGACATAATCGTGGACAACGCATAGGACAAATATCGCTCACCCAGAGCGCCGGATAGCGGAACCGTCCGGATTTCGCCAATTTCAAAGGCTTCAGCCATTCAAGCAGCTTTCACAAGATATCGTGGAATTCAGGCACTCAACATGCCATATCTTGTAGCCCTCGTCGACCTCATCCGAAAGGTTTTATGACTCTGACGAGCGGCGCCGCATGATTTCAATAAGCCGCTCCCGCGCGACGGGCAGCGTTTGTCCATGCACCGCGAATACATGTTTTTCCAGGAAATAACCGGTTAAGGACAATCCGTCCACAAGGGCCTTGCTGTGAACCGGACCGTCTCCCATCAAAAACCCCGGCAATGGCAATAGTCGATCTCGGTAAGGTTCCGCCGCGGAGGATGAAACCGCACGACCACTCTTCGGCGATACAAAACATAAATCCTCCACGGCGCCCGTGGCCGCGCATCGGGACAAATCCAGTCCAAACCCAAGCTCCCGGAGGAAATCCAGCTCCCACTGAACGTAGAATGGCGCCCAGGCGTCGTCACCGCAATCGAGCGCAATCATTACCGCGGCGGTAATGTCGAACAAGGCGGGATGGGCTTCGCGTTCCGGCAGACCATTATCGATCAGCGCACAGAGCGACCCAAGCGCCGCCAACCTGTCCGCAAAAGGTAGTAACGGCGCCGCCAGACTTTTCTCCAACTCCAACGAGAACGCGCCCAGATGTTCTTCAAGCCGAGCGCGCCAGGAGGCGGACACCAGGTTACCGGGTTGAAGGACACCGCGCAGACGCCTGGATTGCCCCCCGCGCACCAGGCCCGCATGGCGCCCATGCGACGACGTCAGCAAGCTGGCGACAACCGAGGATTCGCCAAGCCGACGAACCGATAAGACCAACCCCTGATCAACCCAATCCATGGTTCGGACCATACCAGAACACACCACAAAAACGAGCTTCTTGGCGTGCGGGTTTAACAACGAAGCAGGCTTTACCGATATCCGACGCGTCGTTAATGTCGCGAACTATCATATTGGGCCGCGCACCGGAGCAAACTTGCGTTATCTGAAATACCTCTACATGTCGATTGGCGTTGCGCTGTTCGGCGTCATCATTGCGGAAACCGATTTTGGCGACGCGGTGGCGCACCTGGCGCAGTTTGGTTGGGGCCTCGCTATCGTACTGGCGCTCTACCTGACGAGTTTCTCCATGGATGCGTTGACGTGGCTCGTAACCTTACACACGGCGCCCCTTAACCTGCGTTGGTTTTCAAGATTGTGGCGCATTCGTCTGGTGGGAGAAGCCTTCAATATGACCGTCCCCGCTGGCGGCATGGGCGGCGAGCCGGTTAAAGCGATTTTACTGAAAAAACGCTACGGTGTCGGGTACCGAGAAGGCGCGGCGTCGCTACTCATGAGCAAAACCGTAAACATCTTGGCGCTTCTTCTATTCCTCTCCGCCGGATTTTTTCTCATGCTCCGTCATACTGCGATCCCGGAGACCTATGTCGTTGCGGGTGGCTTTGGACTGACGGCGTTAACATTCGGCATCGTTTCGTTTTTCGCCATACAACGGTTTCAACTCTCTTCAATCCTCACCGGGAAACTGGAGCAATGGCCCGTATTCCGATCAATTGTCGGTAAGCTCGACGACATTCGTGAGGTGGAAAACCATTTCCTGGAATTCTACAGCCGGGACAAATTGCGGTTTACGGGCGCTATGGCGCTCGCTTTATTGAGCTGGGCGATTGGTGTTCTTGAAATATACTACGCGCTCGAATTTTTGGGACACCCGGTCAGTCTGGCTGAAGCCTGGATTATTGAATCAATGACCCAAATGGTCCGAGCCGGTTCCTTTTTCATTCCCGCCAGCATCGGTGCACAAGATGGCGCATTCGTGCTAATGTGCACCGCGATCACGGGCTCGCCAGAATTGGGCGTCGCGGTGGCGCTGGTCCGACGAATGCGGGAAATTATATGGATCGCGAGCGGTTTCGCGCTTGCCTCATTGTTGCACTTATGGCCTCGTGAGGTGAGTCGAAATGAGAAAAATGGTAATCGATGAGCCGGTAAAACTTGGGGGCCGCATTCCCTCGATGAACGTAAATTAGGAGTCCTGAACATGCCACAAACCGCAATCGAAAACCCCGCATCGATAGGCGAAAATCCGGCGCACGCCGCACGATTGTCGATTCGCGAGAACGGGCATTCCGGGCACACCGCTGGTATGGCGCCTGGATACGTACAAGCTAATCTTGCGATATTACCGGCGGAATACGCGCAGGAATTTCAAACCTTCTGCCAATTGAACCCAAAGCCGTGTCCCATTCTGGCCGTTGGAGAAACCGGCAGCCCCGTTTTGCCGACGCTTGGGGTCGATATCGATTTACGCACCGATTTGTCTGGTTACCGCGTCTTTGAAAATGGCGTTGAAATCGACGACACAAACGACATCTCAGAGTATTGGCGCGACGATCTGGTCGCCTTTCCGCTTGGGTGCTCCTACTCTTTTGAAGAGGCTTTGCTGCAGGATGGATTACCCTTGCGCCACATTGAGCGCAACGAATGCGTCGCGATGTATGTCACCAATATCGACACCAAACCCGCAGGACGTTTTTCAGGAAAAATGGTGGTTTCCATGCGTCCCATGAAACCAGCCGACGCCATTCGCGCCATTCAAATCACCACGCGGTTTCCCAATGTGCATGGGGCGCCGGTCCATATCGGGCACCCGGAATTGATCGGCGTTAACGATATTGAAAAACCTGTTTTTGGCGGCGCGCCGCCCCTGATGAAGGAAGACGAAATTCCCGTATTCTGGGCCTGTGGGGTAACGCCACAAGTCGTCATCGAACAGGCCAAACCAAGCTTTTGCATCACGCACCGGCCGGGTTGCATGCTGGTGACCGATTTAAAAAATAGCCAATTGGCGATAATGTAGCGTCAGCGCCGAACGAACTAGTCCTAGACCGGGAATTCCAACCCAAGGGCCCGATAATGCGCAGCCCGGTTGGTCCAGCCGGGACGCGCCTTGACGCGCAAAAATAAATGCACCTTACGGTCAAAGGTTTTCGAAAGCTCAATCCGCGCCGCCTCGCCAACCGCTTTGATCCGGCTCCCCTGCTTCCCCACCACGATGCCTTTCTGGTTCTCGCGTTCAACGATAATTTCGGCGTCAATTTTCACCTCGCCGTTATCGAACTCTTCCCAGTTCTCGGTCTCAACCGTCAAGGCATAGGGTAATTCCTGATGGAGTTGCAGGAACAGCTTCTCCCGGACAATTTCCGCCGCTAACAGGCGCATCGGCATGTCGGACGCTTGATCTTCCGGATACATCCAGGGTCCAGGCTGGCTCTGCCCTGCGAAAAAATCCAGCAACTCGTTGACGCCTTCACCGTTCAGGGCGGAGACCATAAAGGTTTCGGAAAAATCACCCAATGCGTTTAATTCGGCGATTAGGGTCAACAAAATATCCCGACGAACCAGATCCACTTTATTCAGCACTAGTACAGCGGTCCGGTTCTTCGCCTTCAGGGTCTCGACAATCGACCTTGTATCGGCGCTAATCCCTCTTTCGCTATCAACGATCAACGCGACCGCATCGCCGTCTCCAATACTTTTCCACGCGGCCTGCACCATCGCACGCCCCAGCCGCTCGCGCTCGCGCGGTGTAAAAATACCCGGCGTGTCGATAAAGACGACCTGACTGTCACCGCGAATAACGATCCCCAACACCTTGGTTCGGGTAGTCTGAACCTTTGGTGAAACGATTGAAACTTTTTCGCCGACCATTCTGTTTATCAGCGTCGATTTTCCCGCATTCGGCGCGCCAATCACGGTAACAAAACCGCAGCGTCGATCTGTGTCGTTCATATCCGTCATTCCTCAATCTCCACTAACGCCAACAATTTCGCCGCCGCCGCTTGCTCTGCTACGCGTTTCGATAACCCGGCGCCGTTCGCGACGGGGCGGCCTTCGACCGAGACATCAATTTCAAATACCGGGGCGTGGTCCGGACCGCTTTGTGACACAACGGTATAGGTCGGTGGCGGCATCCCGCGTCCCTGCGCCCATTCCTGCAACGACGTCTTGGCGTCTTTTGGCGGCTGAACAGGCAACGTCATCCGCGCGCTCCAATGCGTACGAATCCAGATCGACGCAACCTCGAGCCCGCCATCCAGATAGAGCGCGGCGATCACCGACTCACATATATCCGATAGAATGCCGGGATTTTCCCGGCCCCCCGCATCGACTTCGCTTCGGCCCATAATGATATAATCGCCAAGATGTTGATCTCGCGCGATCTCCGCCAAGGCTTCTCGACGAACGAGCGCCGCATGACGCCGCGCCAGGTCACCTTCCGCTTCTTTTGGAAATTGCGTCAGCAGCATATCGGCGATCACGAGTGACAAAACTCGGTCCCCCAGGAATTCCAGGCGTTCGTAATTGGGCTTGTTGGCGCCGATACTGCCATGGGTCATCGCCTCAGACAAAAATGACGCGTTCTCGAACTTATGGTCCAAGATGGAAGCAAGATCATCAAACATGGCGTCCGCGCCTCGCGCGATTAGATCAGTCAATCGAGTTAAAGAGGCGATCGAAGCGAATTGAAAATGGCCATTTCCAGATTTCCCAAAGTTTCGCAAGCCCATTGGTCGAAAAAAAGAGGAACTCGGCGCGGCCCACAAGGTTTTCAATTGGCACAAATCCGAAATGCCCCGATCGGCCCGGCGGCACGCGACTGTCGGAAGAATTATCGCGATTATCGCCCATCACGAAAAGATGGCGCTTCGGCACAACAAATTCCTGGGTATTGTCCAGCATCGCCGAGTCGCCGCCACTTTCGAGAATATCATGCGCGACGCCATTTGGCAGTGTTTCGCGATACCGTGGCGACGTTTGAAAACGCCCCGCTCCGGTTGGGGTGCCAAAATCGGAAATTCGACGACGTGGAACCGCTTTGCCATTGATGTGCAGAATGCCCCGGGTCACCTGAATTCGATCTCCAGGTAACCCGATAATCCGTTTGATATAGTCGGTTCGGTTATCGGTGGGTAATTTGAATACCGCGACATCGCCCCGTTCCGGCGTCGTTTCAAATATCCGGCCCTTAATCAAAGGTAGGCTGAACGGTAGCGAATGCTGGCTATAGCCATAGGAAAATTTTGAAACGAACAAATAATCACCGACCAGCAATGTCGGAATCATGGAGCCGGACGGGATATTAAAGGGCTCATAGGCGAATGTTCGGACCAACACAGCGAACAAGACTGCAAATACAACCGTCCTCGCCGTCTCCATCCAGCCGCCGGAATCTTTGTCCGCAGGCTTCGTCTTGTCACCAGCATTGTTTATCGCCATGGATGACCTTTCAGGTCTTGATCGGCGGCTTTATGGTCGCCACGCTGTAGGACTGTCAAGGTGAAGCCGGTACGGCAAATATTATCACAACCGCATTCGCCAGACCGGATTCATCGCTTAAGGAAATTTCCACCGCCGCCTGCATGCCCGGCGGCGTAAGTTCCTGCATCATTCGAAGCGCCCCACCAGTTATATGTAACGTCGGTTTGCCGGATGGCAACGGTACGACTTCCATATCCCGCCAGAAGACGCCTTTACGGAATCCTGTTCCCAACGCCTTCGAACATGCTTCCTTGGCGGCGAACATCTGCGCGTAACGCTCGGCGCGTTTGTGTGGTCGGCGATCTGCGCGCTGTTGCTCCCGTTCGGTGTATAAACGCGCCTCGAAGCGCCCCGGAAACCGCTTTAGAGTTTCTTCGATACGCCCGATATCGCACAAATCCGTGCCCAACCCAATAATCATAAGGAAAACGCCATCATGCGCTGCGCGCGCCCAGCGCATCGGCGCGGGCGTTATCCATCAACGCCCGCATCCGTTTTATCGTACTGTCGAGGCCACCGAAGATCGCTTCGCCAATAAGAAAATGTCCAATATTAAGTTCGGCCACGGATTCAATTGCGGCGATGGGCCCCACATTGTCGAAGGTCAATCCGTGCCCTGCATGGCATTCCAAACCCATTTTCGCCGCATAAGCAGCGCCCTCAACGATACGCGCAAGTTCGCTCTCCCGCGCTTCGCCGACCAAATCTGCGTACCGTCCGGTGTGGAGTTCGACAACGGGCGCGCCCAGGGCGACGGCCGCGTCTAACTGGCGCGGATCCGCTTCAATAAATAAGGATACGCGAATGTCCGCATCCCTCAATTTTTCAATGATGGGCGCCAATTGAGCCTGCGCGCCAACCGCGTCCAATCCCCCTTCGGTCGTTCGCTCTTCGCGTTTTTCAGGCACGATGCACGCGGCGTGTGGTTTGTGCCGTAATGCGATGGCGAGCATTTCTTCCGTCGCCGCCATTTCCAAATTCAAGGGCCTGGAAATTTCCCGGCATAAAGCGTGGATATCCTCGTCGCGAATATGGCGCCGGTCTTCGCGCAAGTGTGCAGTAATCCCGTCGGCGCCCGCCGCCACAGCGGCTTTCGCCGCGCGTACGGGGTCAGGATAGACGCCGCCACGGGCGTTTCGAATAGTGGCGACATGATCAATGTTCACGCCAAGTCGCTGGTCTTTGGCCATCAGTTTTCTCCAACCGCCCTAAACTATGGGCGAACGTCGTTGTAAGGCCTTATTTTGGTACGCTTTCAGCACCGGCTTCAAGAAAAAGTAGAAGGCGAGCCATACAACAAGGCCGGATATTGCGCCCCCCACCAGCATTGGCGCCAAGAGCGGCCATGCCTGATCAATCATATAGGACACATCCATACGCAGCGCGGCGTCATACAAGTCGCCAAAGAACACGCCGAACTGGAGATCTTCGGTATCGGCGGCGGCGATCCCTAACCACAGCCCAAGATTATAGATCCACAACCAGATAAAGGGGAACGTCCAGGGATTTCCCGCCAGCGTGCCCAGCACCGCCGATAAAAAGCTGCCGCCAATTAACCAGGACACGATTATCGCCAGGAGAATATGCAACCCGACCAAGGGCGTAAACGACGCGGCGACGCCGCATGCGAACCCAGCGGCGATGCTGTGTGGCGTGCCGGGCATGCGGCCCAACCGATGCACAAAATACCGCACGGCCCGCCGCCAACCAATCCGCGGCCACAAATAACCGCCAATTTGGTTCGCCAAACCTAACTTATGGCGACGTTGGAACATTTGCGGGCATCCGTTTCCGAGAAACAAAGGGAAAATGGGATCAAGGGAAGCAAGGAAAGCAAGGGAAGCAAGGGAAGCAAGGGAAGCAAGCGTTTAGGCGAAGACGGCGGCAGGGTCAATGATGATCGCGGTCGACCGAGTTTACTTCTGGGGTCGCGCGTAAACCCGCGATGATATTATTGAGCTGTTTTACGTCCGTAACTTCAATATCGACCAGAAGTTCAAAAAAGTCGGGCGAACGGTCGATTACTTTCAAATTGCTGATATTGCCGTCATTTCGCCCGATAACCATCGTTAAATTGGCCAGGCTGCCCGGCTCATTCGCGATCATGATGCGGATACGCCCGACCTGCATGCCTGAAGTTTCCAAATCCCAGGCGACGTCGAGCCAACGCTCCGGCGTATTGGTGTAATTTTCCAGTGTCTCACAATCTATCGTGTGAATTGTGATACCTTTCCCAGTGACGACAATCCCAACAATACGGTCCCCCGGAATAGGGTGACAGCAACCAGCGTAATGAAGCGCCATTCCCGGAATCATACCTTTGATTGGAATGGGTTGATCGTCGCTATCGCCTGTGTTGGGTGGATTTGGCATCGGGACCGGTTTTGC
>JBLHZD010000089.1:0-13142 GCA_047631095.1 Alphaproteobacteria bacterium
TCAACTGGAAAGCTGATCCCGATGAGATAATTGCTGCCGTAAAGCGTGGGTTCCAAACGTTGGAGTCAATCCACTAGCACGGAATAGTATTCCGTCGACTTATTGAGCTGAACACAAAGCCCGCTCGAAACTTTGGGCGGCGTCCAGGTCAGGTTTGTTGATTAGGGATTTGATTGTACGACAAACGCGCCAGAACTGACGCCATCATGCACGTTCCGGAAAGGCCAGCGAACAACAAACCCAGCCCGACGATTGCGCCTATTGCGTAAAATCCGGGGTGAAAAGCGTAACCCAAAAGCGCGCCTGTAACCGATAGGCCGCCGACAATCATTTGCACCTGACGCATTATACTGATGGGCGCGTTTTTATTGGCGTTAACCGTGAATGCCGCACGCTTCAGCGCATCCAGACCGCCGTCAACATAGGAAACCTCTTTAAACCCGGCCTCCATGAGTATTCGCCCGGCCTTACGCGCCCGGGCGCCGGAGGCGCATGTCAGGACAATGCGGCTAAACCCGCTTTCCGCAAGGTGGTTGGCGTCAAGTCGAGACAAGGGGTGGGACACAGAGCCGACAATGTACTCGCCTTCGTATTCGCCAGCTTCACGAACATCGACGAGCACTGCCGAACCATCATCGATCCAATTGCGCAAATCATTGGGCGTCGTCGTTGAAAGAGGGGTGGTCGATGTCATTGCGCGGCCTCGTGATTTTTATATTCTTATAAATGAATATGTAAGCATCCCGAAGCGCATAAACAATATGGACAAAACGCGAAAACAAAAAATATGGATCGCTCGGACCGGCGACTAAAACCGACGATTACATTGAAGGCGGGTCGGCCTCTATAACCGCGCGCGCCAGGCTTGTGTCGACGCAGGCCTCATAGGGCGCGCCGGTTGTGAACAGCCCGCCTGACAGGCCGCTGGCTTTCAACCGGTCAAAGCCCTCTCTTGGCAATACGGGGTTCACGCCCCAAAGGCCGAGAGACTTATACCGGTGGATGCTGGCGGCCAGAATATCCTGTGATAAATCGGGAAAGAAATCGGCGATGGCGGCGGCGATGACGGGCGCCTCGGACCCATGCAGCCACTTTTGGGTGCGATAGAGCGCACGCGTCATGCGCAGCATTGAATCTTGCTTGGTCTGCAGGGTGTTTTTCAGGGTGCTCAACGTGGTGTAGCTTGCTGGCCCCCGACTGGCGGCGGCGTACCAGATATATCCGTCGCCATCCGCGACAAGTTGTTCGGCGAATGGCTGAAAAACCTGAATGACGTCCAGGTCTCCCGCGCGCAGGGCCGCAACGTTTTCCGCCATTAAATATTGATCCAGCCGGTCCACCCGGGTCGGGTCCAACCCGGCGCGGCGCATATCTTCTTGCAGACACAGCCAGGGCGTCGTCACCTCCGCAACCGAACCGAGCCGAATATTCATCAGATCGGAGGGTTGAAATTCGGGGCGGGGCGTGCGGCCAACGAGGAAAAAGGGGTCGCGCGTGACGATTTCGCAAAAACTGACGATGCCGCAATCGGGGCGCTGGTCATAGGTTTGCTGAATGCGCATTGGCCCTCCCCAGGAAACATCGGTATCGCCGGCGATCAGGCCGGACACCGTCTCCGCTGCGCCAGCGGTCACCAAATTGACGTCGACGCCCTCGGCGCCATAGGCGTCCAGCGCATGGGCGGCGTAGAAGGGGGTGTAGAACACCGCGCGAAAGGGTTCGAAAAGCGTTAGGGGCATGGCGTTTACTTGCGTCCGGTCAGGCCTGAGCCGTCATAAAGGTGTGATATTCGTAGACATCGTGTGTTTTGACGTCGGTGAACCCAGCGTTTTCAAGCTCCGTGCGCATCTGCGCGACCGGGACGCGGCGACCGACCGGCGGGCTTTTTCCGTTATCGGCGTCGGCCCAGTCAATTATGGCCACAATCCCGCCTGGTTTGAGAAGACGCTTGCATTCAACCATCAGCGGTTCGGGCGTATCCAATTCGTGATGAAGCTGTCCCATGACGATGAAATCGGCGGAGTCGTCCGGTAAATCGACGGCGTTGGGCGTCATCAGGATTGTTTGGAGATTATCGAGTTTGTGGTCCACAGCATCCTGCCGCAACAGACCCACCATACCGTCCAGAATATCGCACCCAAAAGCCGTCGCCTTTGGAAATTGCGCGGCGAAGGGCAAGGTCAGGAACCCGACGCCGGCGCCAATATCAACCAGCGTGCAATCCGCAGCGGGCTTCAGAACCTCCCAAATTCGATCCGGGTGAAAATACGCAAGCCGGTCGGCGCTGCGAAGGCGCTCAATTCGCGCTGGGTCCATGCCCATTGTATCGACCATTTTGATTTTCCTGTTTGATCATGAGGATTGCCCCATTTGTAGGCTACAATACGCCTTTTGTCTGGCTTAAAGCTTGAAATAATCGGGTCGTCCGGTGGGCCAGGGGTCGCCCCAGAGCTGCTGGCCGCCATCGACCGTTAGCACCTCGCCCGTGATGAATTTGCCCGATGGCGCGGCCAGATAGACGCAGGCCTCTGCAATATCCTGTACGTCGCCGGGGCGTAGCTGTGGGTTCGATTCCGGGAATGTGGCGCTGCCTTCCGGTGGATAGAGGCCGAAGGCTTCGGTTTCCACACAACCGGGCGCCACGCAATTGACCCGAATCCCCAGCGGCGCCCATTCGACCGCAACGCTGCGCGAAAGATACACCACCCCGGCGCGCGCGGCGCAGGTATGGGCGATGCCGGGCATGCCGCGCCAGATATCCGCGACCATGTTAATGATGGAGCCAACAGGTTGGGACCCGCCATTGTCCTGAGACCGGCTATTTTCGCCTTTTGGCTGGGCGTCGCGCCACTTTCGCGCTGCGGCCTGCATCATGTACCAGGTGCCGTTCAAATTGGTGTCGATCACCGCGTTCCAGCCTTTGACGGAATAATCGATAGCGGCTTGAGGAAACTGACCGCCGGCGTTGTTCACCAGCACATCGAGCTGCCCGAACCGGTCCCAGATTGCATCCATCGTATGGGCCACGGATTCTGCATCGCGAATGGTGATGGCGTATGTCGTGACCGTTGCGCCCAACGTCTCAATCAACGATTGGGCGGCGTCGAGACGCGCTTCATTGCGGCCACACAGGACAATGTTGGCGCCAAGCCGGGCGAACAACACCGCTGTGGCTTTGCCCAATCCACTGCCTCCACCGGACACCAGCACGGTTTTTCCCTTGAAAAGGCCCTCGGCGAAGACTGTCGGCAAGGCCAGCAATTCTTCGTCGGACAATCCGAAATGTGGGGCGGCTTCACGCATGGGTGGGCTCCTGAATTATATGAAAACGAAGGCCTTAGAAACCACGGCGATCATTCTTTGACAATAGGGGGGAATGGCGTTCAGTTTCATCGGGACGATGTCGGCAGCGAACAATCGAAAGGAAGCGGCGCCATGGATTTTTCATTCACCGCAGAGCAAGAGGCGATCCGCGACACCGCGCGAAAATTTGCGGCGGATCAATTGGCTCCCGCCTACAAGGCGCGCGAAGAAGCACTTAGTCTGGATCGAGATGTTGTGGTGGAGATGGGGGCGTTGGGCTTTATCGCAGGTGATTCCCCAGAGGAATACGGCGGGTTCGGGCTGGATAGCGTGACGATCGGCATAATCATTGAAGAACTCTCGCAGGGTGATTTAAACGCGGCCTATGTACAGGTGCTGGGCTCCCTGATTGCACAGGTGATCGCGGCGCATGCGTCCAAGGCCGCAGCGCAGGAGTGGATACCAAAGATTGTCGCGGGCGAGGCGTTGGCGGCGCTGGCGTTGACGGAGCCCGGCGGCGGATCGGATGCGGCCAATCTGCGCCTTCGCGCCGAGGCGGACGGCGCCGGAGGTTATATTCTAAACGGTGAAAAGACGTCTATATCGCTGGCGGATCAGGCAGATGTCGCGGTGGTGTTCGCACGCACCGGTGGCGAGGGCGCGCGCGGCGTCAGCGCCTTTCTCACGCCCCTTAACGTCGCGGGGATATCGCGAACCCGGTTTGACGACCTGGGCTCCGGCGCCGTTGGACGGGGATCGTTGTTCTTCGATTCCGTGCGCGTACCCGCCGACATGATGCTGGGAGACGAAGGCGGCGGGTTTCGCCAGGTCATGCAGGGGTTTGATTACAGCCGCGCCCTGATTGGCCTGCAATGCCTGGGCGCGGCGCGGGCCTCGATGGATGAAACCTGGGCGCATGTGACGGAGCGCGAGGCGTTCAGCCGACCGCTGGCGCAATTTCAGGGGGTCAGTTTCCCCCTCGCGGAGGCGGAAGCGCGGTACAAGGCGACGCGGCTGGTGTGTTTCGAGACGCTGTGGCGCCGGGATGAAGGACTGACGCATACAAGCGAGGCAGCCATGTCAAAATGGATGGGCCCCAAGACCGCGGTCGACATCCTCCACGATTGCCTGTTGCTGAATGGACACATGGGTTACGCCAAGGACTTGCCCCACCAACAACGCCTGCGCGACGTCATCGGCCTGGAAATTGGCGACGGCACCGCGCAAATCATGAAAATGATCATCGCCCGCGAAAAAGCAGGCCGCGTGACCGTGCAGCATGGGTAGGCTGGGCAAAATCAGGTGTCGATGACTTAAGTTATGCTGCGTGCTAGCCGTGCGCACGTTCCACAGAATTAATTTCGTCCGATACAGTAGTTCGGCGTAAAATTCGACGTTGATCGTCTTCTTCGAAGGTGTGGGCGCGATGCATGGTGCATCGGTTGTCCCACACGATAAGGTGGCCGGGGCGCCAGATGTGTCGATACGTAAAATCGGGTTGAGTGGCGAAGTCGATGAGTTCCTTGAGGAGCGCGCGGCTTTTTTCTTTGGTCCAGCCGGTGCTTGATATTTCTGCGCCATTTTCCAGGGCGCCGGTCACGTGGCTGGCGTGGCTGGCGATGTACAACGCCTTGCGGCCCGTACCTTCCAACGTGCGCACCAACACTTGCTGAACGGGCGGTAATTCGGTGCGCGCGCCATCGCTGAAGCCGTCATATCCCAATTGTTCGCGGGACCGGAATATGCTGTGCTCGACGATCAGATTGTCGATTTGCGCTTTCTTTTCCGCCGGCAACGCATCATAGGCGGCGCGCATGTCGGCGAATTCGGTGTCGCCGCCCTGTGGCGGAATTTCATGCGCGGCCAACAAAGAACAGCGCGCGGGGATGTGTTTGAAGCTATTGTCGGTATGCCAAAGCTGGTTCGCATGGGCGTGCTGGCGGCGATCATTACCGGGTGGCAGAATATCGCCGTTATGGTCGACATTGGATATGTCCGCCATTTCCGCGCGTAAGCGGGGCGTGTCGCCGTCACGATGATAGTTAGTCGCGGTGAAAACGGGCCCGAAATGCGCGCTGAAATCGACGTGCTGATCGTCGTTGACGTGTTGGTCGCGAAACAACAACACGGCGTGTTCGTCAAAAGCGGCCTTTATCGGCGCAAATTGTGCGGGCGTTAAAGGTTGCGTCAGATCGACGCCGGAGATCTCGGCGAAAAAATGCGGATACTGGCGCTGGATTTTCAGGGTCATCTGGTTTTCTCAATATTAATTACCCGATAACCATACGCCGAGGCGGCCGTGGTAATCCAGTCCCAGAGACTGCGTGCGTAGGCCCGTCCGGCGATAACTTCAAAGGTCTCGTCCTCCAGACAATCAAGAACGACCTGTATGTTTTCCAGCAACGTGCTCGCGCAGGCGCTGGGCGGAAAGGCGCCGGGCCTTAAATCCAGCGGGCAACCGGCGGCCAGTATTTCGCGGGCGGATGCGCCGGATAATTGCAGGACGATCCGGCCGTGGGTCACATCGTTTATGGCGGCGTCGGGGAGCGCTTTGGTCCATCGTTGGGCTTGTTCGGTTTCAATTGGCGTTTTTATCAACCAGTGACCCGGCCCAACCCAGAGGGCGCGGGCGTTTCCGGCAGACCCGGATTCTAGGGCGTGGGCTGGCAGCGAAATACCTAATTTCCGCGCCGCGTTGGCGACTGTTTCCGCGACGTTGGGCCCGGCTGCGAGGTCGAGCAACGTGCATCGGCGCTCCGATAACGTGACGTCGCTATCGCCATCAGCGCCAAACCGGCCTTCGGTGAGGACGCCAGTCAGGGCGGACTGAAAAATCGTCAGGTTGTTTCCGGACTCAGCCATGGAGCCGCGCTCCTTCTCTATCGACGAAGACCGGGTTTTCAATGGTGACGGCGACCGTTTCGCCAACAATCGGAGAATGCGCGTACAGCGTTTCACCATGGCGGTCGCGTCCGCCCGCCAGCAACCCCAACCCGATGGTGTGATCCAGCGCGGGGCTATAACAATTTGATGTAACCTCGCCCAGAATTTCCATCGGCGTCGGCGCGTTGGGATCAGCGATAAGTTGCGCGCCGCCGGGGATGGGGGTTACGCCGTCAACGGTGCGTAACCCGACCAGTTGACGGCGGCCCGGCGCGGTCAAGGCGTCGCGGCGCGCCATGATATGGCCGACAAACGGTTTTAGTTTGGACATCATGCCCGCAAACCCTAAATCCGCCGCCGTGACCCGGCCATTTAATTCCACGCCGGTCACATGGCCTTTTTCGATACGCAGAATATTCATGGCCTCGGTGCCATAGGGAATGACATTTAATGCCTGACCGAGGTCGAGCAGGGCGGTCCAGAAATTCAACGCGTATCCTGCGGGCACGTTAATTTCATACGCCAGTTCCCCGGAAAAACTGATGCGGAAAATCCGCGCGGTGACGCCGTCAATCGAAACCTCCTGGAAACCCATGAAGGGCAAGGCGGCGTCCGAAAAATTGACGCCCGTAAACAGTTGGCCCAGTAGGGCGCGGCTCTCTGGTCCGGCGATGGCGATTCCGGCCCAGTCCTCGGTGACTGACACCATGCGCACGTCGAGTTCTGGCCAATCGACCTGCGCCAGATATTCCAGATGCGCCATAACGGCGCCCGCATGGGTCGTCGTGGTCGTCACGAGAAAGCGGTTCTCGGCAATGCGGGTGATGGTGCCATCGTCAAAGACGAATCCATCCTCGCGCAACATCACCCCATAGCGGCATTTCCCGATCGCCAGCTTGGATAAATTATTGATATAGACCCGGCTCAGGAATTCCAGCGCGTCGCGACCCTGCACATCGATTTTGCCCAGCGTGGAGACATCGACGACGCCCCCATGTTCGCGCACTTGGCGCGCTTCGGCATGGACGCAATCCGCGGGAGAGAGGCCATCGCGCGGGTAATATTGCGGTCGCCGCCACAGCCCGGTATTGGCGAAGGTCGCGCCGTGTTCCTTGTGCCAGTCATGCAGGGGCGAGTGGCGCACGGGCGCTTCATTGGCGCTGTTCCATCCGGCGATGGCGCTTAGGGTTACGGGCGAAAAGGGCGGGCGAAAGGTGGTGACGCCGAGTGCGGCGATAGTCTGCTTCCGATGGCCGGCCATGATCGTCATGCCGTTAATGTTGGACGTGCGGCCCTGATCGGTGCCCATCCCCAATGTCGTGTAGCGCTTCAAATGTTCAACCGATTGGTAACCTTCACGGTGCGCCAATCCGATATCCGCCGCCGTGACGTCGTTCTGGAAGTCGACAAAACATTTGCCGGTTCCATACGCGATTTGCGGCGGCGCCGATATCGACGGCAGTGGTGTTGGCGTCGGTGCTAGCGCGGTGACGTCAGAGGGCGCTGATTGGGCGGCGGGACCAGCGTTCGCGTCGGGTGCGGCATATGCGCCCGCTTGTTCGCCCTCGGTGATGCAGGTTTCAAGATCCAGCACGCCATTGGCGGCGCCGGCTGATTGCTCCTGCTGAACCGAGGCGCCGGGCACATAGGCGCCGCGCGCGGGATCATATTCAATTTTGCCCTTCGATTGCGAAAACAGATGAATCGACGGCGTCCAGCCGCCGGAAACCAAGACCAAATCGCAGGCGATGTCGCGGGGAAAGCCACTGGGCGCTCCGGTTGTCGGATCCAGCGCTTTTATGGTGACGCCCCGCGTGACGCCGCCTTTTCCGGCGGCGACGTCGATGATGGCGTGTCCGGTCAAAATTTCCGCGCCGCTGGCAGGGGCGCGCTCGCGTTCGCGTTCGGGAATTTCTAACCGCGTGTCGATGATCGCGGCGATTTCGACGCCCGCCTCGTTTAAATCCTTCGCCGCCTCATAGGCGGAACCGTTATTGGCGAAGATCACCGCGCGTTTTCCGACCCGGACGCCATAGGCGTTGGCATAATGTTGCGCGGCGCTGGCGAGCATTACGCCGGGGCGGTCGTTATTGGTGAAGATCAAGGGGCGCTCGATAGCGCCGGTCGCCAGAACCACCTGCTGCGCGCGCACCCGCCAAATTCGCTGCCGGGGTTCGAAGGGCGCTGGCGTTGTTTTGTGATCCGCGACACGCTCACACAAGATCAGCATATTGTGGTCGTAATAGGCGGCGGCGGTCGTGCGGGTCAGGACGGTGACAGTGGCGGATGACGCCAATTCCGCCGCCGCCGCGTCAAGCCAAGCCGCCGAGGTCGTATCGCCGACCTGCACGTCGCGACCCGATAAATCCCCGCCAAGATTTGGACTGTCCTCGACCAGTATGACCGTCGCGCCGGTTCGCCCGGCGGCCAGCGCTGCGCTAAGTCCCGCCGGGCCGCCACCGACGATCAAAACATCGCAATGGGCGAAGCGGCGGGTGTATTGGTCGGGGTCGGCGTCGCTGGCGGCGCGTCCCATGCCGGCGGCGCGACGGATAAATTTCTCGTAGGTCGGCCACCACGAGGCGGGCGCCATAAAGGTTTTGTAGTAGAATCCGGCGGGTATGAAGCGGTGCATCACATTATTGATGGCGCTGATGTCGAATTTCAGGCTGGGCCACCGGTTTTGGCTGGAAGCGACCAACCCGTCGAACAGTTCAATGCGTGTGGCTTGTAGATTCGGCTCGGAGCGGGCGCCGGCGCCAAGTTGAACCAGTGCGTTTGGTTCTTCAAACCCGGCGCCAAAAACGCCGCGTGGCCGATGATATTTAAAGCTCCGGCCCACGACGCGAACGCCATTGGCCAATAAGGCCGCTGCCAGCGTGTCGCCTTGATAGCCGGTATAGGCCTTGCCGTCGAAGGTGAACTTTAACGGCGCGGTTCGGTCGATCCGGCCGCCTTCGGGGTTGCGAAATTTTTGGCAGCTCATGACGCGTCGCCCTGTTCAGCCGGATTATCCAGATTATCCTGGGGTGCGCCGGTGGCGTGTATTTTATGGGTCAATGTATCGCGGCGAACTTTGAGAAACTGACCGCAACCAGCGGAATGACGCCATATTTCATCCTGAACGCCGCGCCGCGGGTCGCGTAAATACACATACTCAAAATAGTCTTTTGCATTTTCAGTGGCGAGATCGGGGCGCGTTATCGCGCCGTCGCCGGTATAGGAGAATTCCGTTTGCGCGCGGGCGCCGCACCAGGGGCAGGTAATTTCAAGCAAATCGCGTCTCCCGCATCACTGGATTAATGCGCATGGGCGGTGGCGCCGGCGCCGCGTTCATCAATGACTGCGCCGGATTCGAATCGGTCCAGCGTGAAACGTTCGTTCAGCGCATGGGGTTGATTGTTGGCGATGGTGTGGGCGAAGACCCAACCGGACCCCGGCGTCGCCTTGAAGCCCCCATAGCACCAGCCGCCATCGATGAAAAACCCGTCGATGGGCGTTGTTCCGATGATGGGGCTGCCATCCATAGTCATGTCCATGACGCCGCCCCAGCTTCGCATGAGGCGTGTTCGTCCCAGAGACGGGAACATGGTCATGACCGCTTCCGCCACGGTTTCAATGCGGGGAAAATTTCCGCGCTGGGCGTAAGATGGGTACAGGTCCAGATCGCCGCCAAAAACCATCTCGCCCTTGTCCGACTGACTGATATAGGCGTGCGCCGCGCCGGATGTGACGACCATATCGAGGCAGGGCTTCAACGGTTCGCTCACCATTGCTTGCAGGACGTGGGTTTCGAACGGCAGGCGGAGCCCCGCCATTTCGGCCAGATGGCCGGTGTGCCCGGCGACCGCCGTACCGACTTTCGCCGCCTTGATGGGCCCTCGCGTTGTTTGCACGCCGGTGACTCTTCCCCCGTCGATATCAATGCCGGTGACTTCGCAATTCTGGATAATGTCGATTCCGCGCGCATCGGCGGCGCGGGCGTAACCCCACGCGACCGCGTCGTGGCGCGCTGTGCCTGCGCGGGGTTGCAGCAGGCCGCCCTGCACCGGGTAGCGCGCATCGGGGGAACAGTTCAGGGACGGGATCATGGCGGCGATTTCATCGCGTCCCACCCATTGCGCGTCGATGCCGTTTAACCGCATGACGTTGCCGCGTCGTTTGAAGGCGTCGCGCTGGGCGTCGGAATGGGCCAGATTGACGACGCCGCGCTGGGAGAACATGACGTTGTAATTCAAATCCTGGCTCAGCCCTTCCCAGAGCTTCATGGAATGTTCGTAAAACAGGGTATTGCCCGGCTGCGCGTAATTGGAGCGCACGATCGTTGTATTGCGTCCGGTGTTGCCGCCGCCCAGCCAGCCTTTCTCCAACACGGCGACATTCGTGATTCCGTGGTTTTTCGCCAGATAATAGGCGCTCGCCAACCCATGACCGCCACCGCCGATGATGATGACGTCATAGGCGGGTTTGGGCGCGGGGTCGCGCCAGGCGCGCGTCCAGTTGCGATGATTGCTCAGGGCGTTGCGCGCGAGGCTCCAGAGGGAATAATGTGACATGGAATCGACCGCGCGGCGCTAGGCTGCGGCTTTTGCGGCTGTTGCGGTCGCCGCTGCGGACAGCACCATTTCCGCGCATTTTTCGCCGATCATGATTGACGGCGCGTTGGTGTTTCCCGAGGTCAGGGTCGGCATGATGGAGGCGTCTGCGACGCGTAATCCGGCGATCCCGTGAACCCGTAAATTATCATCGACGACCGCCATGGGGTCGCTGCCCATTTTGCAGGTGCCGACCGGGTGATAGGTCGTTTCCGCATTGTTGCGCACCCATTCCAGTAGGTCTTCGTCGGTTTCGTACGCGATGCCGGGGGCGATTTCTTCACCAACGATTTCGTTCAACGGGGAAGATGTCATCAACTCGCGGGCCTTGCGCATGGCGAAGAGCAGTCCGGTGCGGTCCAGTTCCGAAGACAGGAAGTTGAACTTGATGGCGGGTGGTTCTTCCGGGTTGGCGGATTTGATGTGAATGCTGCCCAGACTTTCAGAGCGCAACACATTGATGTTCATGGTGACGCCGCGTTGTTTGGATATCCGGCGTTCCCGACCGACCATTTCATACAGGAAGGGCAGGACGGAGATTGTCGCGTCTGGCGTCTCCAGCCCTTCGCGGGTCCGAAAATACATCCGCACCGGCACAGAGGTGGAGGCGAGGAAGCCTTTACGAAGGAAGGCGTATTTCATCGCTTCGCGCACCAGTCGCCAACCGCGCGCATTATCGTTGAAGGTGACGTTCTTTTTGGTGATGCGAAATTTCACGCGCGGCGAATAATGGTCGCGCAAGCCTTCGCCGACGCCCGGCAGTTCGTGGGTGACCGCGATTCCATGTTCGCTCAAAACCTCAGGTCGACCGATGCCCGACAACTCCAGCAGTTTTGGCGAGTTGATCGAGCCGCCGCTGACGATGACTTCTCGCGTCGCCCGGGCTTCGCGTTTTTCGCCGCGCACGCTATAGCGGACGCCGACGCATGTTTTTCCCTCCATAATCAGGGAATCGGCCATGGCGCCGGTCTCAATCGTCAGGTTAGACCGGCTGCGCGCGGGATCCAGATAACAAAAGGCGGTGCTTTGGCGACGCCCTTTATTGATTGTCACCTGGCTCATGCCGATGCCTTCCTGCACCGCGCCGTTATAGTCGGCGTTGTAGGGAATCCCGATGCCCTCCGCGGAGGCGATCATCTTTTCAGCGAATTCGCCGGTTCTCGACGTTTCCGTGACCTTTAACAGACCGTCGCGGCCGCGAAATTCATCGGAGCCGCCTTCAAAGGATTCCATTTTCCGAAAGATCGGCAGGACGTCCTGATAGCTCCACCCGCGATTGCCGAGTTGCCCCCAGTGGTCGTAATCCTGCGCCTGGCCACGGACGAAAACCATCCCGTTGATGGAGCTGGACCCGCCCAGCATCTTGCCGCGCGGCACTTCGATTTCCCGTTGGCCGCTGCCTTCGTCCGGCTCGGAGCGATAGCACCAGTTGACGGCGGGATTGTCGATCAGTTTGGCGATCCCGATGGGCAACCGGGACCAGAAATAGTTCGATCCCTCTGTGCCCGCCTCCAGGCATAAAACACGATGCTCTCCGCTGGCGCTCAATCGGTTGGCCACGACAGCGCCCGCAGACCCGGCGCCAACGACGATGTAATCATACGAATTCGCATCCATGCTTTAATGCTCCCCCCAGGACCGCCCCGCGCCTTTTATAAATTCGCGCGCGAAGGTTTCCATGCCAGCCAAAATCAGCGTCCGGAAGATTAGGTCTCGTGTCGGGGCGAGTCAAAGCGTTGCTTGTCCGGACATCTACGTGTTTCTATAATTTTTCAGCGTCGGTTCTCACGATCAAGGAGCACAGAATGAATATTTCAGTTACGTCCCTGTCGGATCACACGGGCGCTGCGGTCACCGGCGTTGATTTGTCGAAGCCCGTCGATGTTGATGTGCAGGCGCAATTGAACAAAGCGTTTGTCGAGCATTCGGTGCTGGTTGTGCGCGACCAAAGCCTGACGCCGAATCAGATGCTCGATGCGGTCCAATTATTCGGCGATGTGTTCCATCAGCAAAATACTCGGTTCGCGCTGCCGGAATGCCCCGATATTCATTACATATCAAATCAGGATAAATATGCGGACGGCTCGCGCTATATTCCCGGCGGCGGCTTTCATACCGATCATTCCAATGCGGAGGAACCACCAAAGGCCACGGTTTTGTTCGCCGTAGAGCTTCCGGATCGGGGCGGCGATACGCAGTATTTTAACCTGCAGGAAGCCTATGACGATCTGCCGGCCGACATGAAGGCGCGCATCGAGGGCTTGAAAGCGGTGCAGGTCTATCAAAACCGGCATAGCACGCGAAAATTGATGGGATTGTCGACGGAGAACAAGGCGAAGGTCGCGCCTTCGGTAATCCATC
>JBLHZD010000090.1:0-13099 GCA_047631095.1 Alphaproteobacteria bacterium
TAATCTCCGCCGTCAAATCTGTCTGAAGCCCGACCAGCACCGCGCGAAACAGGCCCTTCTTGCTGGCGAAATGATGATACAGCGCGCCGCGCGTCAGCCCAATCTCCCGAGCGACTTCCACCATGCAGGTAGACGCAAATCCCTCCCGGGAAAATAACGCCCGCGCGGCGGCGGCCAGCTCCGCCTGCGTCGCCTCGGCGTCATATCGGTGCTTCGCCGCCATCCGCCGGTCAGCCTGCGCCGGGGACGCGCAAATAATGGATGGAGAAATAATCCTTGTCGTCGGTCCATGATTCGACGCACTCGAACCCGGCTTCCATCGCCAAGGTTCTGAATTCCGCGACGCTGTATTTGCAGGAATTCTCCGTATGGATCATTTCGCCATCGTCCAGTGCAAAGGTGCGCCCGTCGAGGTCGATTGATTGTGTGGTGAGGCTGCGCAAATGCATTTCAATACGGCTTTTCGCTGCATTGTAAAACGCGACATGCTCAAACTGATCAAGGTCCAGGTCGACCTTCAATTCATTTCGGACGCGCGCCAGCACATTCTTGTTGAATGCGGCGGTATATCCCGCCGCATCATTATAGGCCGCATTAAGGCGCCCGATATCCTTTTTGAGATCAACCCCAATGACGAAGCCTTCGCCTGCGCCCAACAACCCGCGCAAGCGACCTAAAAATTCACGCGCATCATCGGGCGTGAAATTGCCAATGGTGGAGCCGGGGAAAAACCCTAATTTCGGGCCGGTTCCGGACCCCGCCTCGCCGGGCAAATTGGCCATGTTGACGAAATCACCGCAGATCGCGCCAACGGCGACATCGGGATAATCCGCCGCGACCCCATTGGCCGCGTCGATCAGATGCTCGCGGGAGATATCGATGGGGATATAGGCGGCGGGCGCGTCCAGCGCGCTCAACAAAATACGGATTTTCGCGCTCGACCCCGTGCCGAACTCCACAACCGATACGCCGGGGCCCGCGATGGCGGCGATGTCCGGCGCAATCTTTTCCAGCAATCCCATTTCGGTGCGGGTGACGTAATATTCTTCGGTCGCGCAAATTTTTTCAAACAGCGCCGAGCCCGCCTCGTCATAGAAAAACCGACACGGCAGCTCTTTGGGCGATTGCGACAGGCCGTGCGTGACCGCGGCGGTAAAATCCTCCACCGGCGGTTTCAGGTCGATGAAGTAGACGAGTTTATTTTCAATCGTGTTTTGGGTCATGGCGATTCGATTTGGTTCCTTATGTCCGGCAAATTACCTTGGCGACGCGACGGGAGAGAATAAGGTCGCGCGCGGCGGCGGGATATGTGTTCACCGCCAACCCTGCGCTCTCGACAGCATTGAGCGGTGGGGTAAATTTGGCGAGTTCAAACAATTCGCGCAAGGTGTTTGGCGTGGCGGTCATCACGCGCCCGCGCCGGCGGGATTCCGCCTGAACCACCCCGATGACGCGTCCGGCGCCATCCAGCACCGCGCCGCCGCTCAATCCGCCCAGGGATCCGGACCGCTCGGGCGCGCGGGATTGTTCACTCCACGCATTCACCCGCTCCCGGTAACCGCCACCCCGCAACCTGCGCCCGGAATGACGCAAGGTCATCTGCCCCATATAGCGCGCATGCACCGCACCGGGTTGCCCCGCCGGAAACCCGATATTGAAGGCGTCGCGCGTCCGCAACCGCCCGCCCGCCACATCCGCCACGGGCAAGGGGTTGGGCGCGCCCTTCGTCACCAGCATCGCCACATCCGCGCGCGGGTGCAAAATCACGCGCTGAACCCGGACAACGCCGCGCTGCCGGGTTTGAATACCGGTCTTGGCGCAGCCTTCCACCACATGGCGCGCGGTCAACCAATACCCGTCCCCCGACACGGAAAAGGCGGTGCCGCTGGACGCGCCGGTTTTGCCGTCTTCCTGAATGGTTCCCTCGCGGGGCAGTCCCGCCGAGGCCGGGATTTCGTTGCGGCCCCGGCGCGGTCGTATCGTGGGCCAGCTTTCGGTCTCCCGCGCCCACAGCCCAGCGGTCTCGCGTTTTGGCGTAAATTTTTCAGGGCTCGGGCGCCGGGGGTTTTCATAAGGCGCGTTATCGGAAGGCGGGGAATCGCTGGTGAACATGCGCAACCCGATTGAGATGGCGAACACCGCCACCATAAGAATCCAGTCGATACGCCGCATTGCGCCGCGTTAACCCGTGACGGCGGCGGCGTTAATCGCCGCCACAGCCAATTTTATGGATACAAGAAAGACAGCAGGCGCAATTTCTCCATCGACGATCCGTTTCGGCAAGTCGCGCAGAATCGCATCGGTCAGCCGGTACGCGATCAACTGCAGCACCAACGTGACCGGCCCCCAGATCAGCACTTCCCAAACCGTGATGCTGCTGGCCATGGTAAACGCCAGCGGCAGGGCGAATCCCAGCACTGCGCCACCCAGCGAAATGGCGGCCGCAGTATTACCGTCGCGTATCAAACCGATATCATCGTAAGGCGTGATCTTTATATAAATAAGGACGCCGACGCCCAGCATCGCGATTGTGACCGACGAATGCAGCATGAGGATCGGAAATCCTGCGATGAAACTTTGAATAACCGCTTCCATGACCTGTCTTCCATCCTCAATCCGCACGCCGCGTCCGGCGCGAATGATACAAAAACCAATGCCAATTATGTAGGCTATCGACCCGGCGATGTCGAATAATGATGTCGAATGTATCGCGTCGGGAATTCCTATAAGGTGACTTTGATCGCCTTTTGAACATGAGAGGGTGCGAGCGAGATGGGCGCGCTGGATATTGCGCAACTGAGCCGACCGGGACTGGATAGCGTCGACGCGCATATTGGCGCGGGCGAATGCCTCGTTGTGAGCGGGCCGTCGGGAAGCGGCAAGACGCTGTTTTTGCGCGCGCTGGCGGATCTGGATCCCAATTCCGGTCGCGTCACGCTGGACAACCAAGCCCGCGGCGCCATTCCCGCCCCGCAATGGCGCCGCCGCGTTGTATATGTCCCGGCCGAACCGGGCTGGTGGGCCGATATCTGCGCCGATCATTTCCCTGATTGGGACGCCGCCAAACCAATCCTGGATGCGCTGCTGTTATCACAAGACCTGGGCGCGGCGCCCATCGCCCGCCTTTCAACTGGCGAACGACAACGCCTGGCGCTGGCCCGCGCCCTTATGCTGGCGCCGTCCGCATTGCTGCTGGACGAGCCCACCGGCGCATTGGACCCTGCGGCGACGGCGGCGGTGGAGACACTTTTGCGCGCGCGATTGGAATCGGGCATGTGTCTTATTGTGACCACCCACGACGCGGCGCAGGCGACGCGACTGGCGGACAAACGATTGTTTTTCGCCAACGGGCGCGCCACTCAAAATCAACCGGAAACAGCGCCGTGAATTTCATCACGCTGGATTATTTCGACCTGATGATGGCCGCCTCGCTCGTTCTGGTGAATGCGGGCTTGTCGATCTTTTTGCAATTAGGCCTCGCCAAACGGTTTTTAATCGCCGCATTGCGAATGGCCGTGCAATTGAGCCTTGTCGGGCTGACCTTGAAATTTCTGTTCGCCGTCGCGTCGCCCTACTGGACGGCCCTCGCCGCGCTGGTGATGGTCCTGTTTGCAGGGTACGAAGTTATGGCCCGACAGGACCGCCGCTTCAAAGGCTGGTGGGGATACGGGTTGGGCGCCTCCACGGTTTTAACGGCAGCGCTGCTGGTCACCATCTTCGCGCTGACCATGCAAATCCGACCCGATCCCTGGTACGATCCGCGCTACGCCATTCCCGTGCTCGGCATGATCCTGGGTAATACGATGACCGGCGTCGGGCTGGGGCTGCATACCTTAACCAGCGCCACCCATCGTGAGCGGGTCGCCATCGAGGCGCGACTGGCGCTGGGCGCGACGCGGTCGGAAGCGTTTCAAATCGTCACCCGGTATTCCCTGCGCACCGCCATGATCCCCATCATCAATTCCATGACCGCCACCGGGCTGATCGCGTTGCCCGGCATGATGACCGGGCAAATCCTGTCCGGCGCCGACCCGACGGAGGCGGTGAAATATCAGCTCTTGATCAGCTTTCTGATAGCGGGAGGCACGGGGATTGGCGCGCTGGTCGCGGTCATCGGCGGCGCACGGTTGTTAAGCGACAATCGCCACCGGTTGCGACTGGATCGATTGGCCGAGCCGCTCGACTAGGCCGCTTTGGCGGTCGTACTGTGGATAGACTAGTGCGCGTTGGCGCCGTGTCCGCCGACCGGATCCAGAGAGCAACATTCCGACGTTAAAAATTCCAGCACGCCCTGCATCGAAGGGTAATTTGTGCGGCACATTAACGTCGTGCCCTCGCGATCCTGAATCACCAGTCCCACGGACACCAGATGGCGGATGTGGTGCGACAGGGTGGAGGCTGGCACAGCCAACGCCGATTGAATAGCGCCCACCGGCATCCCGCTTTCGCCCGCCTTCACCAATAACCGGAAGACCGACAAACGGGTCGGATTGCCCAGCGCGGCCAGACGGTCCGCTGTTTCTTCCAGGGTCATTTTCAACGGCATGTTTTCGGCGTCCACCATCGGGCGATAATGGCCGCAACCTCGATTCAGGGCAAACCCTTATTGCAATCCGCCCGGATGATGGCTTATGGAACCAAACGGGGAAACAAAACCCCAACCCATGCGGAGCCTTTTCTTGCCAAACCATTCCGATCTGCAATCGCCCTGCCTTGGCGTTTGCGTCATGGACGCCAGCGCGGGCCAATGCCACGGATGTTTTCGAACCCCAGCGGAAATCCAAATCTGGCCGCGCGCGACCCTGGATGAAAAACAAACCATCCTGCGCGAACTGCGTCTGCGACGGAAAGCGGCGGGCCTACCGGAATCACCGCTCATCGCCAAATCCGACCCGAAATCCTGAGTACAAATCAGCGGCCCTGACTTTCGTTCAAGCGCCGGTCACCAGCACCAGCTTGCCGCGCAAATGTCGAGAGTCGCTGACCCGGTGGGCGGCGGCGGCGTCCGATAAAGGGTAGGTTGCAATCTCGGGTATTTTGATAACGCCTGCCGCGACCAGTTCGACGATGCGCTCCAGATGGGGACGGTCGCGGTCAACCTGAGGCCGCAGCGACACGACATCTTTGCGTTGCGGCTGCGGCGCCTCGGGACCAGAGGCGATAAAAGCGGCGCGGCCACCGGGCCTCAACACCTCAAAGGCGCGATCCGCCACCGCCCCACCGACCGTATCAAAAACCGCGTCGATATCCGAGACGGCTTTCGTGAAGTCCTGCGTCGTGTAATCGATAATCTGGTCGGCGCCGAGCGCGCGTAGATAGTCATGATTGGCGGGGCTGGCGGTCGTGATGACATGCGCGCCATGATGTTTGGCCAATTGAATCGCCAACCCGGCGACGCCGCCCGCACCACCCTGAATCAGGATTGTCTCCCCCGCCTTTAGGTGGAGCGTGTCTTCGATGGTGATCAAGGCGGTCAGACCGGTCGCCGCAAGCGCAGCCGCTTCAACATCGGAAAGGGTTTCTGATTTCAGCGCGACAAGGGACGCGTCCATTGCGATTTTTTCCGCATACGCCCCTTCCTGACCGACGTCGCAAACGCCGAACACGGAATCGCCAATTTGGAAACCATCCACGCCGGCGCCAATCGCGCTGACCATTCCTGAGAAATCCCGGCCTAGCACATAGGGAAATTCCGTCTTGGCGCCGCTTTCACCGCTGCGGACTTTACAATCGGCGGCATTGACGCTGGCGGCGTGGACATCAATCACAATTTCGCCGGGACCGGCCACCGGGTCCGGCAAATCGCCATAGGTCAAAACCTCCGGCCCGCCATGCTCTGTAAAATACGCCGCTTTCATTATTTTGGCCTCCCCGCCAAAAATTTATCGCGCCCCAAATTTCGGAAGCTCACGATTCGATAAACGCGCGAAACATTTTCTCCACTGGCTCCCGGTTTAAATCGCGCGTGATCATGACGATGCGGCTGCGATGGTCATCCGTGGGCCAGGCCTCCAGCACCGCAGGCGGGTGGAACACATGCTGCACCCCATGCACGACCACGGGCTGGTCGGTATCGGTCACATTCAACACCCCTTTGACCCGCAGCAGGGATTCCCCATGCACCGATGTCAGCGCATCCATCCAGTTGGCGAAGGAATCCCACGTAAAGGGCGTCTCGGTGGTCAGGCAGAAGGTTCGGATATGATCGTCATGCCGGTTGGCGTCATGCCCGTGATGCGCGTGGTCTTCATGTCCGTGACCGTCATTATCGCCATGGTCACTGTGATCGTCATGGTCATGGCCACCGTCTTCCTGCGGCGGCGCGTAGGCTTCTTCGCGCAACCATTTTTCAACGTCGGGAATTTTATCAGCGGGATCGAAGAGCCCGACATTCAACACATGCGACGCGGCGATATCGCCTTGGGAGACATCGTGCATCGGCGCAGCGGGGTTGATCCCACGTAGCCGCGCGCGCAGCGCCGCGACATCCGCCGCCGTCGCCATATCTGTCTTGGTGATCAAAATCCGGTCCGCTACAGCGGCCTGCTTCACCGATTCAAACTGCGCGTCGAGTTGCGAGAGCCCGTGCAGCGCATCGACCGTCGTCAACACGCCGTCGAGCCGGTATCGCGCGCAAATCAACGGATCATTCATCAAGGTGTGGAGGATTGGCGCCGGGTCAGCCAGCCCGGTTGTCTCGATCACCAACCGGTCGAATTCAGGCACGTCACCGATTACGCGCTTGCGAAACAAGCCGCGCAAGGTATCCACCAGATCGCCGCGAATGGTGCAGCACAAACATCCGCTATCCATCAAAATAGTATCTTCGTCGGAGGATTCGACCAGCATATGGTCCAACCCGACATCGCCGAACTCATTGATGACGACCGCGGTGTTCGCCATGTCCGGGTCGCGCAGCAATTTGCTCAGCAGCGTCGTTTTGCCGCTGCCCAGAAAACCGGTCAGCACCAGAATTGGCAATCGATTGGCCTGATCGGGCACGTGTACTTCGCTCATTCTACGGGTCGCCTTTAGCTGTGTTCCGGTTGCGCCGTCTGGCAATCCGGACATTGCCCCGTTATCTCCACCGTCTGGCGAATGGCGTCAAACCCCAATCGCGCCGCGCCCCGCCGCACGGCGGCTTCAATCTCGGGATCGTCCAGTTCCGCCGTCGCGCCGCAATCGCCGCAGATCAGAAACTGACCCGAATGCGGTTCGTCCGGGTTGGTGCAGCCGACAAAGGCGTTCATCGACTCAATCCGGTGTATCAGCCCCAAATCATTGAGAAAATCGAGCGCGCGATACACCGTTGGCGGCGCGGCGCGCGGATAATCCGGCCGCAACCCTTCCAATATGTCATACGCGCCAATTGGTCGGTGCTGGCTCCAGACCAGCTCCAGAACCCGTCGGCGGATTTGGGTTAACCGCAGCGCTTTTTTCGCGCATAATCGCACCGCGCCCGCGACAGCGTCGTCGATACAGCTTTGGTGATCGTGCGGCGACGCCATAAAGGCCTCGGACTCGACCGGGGGCGTGGGTTCATTCTGAGGTGATGCCATTGGTGCAATTATAACGCCTTATCCCAGAGAATGCGAACATCCTTGCGCGCGCCGCGTAACCGGGGGAAATTCCCTCATCTGTTTTCATTAGCTGTATTCATTGGCGCCGAAATTAACCTTGCGCCCGGCCAATTTCAGACCGATACCCCGTACTAACGCCTAAAATGAAGGCGCCGGATCAGCGCAGACGAGGACCCGATGCAGATTTTAAGACATTACGAAAACACGCCGGACGACATTCGGAACGGCGTCGTCGTGATGGGAAATTTCGATGGCGTTCACCGGGGCCATCAAGTCGTCATTGGCGCAGGCGCAGAGTTGGCGCGCGCGCGCTCGGCGCCGCTGATCGTCCTTACCTTCGAGCCGCATCCGCGCAGCTTTTTCAGGCCCCATGACCCGTCCTTCCGACTAACCTCGTTTCGCAACAAGGCGCATCATATTGAGGCGCTGGGCGTTGACGCGCTTGTCGTCCTGAATTTCGATGAATCCCTTTCCAGCCTGACCGCCGAAGCGTTTGTCCAGAATGTCATCGTCGACGGTTTGGGGGTTCGCGATCTTGTCGTCGGATACGATTTTCGCTTTGGCAACAAACGCGGCGGCGACGCGGCGTTTCTGGAACAAGCCGCCGCCGCGAGCGGTTATAAGCTGCAAGTGATCGAGCCCGTCGCCACCGCGGATTCGGAAGTGTTTTCCTCCACCCATATCCGCGAAATGCTGATTGCCGGCAAACCGGGCCAGGCCGCCGCGATGCTGGGGCGTCCGTTTGAAATTGAAGGGCGCGTGCAGCCAGGCGACCAACGAGGCCGCCAACTGGGCTTCCCCACCGCCAATCTTGAGCTCGATGGGTATTTGCGCCCGGCGATGGGCGTTTACGCCATCCGCGCCGGGTTGGAGACGGAGACCGGGTTTGAGTGGCGCGACGGCGTCGCCAATTTTGGCAACCGTCCCACCGTCGATGGGAAAACCGTTTTACTGGAAACCCATTTGTTCGATTTCAACACCGATATATATGGGTCGAATCTGCGCGTCGCTTTTATCGAATATTTACGGCCGGAGAAAAAATTCGATGGTTTGGACGCACTGAAGGCGCAAATTGCGGAAGACAGCGCCAATGCACGACGAATATTGCGGGTGCGCGCAGCGGGCGCGTCGTGAGCAAAAAGGCGCGTCCTGTTCGAAAATCCAGGCTCCGCTTGACCAAACAGCAACTTGACCGAACACCCACAACTTGACCAAACACCCATAACTTGACCAAATCCATGGCTCTGCCTAGTTTCCCGCCACAAGAATCGGCCCACCGAATTTTACCGAGATTGGAGACCGTGCAATGAGCGCGGATTATAAAGACACCGTCTTTCTGCCAAACACCGATTTTCCCATGAAAGCGGGATTGGCGCAGCGCGAACCGGAACTTCTGGCGCGTTGGGAATCCATGGATTTATGGGGGAAACTGCGCGCCCAATCGGCGGATTGCGAGCCCTTTATCCTGCATGATGGTCCACCCTACGCCAACGGCCACCTGCATATCGGTCACGCGCTGAACAAAATTCTGAAGGACGTCATCAACCGATCCGAACAGATGCAAGGGCGCAACGCTAATTACGTGCCCGGCTGGGATTGCCACGGTCTGCCGATCGAATGGAAAATCGAAGAAAAATACCGCGCCGCCGGTCTGGACAAGGACGAGGTTCCCATCAACGAATTCCGCGCCGAGTGCCGGGAATTCGCCGCCCATTGGATCGACATCCAGCGCGAGGAATTCAAGCGCATGGGCGTGTTGGGCGATTGGGGTCATCCGTATCTGACCATGGACTTTGCGGCGGAAGCGCAAATTGCGCGCGAAATCGGCAAATTCCTGATGAATGGCGGGCTATACAAAGGATCCAAACCGGTGTTGTGGTCCGTGGTGGAAAAAACCGCGCTGGCCGAAGCCGAAGTCGAATATATGGATCACAAATCGCCGATGATCTGGGCGCGTTTTCCGGTTGTGAAGACTGCGACGCCGGATATGGAAGGCGCGTCCATCGTGATCTGGACGACGACGCCGTGGACAATTCCCGGCAATCGCGGCGTCGCCTGCCATGCGGAATTTGACTATACGATTCTGGAAGTCTCCGAAATCGACGAAAAATCGCGCGCGCGCGTTGGCGAACGCCTCGCGATGGCCACAGCACTTGTCCAGACCGTTATGGACAAAGCCGGCGTCACCAAGCACGACGTCATCGGAACCGTTAAGGGCGACGCGCTGGAAGGCGACCTGTTCGCCCATCCGTGGCGCGGTCAGGGATATGATTTTGACGTTCTTATGATGAATGCAGATTATGTGACCGACGATGCGGGCACCGGATTCGTGCATATCGCGCCGGGTCATGGCGCGGATGATTTCGTGCTCGGCGTCAGCTATGGGCTGGAAGTGCCACGCACCGTTGCGGAGGATGGCACCTATTATCCGGGCGTACCCATGTTCGAGGACAAGCGCGTCCTCACTGAAGACGGCAAGGAAGGCAACGCCAGCGGCAATACGATCCGCCTTCTCGACGAATGCGGCGCATTGCTGGCGAAGGGCTCAATCCGCCACAGCTACCCCCATTCATGGCGCTCCAAAGCGCCGTTGATTTTCCGCAATACGTCGCAATGGTTTATTTCCATGGAGACGAACGATCTGCGGAAAACCGCGCTGGGCGCCATCGACGATACGCGGTTTGTGCCTGAAAGCGGCCGCAACCGGCTGTATTCGATGGTCGAAAAACGGCCAGACTGGTGTATTTCACGCCAGCGCGCCTGGGGCGTGCCGATCCCGGTTTTTGTCGACAAACGCACGGGCGAGCCGCTCCGCGATCAATCCGTTATTGACCGGACCGCCGACGCCTTTGCCGAAGAAGGCGCGGACGCCTGGTACAACAGCCCGCCCGAACGGTTTCTCGGCCCTGATCACGATCCGGCGAATTTCGAAAAGGTCACCGATGTCGTCGATGTCTGGTTCGACTCCGGATCGACCCACAGTTTTGTGCTGGAGCAGCGCGACGACCTGCAATGGCCCGCCTCGCTCTACCTCGAAGGCTCCGACCAGCATCGCGGCTGGTTTCATTCCTCTTTACTGGAATCCTGCGGCACACGCGGTCGCGCGCCCTATGATACGGTGCTGACCCACGGCTTCGTCATGGCCGAAGACGGCCGCAAAATGTCCAAATCACTGGGCAATGTCGTCGAGCCGCAAAAGATCGCCAATCAATATGGCATCGAAACCTTGCGGCTCTGGGTGGTCGCGTCGGACTATTCCGAAGATTTGAAGATCGGTCCAGAAATCATCAAACGGCTGATCGACGCTTATCGGCGCCTGCGCAACACCCTGCGCTGGTTGCTGGGCAATCTGGGTCGGTTTGAAGAGTCCAAGCGCGTCGCCCCCGCCGATATGCCGGAGCTGGAGCGCTGGGTTCTGCACCGTCTGGGCGAACTCGATTCAGTCGTGCGCACCAGTTGCGCGGCGTATGATTTTCACCGCATGTTCCGCGAACTTCATGATTTTTGCGCGGTCGACCTTTCGGCGTTTTATTTCGATATCCGCAAGGACAGCCTGTATTGCGATGGGCTGGAGTCAAAAACCCGCCTCGCAACGTTGACCGTCCTGGATGCGATCTTCAATTGCCTGACCGCCTGGTTTGCGCCAATTTTGTGTTTCACCGCCGAAGAAGCCTGGCTGTCGCGCACCGGCGACACGCCCGACAATAGCGTCCATCTACGCCAATTTCCCGATATTCCAGCGGATTGGAACGACGACGCGCTGGCGGAGAAATGGACGCGGGTGCGCGCCATCCGTCGCGTGGTCACGGGCGCCATTGAAATTGAACGGGCGAACAAAACCATTCGCTCCAGCCTGCAAGCCGAGGCGGATGTTTATCTGAACGCCGACGACAAGGCGATGTTCGACAACATCGACACGGCCGAACTGGCCATTACATCTGCGTTGAATTTGATCGAAGGCGCCGCGCCCGGCGACGCCTTCACGCTGGACGATGTCGACGGCGTCACCGTCGTCGTGCGCAAGGCCGACGGCGAAAAATGCGAACGCTGTTGGCGGGTTCTGCCCGAAGTTGGCGCAAACCCGGACCAACCCGATATCTGCAATCGATGCGCCGATGTGCTTCACAGCCCAAAAGCAGCGGCGGAATGAGCGATCTGACGTCCGAGCCGAGCCTGTTGCGCGATGCTGTTCTCTCGCGCGATGCTTGGCAAAAATGACGCCGCGTATTTGATGCTGCGCATTGGCCTCCTTCCCGCGTTCCTGATCGCCGTTGCGGATCAAGCGTCTAAATGGTGGATCTTGCTGGACGTCATGAATCCGCCGCGGATTCTGGACGTCACACCCTTTTTTAACATCGTGCTGACCTTCAACCGGGGCGTCAGTTTCGGTCTTTTGGGCAGCGATTCACCCTGGGCCCAGCCGCTCCTCATCGCGCTGGCGACGGGTATTTCGGTGGTGTTGATTTTCTGGATTCGCCAGGCGGAAACGTGCTTTACCGCGCGCGCGGCGGGCGTCATTCTCGGCGGCGCGGTTGGCAATGTCATCGACCGGCTGTTTCATGGCGGCGTTGTCGATTTTCTGGATTTCCATGCCTACGGGACCCATTTTCCCGCCTTCAACCTTGCGGATTCCGCCATAACCTGCGGCGTCATTTTTCTTCTTGCAGAGAGCTTGATTGCCGGTCGCACAGAAACCAAGTAACAATGGCCTGTATTAAGCGTCTGTCGATGAAATTGCAGGCGTAATCCGAAAGGTGAGGTGCTGCGAACCATGCGCGACGACAAACGAGTATCCTTAAGCACATTTTCAAACTGGGTCTTCCTGAGCCTAAGTCTGGCGCTGGTCGGATCGCTTGCGAGCTGCGGCGGCGATTCAAAAGTAGGCCGTATCCTGGGATATGAAAAAGCGGCGCCCGATGAATTTTCGGTCGTCAAACGAGCGCCGTTGGCGTTGCCGCCCGACTATGGACTACGCCCGCCTCGCGTCGGTGCGCAACGGCCACAGGCTGTTTCCGCCCGCGACGACGCCAAAGGCAGTTTGCTTTCCTCAGAAAAGAAAACGTCGAAACCAAAAAGTTCCGTACGACGCGCGGCGCGAAACAGGGCGCAGAGCCAGCAACAAGGCCGTTCCGACAGTGAAGTCGCTTTGCTGAAACGGTCCGGCGCGCTGGGCGTTGATCCCATTATTCGCCAGACGGTCAATAAGGAATCCACCGGCGCCGCCGACGAAGCCTCGGACGGATTGGTCGATAAGCTGTTGTTCTGGAAAGAACAAAAGACAACAGCCCAAAAGACGGAAGCCAGCATCATCGACGCTAAAGGCGAATCGCGTCGGATCCGGGAAAACGCCGCCTTGGGTAAACCAGCAAATTCAGGCCAGACGCCCATTATTCGCCGAAAAGAATAGCCTGGCCCGACGTTGTGTAGGACGCAGCGCTTGTTAATCAGAAACAGGACTTAGTCATCAGCATGACACGAGCAAAAAAAATCGCTGCCGCGTTCGCAGTTGGAATCGCATT
>JBLHZD010000091.1:0-13010 GCA_047631095.1 Alphaproteobacteria bacterium
TTGGCCGTCGTCCGGTGGTGATGGGCGGGCTGGCCGCGACGACGCTGATTGTGGCTGGGCTGACCTTTGTCACCAACGCAACAGTCTATGTGACGGCGGTGTCGGTGCTGGGGTTTGTATTGTATGCTGTGCGCCCGGTTATCCATAGCTGGATGATGGATATGGCGCCGCCGGAAGTGCGCGGGTCGGCGACCAGCATGCTGTTCGGTACGCAGGCGGGATTGTCGGTGTTGATGCCGCTGATCGGCGGCGCGGTGGCGGACGCTTATGGGTTGAGCGAGGTTTTTTATGTTATCGCCGCGATCATGCTGGCCGCCAATGCGGTCGTCTTCGTCTTGCCGCGACCGGAAGCGCAATCCTGATTTAGGCTCCGCTCTGTATCTCAAGATCTAGCGCAAATCGTCGTCGCAGACGATTTCGTCTGCTCGGGATTTTCTCTAGACGAATTCGCTTTGCCGGTAACCCTGAAGGTAGAGCAGCGCGGTCAAGTCGCCATTGTCGATATTGATGCGGGCCTGCTCGGCGACGATTGGTTTGGCGTGAAACGCAACACCGGCACCTGCGGCGGCCAACATCGCCAGATCGTTCGCGCCATCGCCCACGCACATGGCGGACGCCGTGGTGATGTTCAGCTCTGTGCAAAACCGGTTTAAGGCGTCGCGTTTGGCGTCGCGGCCTAATATGGGTTTGGTGACGGTTCCCTTGATGACGCCGCCTTCGACCTCAAGAATATTGGCCTGATCGATATCGAACCCGATGCGGTTGCAAATTTCGCTGGTGTAATAGGTGAACCCGCCGGAGACGAGCGCGCAATAGGCGCCGTTCGCGCGCATGGTGCGCACAAGAGATTCCGCACCGGGCATAATACGAATTTTCGCCATGCCGCGTTCCAGCGCCGCCGCCTCCAGCCCGGCGAAAAGCGCGACGCGCGCCTGTAACGCATCGTCGAAATCCAGTTCGCCGTTCATGGCGCGCGCGGTGACGGCGGCGATTTCGGCGCTGGCGCCAATTTCGACGGCCAGTTCATCCAGCATCTCGTTTTCGATGATGGTGGATTCCATGTCGGCCACCAGCAATTGTTTGCGCCGGTTGGCTACGGGCTGCGCCACGACATCGAACGGCGCGCCGGACAGCGCTTGCTTGACCACGCCCTGCGCCTGTTCCGGGGATAAGTTTGAAAATGGCGCGTCGACGGCGACGCCAGACGCTAGCCAGACCGGCGCCGCCACGGTGGCGTTGGCGCTTTTCAGCGCGGCGAGCGCCGTTTCGATAGGTGCGGCGTCAAGGTCGCGACGCTGCGGATTGGCGATGAGTGTAAGAATGTTGTCCATAAGGTCGCATTCTGTATCCTGCGGCGACATGACACGCAATAAAGATATGCCCAACGAACCCGATAGTCTCTGTGAAACCGATATTCCCGTGATTGTCGTCGCTGGCCCCACGGCGAGTGGAAAATCCGCCGCCGCGTTGGCGATCGCGCGAGAGTTCAATGGCGTCGTCATAAACGCCGACAGTATGCAACTCTATAAGGATCTGCCCCTCTTGACGGCGCGCCCGACCGCCGCTGAGATGGGCGCGGTTCCCCACCGTCTTTATGGGGTGCTGGAGCTGGGTGAAACATGCTCGGCGGCGCGCTGGCGGGACATGGCGATTGTGGAGATTGAAGCCGCCCGTCAGGCGGGCCGCCTTCCGGTTTTATGCGGTGGTTCGGGCCTGTACATAAAGGCGCTGCTGGAGGGCCTGTCGCCGATCCCTGAAATACCCGCCGCTGTGCGTCAGGCGGTGCGCCAGGCGTTTGAGGCGCGCGGCCAGGCGGCGATGCGTGCGGAATTGTTGGAAAAGGATCCCGTGATGGCGGCGCGCCTGGAGCCCGCCGACCAGCAACGCACCTTGCGCGCGTTGGAAGTGTTGGCGGCGACCGGACGGTCTCTGGCGCAATGGCAGGCGGCGCCCAAATCCGGGCCGCCGCCGGGCCTTCGCTTTGCAACGATCCTGATCACGCCGCCGCGCGACGTTTTATACGCCGCCTGCAACGAACGATTGCTCCAGATGGTTGCGCAGGGTGTGGTTGAGGACGTCGCCGCCGTCTTCGCGCGGATTACGAAAGCGGAGGAACAGGGCGCCGGCGCGGGACCGTCCTTGCGCGACGCACTGCTGTTGAAAGCGTTGGGTGTTCCCCAGTTTCAGGCCTACAATGAAGGCGCGATGGATTTAGCCGCGGCGATTGAAAAGGCGCAAATTGCGACGCGGCGCTATGCAAAACGTCAAATGACATGGATTCGCGGTAATTATATTTCTCAAATAGACATAAATGAGAAATATTCGCAAAAATGTAACACAAAAATCTTTTCGTTTATTCGTCAAAAACGGTTGACCCTGGATAATTGAGCCCCTATGGTCCGCGCCGTTCGGCGGAAAACCTTGGCTGCTGGCGTATTTGTTGTTTTTTGGCGCGGCGAAGTTCGCGACAAACAGTTGTGCCAGACGAAACGCCGACCATAAAGTGAGTTAAATTTAGAGTGTGATTGTGCGGACGATGTCGCACGCATGCGAAAGAGTGGACGGAAAGGATAAGACAATGGCGGAAGAAAGCGCGCGCGAACGGATGACTGGAGCGGAAATGGTGATCCGCGCGCTTGTCGATCAGGGTGTCGAGGTTGTGTTCGGGTATCCGGGCGGCGCCGTCCTGCCGATTTATGACGCCTTGTTCAAACAAAACAAACTGCGTCATGTCCTGGTGCGCCAGGAAGGCGGCGCAGTGCATGCGGCGGAAGGGTATGCGCGCTCGACCGGCAAGGTTGGCGTCGTTCTGGTGACGTCGGGCCCCGGCGCGACCAACGCCGTCACCGGTTTGACCGACGCCTTGATGGATTCAATCCCCATTGTTTGCCTGACAGGTCAGGTGCCGACGCATCTCATTGGTAATGACGCGTTTCAGGAATGCGACACCACGGGCATCACGCGCCCTTGCACTAAGCATAATTACCTGGTCAAGGACATCGCCGATATGGCGGACACGTTACATGAGGGGTTCTACCTGGCGCGCAGCGGGCGGCCGGGTCCTGTCGTGATCGATCTGCCAAAGGACATCCAGTTCGCCGAAGGCGACTATGAAATGAAGCCGCATATCGAGCACAAGACCTACAAGCCGCAACTCAAGGCGGAGCCGACGGCGATTGAGACGGCGGTCGAAATGATGGCGGCGGCGAAGCAGCCAATCATCTACGCGGGCGGTGGGGTCATAAATTCCGGACCGCGCGCGCATGAGCTGTTGACCAAAATGGTCCGCATGACGGGGTTCCCGTGCACATTGACGTTGATGGGGCTGGGTGCGTTTCCGGCTTCGGATCCGCATTTCCTGGGTATGCTGGGCATGCATGGTACGTATGAAGCCAACATGACCATGCATGGCTGTGATTTGATTCTGTGCGTTGGCGCGCGGTTCGACGACCGGGTGACCGGCCGCCTGGATGCCTTTGCGCCGAACGCCAAAAAAATTCACATCGATGTTGACCCGTCCTCGATCAATAAAAATGTGGCGGTGGATTTGCCGGTAATCGGCGACGTCGCGCATGTTCTCGAAGACATGTTGAATTTGTGGGACGCCAAGGGAATTAAGCCGGATACCAAGGCGCATGACCAATGGTGGAAACAGATTGAACAGTGGCGTAGCCGGAATTCACTTAGCTATGCGGCGTCGGACACGATCATTAAGCCGCAATACGCCATCCAGCGTCTTTATGAGAGGACCAAGGATCGCGACACCTATATCACGACCGAGGTCGGCCAACACCAGATGTGGGCGGCGCAACATTACAAGTTTGAAGAGCCGAACCGGTGGATGACGTCCGGCGGGTTGGGCACGATGGGATATGGTTTGCCGGCGGCGGTTGGCGTCCAGATAGCGCATCCGGAATCCCTGGTTGTCGATATTTCGGGCGAAGCGTCCATTTTGATGAATATCCAGGAAATGGCGACGGCGGCGCAGTACCGACTGCCGATCAAGATATTTATTTTGAATAACGAATATATGGGCATGGTGCGCCAATGGCAGGAATTGCTGCATGGGGGTCGTTATTCGGAAACTTATTCCGAGGCGCTGCCCGATTTTGTTAAGCTGGCGGAAAGCTTCGGCGCTGTCGGGCTGCGGGCAAACAAGATGAGCGAACTCGATGGCCTTATCGACGAGATGCTTGCAACGGATAAAGCCGTAATCGCGGATGTGCGCGTCGATAAGACGGAAAATTGTTTCCCGATGATCCCCTCTGGCGCGGCGCATAATGAAATGCTGTTTGGGCCCGGCGCCACCACGGAAGGCGCGGTATCAGAAAAAGGCATGGTGCTGGTTTAAAGCGCGATCACGCCTCTCTCCATCTGCTCCGCTGTGTCGGGGCGCGCCAAATACAGGATCTCGCCTTTTGGGCGAAATACGACAATAGGGCCGGTTTGGCGACATGCGAATATAGGAAAAGAACATGGACATATCAGAGCGCCATACAATCGCCGTGCTGGTCGAGAATGAACCCGGCGTACTTGCGCGCGTCACCGGTCTGTTTTCAGGTCGGGGATACAATATCGAAAGTCTGACGGTTGCGCCGGTGACGGCGGATGAGGGCGTTTCGCGGATTTCCATCGTCACATCCGGCACGCCGATGATTATTGAACAGATCAAGGCGCAGTTGAACCGGTTGGTGCCGGTCGCGCTGGTGCATGATTTAACCGCTGAAGGGCCCCATGTTGAGCGGGAGCTGGCGTTGGTCAAAGTCGTCGCGTCGGGGCCCAATCGTCGGGAGTCACTGCGCATCGCCGATATTTTTTACGCCAAGGTGGCTGATACGACGATTGACTCCTTTGTCTTTTCGTTAACCGGGCGGAAGGATAAAACCGAGTCCTTTATCGAACTGATGCGTGCGTTGGGCGAGGTGGAAGTCGCCCGCAGCGGCGTGGTCGCCATTGCCCGAGGCTCCAAGGTCCTTTAAAAGGCCCACACCGAATTAAATTTTGAATGAAACTGAACCCAAAGTCTGAAATCGTTAGGAAATAAGGAAACGATCCCATGCGTGTGTATTATGACCGTGATGCTGATGTAAACCTGATCAAGAGCAAGAAAGTCGTCATCGTCGGCTATGGCAGTCAAGGCCATGCGCACGCGATGAATTTGCGTGACAGCGGCGCGACCGAACTCGTTGTCGCGTTGCGGCCGGATTCTGGCTCCGTGGCGAAAGCCGAAGGCGCCGGGTTCAAGGTTATGGCCCCCGCGGACGCCGCCAAATGGGCTGATGTCGTTATGGTGCTAGCGCCGGACGAAATTCAACGCGATCTTTATAAGAGTGATCTCGCGCCCAATATGAAGCCGGGCGCCGCGATCGCCTTTGCGCATGGCCTGAGCATCCATTTCAACCTGATTGAAGCGCGCACTGACCTCGACGTGTTCATGATTGCGCCAAAAGGCCCGGGCCATACGGTTCGTTCCGAGTATGAGCGCGGCGCGGGCGTGCCTTGCCTGTTGGCGATTGACCAGGACGCTTCCGGCAACACCCATGACATCGGTCTGTCCTACGCAAGCGCCATTGGCGGCGGGCGCGCAGGCATCATCGAGACAACATTCAAGGAAGAATGTGAAACCGATTTGTTTGGTGAACAGGCTGTGTTGTGCGGCGGATTGACGTCGTTGATTCAGGCCGGGTTCGAAACATTGGTCGAGGCGGGTTATGCGCCGGAAATGGCGTATTTCGAATGCGTCCATGAAGTGAAGCTCATCGTCGATCTGATCTATGAAGGCGGCATGGCGAATATGCGTTATTCCGTGTCCAATACGGCGGAATTCGGTGATTATGAAAGCGGCCCGCGCGTTGTGACGGAAGCTACCAAAGAATCCATGCGCGGTATTCTGAAAGACATTCAAACCGGCAAGTTCGTTACCAACTGGATGAACGAATGCAATGCGGGTCAACCGCGCTTGAAGGCGGAACGCCGGATGTCTGGCGAACATGCGCTTGAGGAAGTTGGCGCACGTCTGCGCGGCATGATGCCGTGGATTGCGGAAAATGCGATGGTCGATAAGTCCAAGAACTAATTTTCCAAAAAAGTCCGTATATGGAACGCCGTGGCGCAAATGCGCTGCGGCGTTTTATTTTGGGGAAAAGTTTTATTTGGTTTTTAATAAAAAGACAGTCGCCAAACTTAAAAATGCCTTAATTTACAATTAGTACGCAATCATCTCTTCCCTTATCTCTTAATTTGGACTTATAGTACGAATTGAATACTGTCTGACGTATTACACTGACGGATCGACATTGTAATAACACCTTAGCCCGGCTTGATAAATTCGAGTTGCGGCGCGCCTTGAAAGGCGTAGAGAATATTTGTATGCCTCGGCGGGAGGGTGCGGCGCCCCTCAACGTCAAAGGTTTTAATTGAAGGAAGCACAGATCGTGCGAATTGGCGTAATTACAATTTTCCCAGCGGGTTAAGCATAATGTTTTCAAGACTTCTCGGCATGCTGTCCGCAGATATGGCCATTGATCTCGGGACGGCGAACACTCTGGTCTATGTCAAAGGACGAGGGATTGTCCTGAACGAACCATCCGTGGTTGCGATTGCGGAGATGAAGGGTCGCAAGCAAGTGCTCGCGGTTGGCGACGAGGCGAAGATGATGCTGGGGCGCACCCCCGGCAATATTCAGGCGATCCGGCCTTTGCGCGATGGCGTTATCGCCGATTTCGACGTTGCGGAAGAGATGATCAAACATTTCATTCGCAAGGTTCACAACCGACGCAGTTTCGCGAGTCCGCAAGTTATTGTCTGTGTGCCGTCAGGCTCCACTGCGGTGGAGCGCCGCGCGATTGAAGATTCAGCGAACGCCGCGGGCGCGCGCCGCGTATTTCTTATTGAAGAACCGATGGCGGCGGCGATTGGCGCCGGGCTGCCGGTGACCGAACCGACAGGATCCATGGTTGTGGATATTGGCGGCGGCACGACGGAAGTCGCCGTTTTGTCCCTGGGCGGCATTGTGTATTCCCGCTCCGTGCGGGTTGGCGGCGACAAGATGGACGAAGCCATCATCGCCTATATCCGGCGCAACCATAACCTTCTGGTTGGCGAAGGCAGCGCAGAGCGCATCAAAAAGGAAATTGGCACCGCCTGTCCGCCGGAAGATGGCGAAGGCGCGGTCATCGAGATCAAGGGCCGCGACCTGATGAACGGCGTGCCCAAGGAACTGATGATCAGCGAACGGCAAATTGCGGAAAGCCTGTCCGAGCCGGTAAGCGCGATTATCGAGGCGGTGAAAGTGGCCTTGGAGCACACGGCGCCGGAACTGGCCGCTGATATTGTGGATAAAGGGATTGTTCTGACGGGCGGTGGCGCTTTGCTGGGCAATCTCGACTTCGTATTACGGCACGCGACGGGACTGCCGGTCTCGATTGCGGATGACCCCTTGTCCTGTGTTGCGTTGGGCACGGGGCGTTGTCTGGAGGAAATGAAGACGCTGCGAAACGTTCTGGTGAGCGCGTATTAAACGGTCCGCGGGAATGTAAGATTCTGAGGGAGTGAGCCTTGATTACACGGCGCGACGCCATCGCCCGTATCACAATGCCCATCCGGGCGTTGGCGCAACGTTTCGCCTTTCTGATTCTGCTTGGCGCGGCGGGCGGGGTCCTGATGGTGGGCAAGGCGGACCCTCGAATTTTTGAACGCGCCCGTATGAATGTCACTGATTCCGTTGCACCGATCCTGGACGCTATGTCTCGACCCGTCGCGACAGCGGCGTCCATCGTTGAAGAAGCCAGACGATTGGTGAACCTGACATCTGAAAACGCGACGCTGCGCCAGGAAAACGCCCGTTTGCTACAATGGCGCGCCGCCGCCACGGTGCTGGCGGTCGAAAATGAACAGTTCCGACATTTATTGCGGTTTGTGCCCGATGACCCGGCGTCTTATATCTCCGCACGCGTGATTGCGGATTCCGGCGGCGCTTACGTTCGCAGTATTCTCGTAAACGCCGGTTCGCGTGATGGCGTACGAAAAGGATTGCCGGTGATTGTCGGCGAAGGGTTGACCGGGCGGATTGCCGATGTCGGTTACCGCGCGTCGCGTGTTTTGTTGGTGAACGATTTGAACAGCCGCATCCCGGTGACTGTGGGCCGGGCGCGCAATCATGCAATTCTGGCCGGGGATAATTCGCCTCTGTCTCGCGTGGAGTATTTAACCGCCAATGCGCCGGTCTCTGTAGGCGACAGGGTCATCACGTCCGGGCGCGGCGGCGTCTTCCCGTCCGGGCTTCCGATTGGCGTTGTGGCGTCGGTTGGGGAGGCGGGCGTTCGGGTGCGAGGCTTTGTTGCGGTGGATCGGTTGGAATTTGTTCGCATCATGGATTTTGGCCTCGAGGGCATGATCGAAAGTGACCGAGCGTCACGCGAGTAATTGAAATTACACGGTTTCACGGCCCGTTTTGGGGTGTTTCAGATGCAAAATATTCCCACTGAGGAGCGCCAGGCGTGAAAATCACGGTTTGGCACAGACTTGATTTTTTCGCGCGGAATCTGACGCCGATATTGATCACGGTGATCTTTGTCCTGATCAGCGTGACGCCGACACGCCTGCCTGGCGCCTCTTATATCATGCCGGCCTTAGCGCCGATGGCCGTCTATTACTGGTCTTTGCATCGCGCTGATCTTTTACCCGCGACGGCGGTTTTCGCTATTGGCCTGTTGCAGGATGTGCTGTCAGGCACCCCGATGGGGCTAAATACGGTGGTGTTGCTGGCTATTTTTGGCGTTTGTGTGACGCAACGTCAGTTTTTCTATGGAAAATCATTTCTGGTGGTCTGGTTCGGGTTCATTTCGATTAGCGCCGTCGCGCTTGTTCTGAGTTGGCTGCTCGTGCTGACGGTGAGCGAAACCATGGTCCATCCGCGACCGGCGATATTTGAATATTTCGCCACGGTGATGTTTTACCCGCCGGTCGCCTGGCTGTTTAGTCAGATGCACCGCGTACTGCCGAGGCGGGACTGAATGCGCGCCGATAAAACACGCGAGCGGATGTTCTCCCGCCGGACCGCCTTAATGGTTGGCGGTCAGTTTGCTTTGCTCTCCGTCCTCGGGGCGCGAATGTACTATTTGCAGATATTACAGGCGGATCGTTACCGAACGCTGGCGGACGAGAATCGTATCAATCTGCGCCTTTTACCGCCACCGCGGGGGTATATCATCGACCGGTTTGGCGAACCGATGGCGATCAATGTGCAAAATTACCGACTGGTCGTTATTCCTGAGCAAGCGGGGGATATCGACGATATTCTACGTCGGTTGTCGGGGTTAATCGAGATTGGCGACCGGGATAGACGCCGGGTTCGTCGCGACGCCAAACGCCGCCGCGCCTTTGTGCCAATTACGGTTCGCGATGGACTTAGTTGGTCTGACGTCAGTCGCCTGGAGGTCAACGCGACGGAGCTTCCAGGGGTCAATATCGATGTTGGCCTTTCACGGTTTTATCCGCACGGCGCTGTCGCCGCCCATATTCTTGGTTATGTCTCCGCAGTCAGTGAAAGCGGGCGCACCGGCGACCCCTTGCTGGAGTTGCCGGGATTTCGCGTTGGGAAGCGCGGCATGGAAAAACGTCATGACCTCGCGTTGCGCGGCAGTGCTGGCACCAGTGAAGTCGAGGTTAACGCCATTGGCCGGGTCATTCGTGAATTACGCCGACGTGAGGGACAGGCGGGCCAGCGTATAGACCTGACCATCGACGCTAGCCTTCAAGTGACAGTCGCCGAACGCCTGGCGAGCGAGAAAAGCGCCGCCGCCGTTGTCCTGGACGTGCGCAACGGGGATGTTCTGGCGATGGTCTCGACACCCAGCTTTAACCCAAATGCGTTCAACGAAGGCCTGAGCAACGCCGAGTGGCAGGGGTTGGTCAATAACCCTCTGGCGCCGCTGACGAACAAGGCGGTGTCGGGTCAATTTGCGCCGGGCTCAACTTTCAAAATCGCCGTTATGCTGGCGGCGTTGGAAGCGGGGATTTCGCCCGATTACAACGTGTTCTGTTCTGGCAAAGTGACGCTTGGCAAACAAAAATTTCACTGCTGGAAAAGGTATGGTCACGGCGAAATGTCGATGATCGACGCCATGCGGGAATCTTGTGATACGTGGTTCTATAATATCGCGTTAAAACTTGGCATCGACAAAATCGCGGAAGCGGCGCGGCGTCTTGGGTTGGGCGAACGTCTTGGCGTTGATATTGATGGCGAAAAACCGGGCCTTATTCCGACACGCGCGTGGAAAAAGGCGGTGATTGGCAGAGGTTGGCGCCGCGGCGAAACACTAATCAGCGCGATCGGCCAAGGGTTCGTGTTGGTGACACCGTTGCAATTGGCGGTGATGATGGCGCGCGTGATCAATGGCGGCCGGGCCATTCGCCCCAGACTTCGCAAGGCAGTTGATGACGGTGGCGTTGAGTGGAATGACGGCGCGCCACCATCGGAATTGGATGAGCCAGGATCCATAGGATATTCTCCCGCGATACTACGAGCCGTGGCGAGCGCGCTGGATTCCGTGGTCAACAATCCGCGCGGCACCGCCTACAAGGCGCGCATTTCCGAACCCGCATTGGCGATGGGGGGGAAAACGGGTACCGCTCAGGTACGGCGTATTTCTGTCGCTGAGCGAAAAAAGGGCGTTCTGAAAAACAAGGAGTTGGCTTGGCGGGAACGAGACCACGCCCTGTTTGTCGGATATGCGCCCGTACAGGCGCCGCGATATGCGGTGTCGGTGGTCGTGGAACATGGCGGGGGCGGATCCAGTGTCGCAGCGCCCATCGCCCGGGACATCTTGATGGCGGCGCAAAATTTTCAATCATCGCGACCCGCCCGGCCTGCGCCCTTTGACAAAACCGCGATTGCCGATAAGAGGCAGGATTGATGGCGCAGCGTTCTGAAGCCCTGAATTTCAGCGTGCTGGGGAAGCTATGGCAACTGAACTGGAGCTTGATTCTACTCCTGCTGATCGTATCTGGCGCCGGACTGGGAATGCTGTATTCCGCTGCTGGCGGATCCTGGGAGCCCTGGGCGTCGCGTCAGGCGATCCGGCTGGCGTTGGGCATGGTGTTGATGATCGTAATCGCCTTGGTCAGCATTCGGGTTTGGCTAAAGTTCGCTTATTTTTTCTACGCTGGCGCATTGGCGCTTCTGGCGTCGGTGGAGGTTTTTGGCGCGGTGCGGATGGGCGCACAACGCTGGATCGATTTAAAATTTATGCATTTGCAACCATCCGAAATTATGAAATTCGCCCTTGTTCTTGCGTTGGCGCGTTACTTTCATTCCTTGAATTTGTCGGATGTCGGGCGCCTGCAATATTTGCTGGTGCCGTTACTGATGGTGTTGGCGCCGGTGGCGCTGGTGATGCGTCAACCTGATTTGGGTACGGCTCTGTTGTTGTTGGTTGGCGGCGGCGCGATTTTCTTCATGGCGGGCGTTCGGCTGTGGAAATTTCTGGTTGTTGTCGTGTCCGCCCTTGTTGCGGCGCCCGCCGCCTGGCCGTTTCTCAGGTCGTACCAGCAAGACCGTGTCTTGACCTTTCTGTCACCGGAACGTGACCCTCTGGGCGCGGGGTATAATCTACTCCAGTCGAAAATTGCCTTGGGGTCTGGCGGCATGTTTGGCCGTGGTTACCTGAAAGGCACACAAAGCCATTTGAGTTTTTTGCCAGAAAAGCATACGGATTTTATCTTTACGATGCTGGCGGAAGAATTTGGCCTGGCGGGCGGACTCGGCCTGATGGGTCTGTATGTCGTTATTCTGCTATACGGCGTTGCGATATCGTTGCGCAGCACCAGCCATTTTGGCCGTTTGGTTGGCATGGGCGTGACCGTGACCTTCTTCCTGTACGTCTTTATCAATATCGCGATGGTCATGGGCGTCGTGCCCGTGGTCGGGGTGCCCTTGCCGCTCATTTCTTATGGCGGTACGGCGATGGTGACGCTGCTTTGTGGGTTTGGGTTGCTGATGAGTGTGTATGTCCACCGAGATGTCGCGATGGACCGCCATGGCGGCGTTCGTGATGTCTAGGCGGCCGGGCAAGGAAGCGCGCTGAACTTATGGGTTACATCGTTCTAAAGGCGCTGCTGCTTCCGCCCGCATCATTTTTTGTGCTGATCCTGGTGGGGTTGATGTTGCGCCGCTGGCGCCGCCGTGCGGGAACGACCTTCGCCATTTTGGGTCTTGCGGCTTTATATGTTTTTTCGACGCCGGTGGTGGGTACCTATCTGCTCATCGGGTTGGAGCGCGCGGGCGCGCGACCAGGTGATACGAATAAGCCAGCGCAGGCCATCGTAATACTCAGCGCAGGGGTTGAGTATTCTCGCCCGGTCCGCGAAGCTGAAACCGTCGGTTCACTCACCTTAATGAGACTCAGATATGGCGCACGGCTGCACCGGCGAACCAAATTACCTATACTCGTGACGGGTGGCGGATCTCGGGACGGCGAAACGCCGATCGGCGAGTTAATGCGCGACGTCTTAACGGTGGAATTTCAGACCCCCGTAAAATGGGTGGAGACGCAAGCCGGCACGACATATGAAAATGCGCAAAACAGCGCGACTCAGTTACGCAAAGATAATATTGACACGATTTATCTGGTGACGAATTCCTGGCATATGCCGCGCGCTAAAAGAGTGTTTGAACAGGCCGGGCTGCATGTTCAGCCCTTTGGCGCCGGTTATCACACAATGGGCGATGCAGTGCCGTGGATGTATCTGCCGTCGGCCCGCGCCAGCCTGAACACATACTACGCCTTCCACGAAAGGCTTGGCCTGCTGTGGTACAACTGGAAAATTGGATCAACAAAAAAACAATGACGTGACAAGCCATCCTCGACAAACACCAAGCACTTTGCTATATCGCATCCCCTTGGTGGGGCGCATAGCTCAGTTGGTAGAGCAGCTGACTCTTAATCAGCGGGTCACAGGTTCGAGCCCTGTTGCGCCCACCAGGTATTTCAATGGCTTAGCGTAAATTC